>NZ_JBGGKR010000017.1:0-130819 GCF_041287235.1 Mycobacterium sp. pR1184 | reverse complement strand
GACCACCACCAACCGGGCCGCCACCGACGGGTCCGCCGCCAACGGGACCGCCACCACCGTGGCCGCCACCGAACGGACCACCACCAGACGGACCACCACCAACCGGGCCGCCACCGACGGGTCCGCCGCCAACGGGACCGCCACCACCGTGGCCGCCACCGAACGGACCGCCACCGGTGGGACCACCCGAACCGTGGCCGCCACCCGAACCCGAACCCGGAGGCGGAACATGCCCGCCGCCAGGACCTCCCGGACCCGAACCAGGAAGACCACCCGAACCGCCCCCGTCAACGCCGCCCGTACCCGAACCCGGAGGCGGAAGGTGGCCACCGCCGTGGCCATCGCCCGGGCCAGATTCTGGAGGAGTCTGATGCGGTGGTGACTGCGGTACCGACTCCGGTGGCTCCGGGATGTGCACCGGCGGCGGTTGTTGCACCACCACAGGCGGCGGTGGCTGCACCACCACAGGCGGCGGCACCGGTCGCGGCGGGGCCTGGATCACCGGCGGACTCATCAGCCATTCCGGAGCAGGCATGCGGATCTGGGGCACCGGGATCGGCACCACGACCGGAGCTGGGACCGCCGGAGCAATCGGAGCAGGAGCCGCGGGCAGTGGCGGGAGCGCGGCGGGAGCCGGGGCTGCCGGCAACGGTGCCGCCAACGCCGGACGCATCGGCTTGGGCGCCGCGACGGGGGCGGGCAGGACGATCTTCGGCTGGGCGACGGACGCCTCAGCCGGGGGTGCGGGCGCCGGTTGTGTTGGCGCGATGAGGTTTTGGTTGGGACTGGGCTGCACCGCGACGTTGGTGGTACGGATGCCGATGGCCAGTGCGATCTCCAGTGCGACCACCGCGCTGATGGCGATCACCGCCATTCCGCTGCCGACCAATAGCACCGGCCTGCGACGAGGTCCGCTTGCGTCCGGCGCACCCAAGTCGGCCGGATCGATCACGACGGTTGGCGCGTCGGCGTCGTCGTCGGACACCAGGCTGTAGGCGAGCTCGTCGCGACCAAGCGTCGCATCGGAAAGATACGTCACGCCAAGGTATTCGGGCCAGGCGCCCGGATGGACGGCGCCGGTGCCCGGGTCTTGCGCGTAGGCCAGCGCCGCGGTCGACGACGCGAACAGCGGCGCGTTGGCTGATGCCAGCGCGGCCCCGCGGGCCAGGGCGGTCTCGGGCTCTTCCGGCGCGTTCACGGTCAGTGAGGTCGCGGAATCCAATGCCGGCTTGATCGGGCCCACATCGACACCCGATCCGACCACAAACACGCCACCGGGAGGTATGTCCAATTCGTCGAGCCAGGAGATCATCCCGGTGAGTTGCGCGGTGGCCTCGTCATAGGACTCGGCGACGATCTGTTCCTTATAGACGTCGGTGATGGACCCGTCGGAGGTCTCGACGACGGCCAGCGTCGCGGTGTCGGGCTCGACGAACAGCACCGCGGTGGTGTCGTAACCCATTGCGCCGCCGACGGATTGACCAAGTGCGGCAGCAGCGAGGAAGGACGAGACCAGCATCACATTCTCGAGCTTGTAGGAGGCCAGCGCGTCGCGAAGCACGGCTGCGTGCACCTGGTCGGTCCACGTCACGCCAATCGAAGACAACTCCAGCCCGGCTTCGGCGGCACCCTCGCGGGTGCCGAGGATCGCGGAGATCACCCGATCGGGAACGGCTGTGGGTTGGGTGTCATCGGCGGCGGCGAGAGGAAACTGATCCTCTTCGACCACGGCGCCGTCGGCGTTCTCGCCCTCGACCACGATCATCTGAACCGAAGTCGGCGCGATCGATACCCCGAGCACGATATCCAAAGCGAACCACTCCAAAAGTGTTGCAACACAAGCTATGCCCGGAGCAGAAGAAACGACCCCGACTACTACATACTTCCTTAGAAAGACCGCGCGGGCAGCCCGCGGAAGCTATGTAGTTCTTATGAAGTTCTCGTAGGAGCGAGAAGGTGTCGGTCCGCGCTGGCCCTGGTATTTCGAACCAACCCGGGAACTGCCGTAGGGGTGTTCGGCCGGGCTGGTCAAACGCAGGATGCACAACTGCCCGATCTTCATGCCTGGCCAGAGCGTGATGGGAAGGTTGGCGACGTTGGACAGCTCGAGGGTGATGTGACCGGTGAAGCCGGGATCGATGAATCCGGCGGTCGAGTGCGTCAGCAGGCCGAGCCGGCCCAGGGACGACTTGCCTTCCAGGCGACCGGCGAGGTCGTCGGCCAGCGCGACCTGTTCCAAGGTCGAGCCAAGCACGAACTCGCCCGGGTGCAGCACGAACGGCTCCCCCTCGGCGGGCTCCACCAGGCTGGTCAGTTCGTCCTGCTGCTGGGCGGGGTCGATGTGGGTGTAGCGGGTGTTGTTGAACACGCGGAACATGCTGTCGAGGCGAACATCGACGCTGGAGGGTTGTACGAGAGTGTCGTCGAACGGGTCGATGCCCAACCGGCCAGCGGAGATTTCGGCCCTGAGGTCACGATCGGAGAGCAGCACGCGACGAGCCTATCCGCTGAGTAGTCCCGTGCTCAGTCGGCGAGGTACGTTTCGCCGCCCTTGGGGTAGCCGCCCCCGGTCGTCGTGATGTGGACGTGGTCATAGTGGCCGAGCCTGCTCGTTTGTGCACCGTTGGGCGTGTAGTAGACGCCGCGCCAAATCGCGTCCTGGATGCCGAATCGGTTCGCGTTCTTCAGCACGTACGCGACGATCGCATTGCCCAGCGCGATGCCCTGCGCGCTCTCGGGATTCGGGATCATCACGTCCAGCGCCAAGCCGAGGGGATGCCAGGGCAGCGAATCCGGACGCACACCGCCGATTTCGTGGATCTCCGGGAATGTCGCGCTGATGGCGCGCGACGCCAGGATGGTGCGCACTTGCAGGCCCTGTTCCGCGCAGAGCCCGACGGGCAAGAAGCGGGATCGAACGTGATACCGGGATGCCATCGGCTGGCGATCGGGAGCACCCGCGGTCGCCCAGCTGCGCGGCAAGTTCGCTTCCGCGGCGACGATTTCTAATCGGCTCGGTGCGACGTCACCAATAACGGCTTTGGCTTCCGCCGGCGCGGCAATCGGGCCGACGTCTGCGCCCACCGCGAAGAACACCGCGGCAGGTGCCAGCACCGCTGCCAGGACAACCGGCGACTTGCGCCGCTTCTTGGCTAATCTGTGCCGGCCCACCCACGGCACATTACGGCATGATAACGAAAGAATAAATGTGAGCATTTTAAATTTGCGTGGATAGCCGCAATTCAACGTCGACATTCGACAGTCGCGGCTGGTTGAGTGCCCGGGTGCTAGCCTTCTTGGGCAACCGCGCCGATGTAGTTCAATGGCAGAACATCAGCTTCCCAAGCTGAATACGCGGGTTCGATTCCCGTCATCGGCTCCATTCTGATCAGGGCATAACCGCCGTGTCGCCCACGTTCGCAGGCTGGTGGTCCCTTAACGGTCCCCTGCCTGGCCGGCAGCGCGGCCGGGCAACACGACCTTGGGGCAATCCGCTGCCCAGCCCTCGTGAGGTGAGACACTGGCATCCCATCGCGAACGAGTAGCTGTTCGGGAACCAGCACAAGGAATGTTGGCTTGCATATAGGCTTCCGCACCTCGGGAGGCCGAGGCGAGTACGAAGTCGTTGGAAACCATTCGGGGTACAACGCCCTCGGTCTTGAAGGCTGGACCTTCAGCATGCGATGGCCGGACGGCATCGTCCGAGATACCGGTCTGTGGCTGGACCCGGCGGAGAGCGGCAAGCCGCGGCTCCGCTCAATGCTCAGCGACCCGATCCAGATATCGCGAATCGTCGCGCCCATGCTGCTCCTACCGGACCCCACGCGTGCGTTTCGGAACACGCCCACCACCTTGCCGATCATCAGGGCGAAGGAATACACGATCACTGACGTCGGGTTCGGCACGGAGAGCGAATTCAGCGGCGTCGCTGACCTAGTGACTTTCGATCCTTCGTTCATCACCGTCGCCAATCAGGGCCACGTGGGCGACATTGGCGTTGCCGCGAGATGGAGCCGCGTAGAGGCTGTCTACGACCAAGCCGGGCTACTGCCTGCAGGACTTCCCGCGCTTGTGAAGAGTCACCAGGATTACCTGGCCAGCGGCGAGGGTATCGGTCGGCAACTCACCACAATCGTCACCAACATCATGAACGGCTTGACGACCGCACCCGGCTCTACGTACCAGGCGGGTTTTGACCCTCTGCCAGCACTTGAGAGCCTTCTCGGCATCGCTCCGCCAACGGGGCCAACACTTCCGCCGCCCGATGAACTAGGCGAAGACGCCCCGGATGAGGTCACCGTCCGGTCCGCGCACCAATATCGTTTGGCCAAGGACCGCGGTGCATCGGGTCGGAAGTTCAGCGGAGAGGTGCGCGCGGCATACCGCAACAGGTGCGCTTTTTGCGGCGCGCAGCTTGGAGGCATCAGCGGCATTCGGTCAGGTATCGACGCCGCCCATATCCTCGCTTGGAGTCAACACGACCTCGACGTTGTCCAGAACGGTATCGCTCTTTGCAAGCTGCACCATTGGGCATTCGATGCCGGCATTCTCGCGATTCGGAAGGAAGGCGAGGGCTACTACCTGAGATTCACGACTCTCGCTGACCTCATCGACGATGAAAGTAGAGCCCGAATCGCTGTCGAGGGCACACAAGTTCCGGCCGAGTGGCTACCCGAGAATCCGAAGCTGCGCCCAAGCGTTGATTACCTCAAGCGTCTCTATGCGGACCTTGGCCTCACCTTCAAGGTCGATGTCTGAGATTCTTCGCGACGGGCGCTGAGCGCAGCGACGATTCGATGACCAAGCCACTCGGCGACTGGTACAGAAACCGCATTGCCGCACGCATGGTATCTCGCTGATTCAAGTGTGTCCTGGCTCGGCATCTCGTGCGTCGGCATAGTCCAGTTGTCCGGAAAGCCTTGCAATCTCTCGGTTTCCAATGGCGTCAGCCGCCGGACGGCCCCCTCCGGATACGACACGTAGTTACGAGACCAATCGGTTCCGGTATGGCGAGCGGACTCAGCGTAGAGGCAATGCGCCAGCTTCTTTACGTACCCTTGCTTAGGATTTCCAACGCGGACCGCAAAGGGGGAAACAGGTTTCGACCCATCCGGTCGGCGCGCCTCAGCATCCCGGTCGCCGCATTCGGGCTCAAAAAGTATCGAGCCGGCGGTTTCCGCGTCTCCAAGAGATCCGACAATGAAGACTCGAGAGCGACTTTGGGGGACGCCGAAGTAGCGACTGTCAAGTACTCGCCACGCCACGCCATACCCGAAGTCGGCCAACGTCCGAATGATGACTGCGAAATCTCTTCCGTCGTGGGAAGAGAGGAGTGCCGCAACGTTTTCGAGGACGACAATTTCGGGGCGACGCGCTCCAATAAGTTGCGCAAAGTCGTAGAAGAGCCCCGACTGCTTTCCTCTAAGTCCACTGCGAGGGCCCATTCTGGCGAGGCTGACGTCTTGGCAGGGAAAGCCGCCCGCCCAGATTTCCGCTTCGGGGATGTCATCAGGAACCACCTTCGTGATGTCGTCAGCCCGAGGAACGTCGGGCCAGTGTTTGGCGAGGATGTCTAGGCAGAACGACTTCTTCTCGCATTGCCAGGTGGTCTCGATCCCCGCGCGCTCGAAACCTAGATCGAATCCGCCGATACCGGCGAAGAAGCTGGCGACTCGATACGGTCGAGCGCCTTCAATCGCGTCGTTGCCGTCAGCTACGTTGCGACGTCCCATCGGCTGACTTGCTCCTTCCATCCCCCGTTGTTGCAGCCCGTTTACGAACATGTGTTCGATCGTAGTTAGGGTAGGTGACAACGGGGACAGTTTCTCAAGCAGTACCGTACGGGCTGTGTTCGGCGGACCCGAGAATGACGCGCCGGTACCGGAGCCTGGTTCGGTAGATATAGGGCCGTCACCGGCGCGTTCTCGCAATATGGCAGCTATACGGCGGACGGATACGCGCCCCGAACTTGAGCTGCGTAGCGCCCTCCACGCCCGGGGGCTCCGGTTCCGAAAGGACTACCCCATTCGCGCCGAGGGCCGCATCATCCGGCCCGACGTCGCGTTTACTCGCTACCGACTGGCCGTGTTCCTGGATGGGTGCTTCTGGCATGGGTGCCCGGAACACGGACGCCCGCCGAAGTCCAACAACTCGTACTGGCTGCCGAAGCTCGCTAAGAATGCGCAGCGGGACCTGGAGCAGACGAGGATTTTGACCGAGGCCGGGTGGACCGTCATCCGCGTCTGGGAGCACGTGGCGATCGAGGACGCCGTCTCGGCTGTAAGCCAAGCGCTACGCGACGCGGGCGCTCCATGACGGTCTACCCGTGCAGCGGGATAACGTTGCCGTAGCTCGGCGTCGGAGCCGGGGTCGCCAACGCGCCGAGCGCCGCCATGTTGCCGGTGTGGTCGTCGGTGTTGATCAGGTGTGCGTAGACGGTGAGCGTCGTCTTGACGTCCCGGTGGCCCATGAGCTCCGCGATGTCGATGGGCCGGATGCCAGCCGCGAGGCACAGGCTCGCGTACGTGTGCCGAAGCGAGTGGAACGACTGGTCCGCGGACAGCTTCGCGGTCGGGGTAAGCCTGTTAGCCCGCAGCACAGCCGGTCTGTAGACGGCTTTGTACCAGGCACCGTGCCGTAGCAGCTGGGTCCAGTCGAGCACCAAGCGCTTCTCCGCCTCTTTCACGGTGAGTTCGCCCAGGGCGTCGGCCTGCCGCCGCGCACGCGCCTTGGCGGTGGTGCTCGGCGCTGGCTCTTCCACACCCGTACGGGCCGCTCCCGGCTCAGCGGGCGTCGCCCGCACTCCGGTAGGCCGGGGCCGGGTGAGCACCATCGCGGGCCACAGCGGGGCGTCGGGTTCGTTCCCTCGCGGATGCTCGGCAAGGTAGTCCCGCAGCAACGCGGTCGTCTCCGCGGTCAACGGCACGCGCCGGTAGCTCTGCTTAGTCTTGAGCGGGCCGTACTGGACTACCGACCCGTTGGGCCGCGCGGCTTGCTCGACTCGCAGCACGCCGGGCTTCGCCGGGACGTTCGGGTTGAGCGGCGGGTCGGGTAATTCGACGTTGCCCACGGTAAGCCCGTCCAGCTCGGCCGCGCGTAGACCCGCCCACGCGGCGACGTGCACCAGGACGTTGTACGGCCAAGGCGTCGCGTCGACGAGCGCCGAAACTTGCACCGGCGTAAGGAACATCGCTCGGTCGGCGACTTCGCCGACCTTGCCGCCTTTGGTGCCGGTCTCCTTCGGCAGCTTTACATAATCGGCGGGGCTCTTCGCCAGCCGGCCATCGACCACGGCCTGCTCCAAGACCATCCGCACGGTCCAAAAGGCATGCCGGACGGTGCTCGGCTTCTTGCCCGCGCCGGTGAGCCGGTTGACCCACTCCTGGATGTACTCGCGGGTGATCTTGTTCAGCGGGTAGTTGCCGAACACGGCGTCGATGCCGAGGGTCTTGCCGTCGCCGCGACGGCTTGCGGCAGGGGCGAGGGCGTAACGGTGGTTCGCGGCGTTGTTACGGGTGTCGGCCTTCCGCGACTCCAGCCAGATCGCCGCCGCGTCGCGGAACAGCATCTTGCCCTTGCCCGGGTCGAAATCCATGCCCGTCAATGCCGCCGTATCCGCCTTCGATGCGAACGCCTTCGCGTCCTTGCGGGTGCGGAACCCACCCTTTGTGCGCTGGGCGCCATCTGGGGTGTACCACCGCACGACGTAAGTCGTTGTCCCGCTGCTGCGGACGCGCTTCTGGATACTTGCCATTCGTCAATCCTGTTCTGGTAATAGGTGCTTCGTCGTTGCGGTGCCGACTTCGGCTGACTTCAGCTCGTCGGTGAAGTAGTAGGCCGTCTGGTGAGGACCGGGCGGATAGTCGCCGGGCTCGCCGGGAAAGAGCACGACGTGCACCATGTCGCCGCCGTCGTCTAGGAACGTGCGCTGGACTGTGCCGATGCGGCCGGTGTACGGGTCGCCGGGAAGCATGACGCGGACCTCGTGCCCGTTGTTGTAGTAGCCCCACTCGCTGCGCGGGCTGTACACGACACCATCCCGCCCGTCGGCTAACCGCCGTGCCGGGCTCATGCTGCGGCCCCGCTCATTTTGGCGCGCTGCAGAATCCGTGCGACGGTGGCCGCGCACCATTGGCCGCCGCGCTTCGTCGGGTGGCCTTCGGCGGCGAGCACGCGCGCAATCTCACGGGTAGACGCACTCTGCTCCGCTAGCTCTTTCATGCGTGCCAAAGCGCGCTGCTCGGCGGGCACTGGCACGAGCTTGCCCTTGACCGTGCGGTAGCCGTAAGGCAGCGCACCGTGCGCGTAGCCGCCGCGAGCGGCCTTGGCGTGCCGCCCTGCCGCGAGCCGGTCCACGGTCATCTCGCGGTCGTACTCGCTGATCGCGCCGCAAATCACGCGAATCAGCTTGCGGCTCGGGTCTTTCGACTCGCCGTTGAGCAATTCGTCCTCACTTTCGCGCGTGGACAGCACGATGCCGCCCAGGTCAGATAGTTTGCGTAGCAACAGTTCCTGCACCATGACGTCACGGGCCAGGCGGTCAAGCCGCGCGACCACGACCCCCTGGGCCTTTCCGCTCTTGACCAAGGCGGCTGCTTCGCACCACCCCGCCCGGTCACGTAACTCCGACGCGCCGCTGATTACGTCGGTCTGCCATGACACGACCTTGTGCCCGCCCGCCTTGGCCCACTTCCGTATCGCGGCGCGCTGCACTTCCGGCCCGTATGCCTCGGCCTGGTGAGCCGACGACACCCTTACGTACGCGACGACTCGCATACTTCTCCCTCCCACAAGCCGCTGACCAGCGGCGTAGCTGATTACGGGGATAAAGCTACGCCAGCTGCTACAAAGCTCGGTACAAACTTCGTCTACCGCGCACGTCCTCCACGCGCGGCCCGCGCTGCACGGTTGGCCCGGGCCACCTCCGCGGTCGCGTCCTCCAAGGGAACGAGCGCGCGGCTAGGTGGCCGGCCCGGCGTTGCGGGGGTGCCGGCGGGTTCGTCGCCCCGGTCGTCGGCGTCGCGTGTGGCTCCGGTGGAGCTAGCGTGCGGCGCGATGCGCTCGTCGGGCTCGGGGACTAGCTCGGCGTCCACGACCTCCAACGGAGGTGCTGCCGGGGCGGTCGGTCCCTTGGGCGGTAGTCCGCGCCGACGTAGCCAATCCTCCCGGCTCGTGCGCACCACGGAGAGCGTGAGCTCTTCCCACGGCTCGGGTTCCTTCGCCGACAGCTCGACGGACTGCTTGGCGCTGAGGCCCGCGCGGTCGAGAGCGTCCTTCACAGCAGCCAGCTTCACCGCTTCCGACTCTGCGCCAGCGGCGATTCCGAGTAGCTCGCGGGCCATCCGGTCGGCGGCGAGCGCGAGCCGTTCGCGCGCTTTGGCGACGACTTGAGGTGCGGCGCCGCCGTGAACCCGGCACACGTTCGCCCCGCGCGCGGCGTACCGCATACACGGCTGCCCGTCTGTGCGGTGGGCGGTACACCTGCGCGGATGGTCCAATCGCGATTTATAGGTCTTTGCATTCATCGGTTACTCCTTGTCTCCGTTTGCAGTTCATCGTTCGCCCGGCCGTGTGCAATCAATCGGCCACGGTTCGCGTCTGGGGTTGCGGCGTGGTCGAGTGGGATGGCCACGGCGCGAACGTTTTTGGGGCTGCCAGGCGTAGGGCGGTTCGACCGGCGTGAAGACGTTCATGAGTTCTCCCTTAGCCAATGACGTGGCGACTGCGCGGTGTTCATCTTGTTCAGGAGGGTCCGCGCCGGGTGACCGCGCGACCGCGCGACTGAGCGACTGCGCCCCTACGGGGGCCGCGCAGTCCGCGCAGTCGTTCGCGTAGTCGCTCGCCCTCCGCGCCGTCCGCGCGGTTTCGCGCAGTCGTCGCGCAGTCCGCGCAGTCATGTTTCGTCGCCTTCCGCGTGGTCGCTCAACTTGTGCTTCCAGGTGGTAACACCGTTTGCAGCCGCGTCGGAATACCGATCGCACAAAGGGTCTTCAATCTGTCGGTACTGCTTTACAACGACATGAATTTCGCTGTCGCGCGCCCCGGTTTCCGTCTTTGCAAATCCTTCATCAACCAATGCCTTAATCGCTGTACGCCAAAGATCACGGTGCTGAGTCTTGCCTTGCTCCTTGCGCTCTCGGCACATCGCGTTAACGGTCTTGTTGCTCGTCCGTTCGTCGGGCTCGTCCGTCTCTTCCCAATACCGGCTGATCTGCTCCATGAACCACGTCGGCCGGAAGTCGGCCCGCTTCTTCCCGCCGGGTTTCCCCTCCTCAACGTCCGTCGCGTGTCCAGCGTCGCCCGGTGCGTCCAGCGACCAAATCGCGCGGCCCGTGTCCGTCGAATCCAAGTACAAATCCGCGACGTGCTGGGTGCGGTCCGACTTGCGCCACCGGCCACCTAAGCCGCGAATCAAACCAGGCCGGTCCTTCCCCACGCGCACGCTGGCACGGCCCGCCTGTCCCACCGCAAAGGGCCGCTCCATCTCCACGAGGTAGGCCGCGCCGCTGAGACCGGCCATCTTGTGTTGGCCACCCAGAGCGAACCGGCCCCGACTGTCAGAGTCCTTCGTCACGTGATCCACGCACACGACCGCCGCGCCGGTCAGTCGAGCTATCGCCTTGGGCAGCGTCCGCTGCCAGCGGGCTACGTCGTCGTTATCCTTCGTCGACAGGCCGAACACACCCATGGAGTCGGTCACGCCGTCAATCACCGCCAATGCGTAGCTTCGCTCCAGAAGCGCGTCGAAGGCCGCGCGCTCTGCATCGGTCGTGGGCGACTGGTCAGGGTGGACGTACACGAACTTTGTTGCGTCGTCCACAACCTCGGCGGGCACTCCAAGCAAGATCAGCCGGTCGCCTACTGGTCCCGCTTCATCCTCAAAGTCCAAGTACAGAACTGCGTCACCCGCCAGTAGCGACTCTGCCGCCGCGCACTGAACGAGCCAGGACTTGCCCGACTCCGACTCGCCGTGCACAGAGTGGGTCTTGCCCGCGTAGAACAAGCACGCGCCATCCGACCTCATGAGAATTGTTGGCGGCGCGGCCCCGATACCACGACGCGCGGCCCCAACATTCACCGGTGCCCACGACGGCCGGTCACCTTCGCTCGCTCGGTTCTCTGCAGCCGGCCACAGTGTGTCGGGGTGCCACCGACCTCCAGGCGCAAGTGCACGTTGGGCCAGCTTGAAGTTCTCGGCGCAGGCGAACCCGCCCGCTCGCTCTTGCAGCGCCGCAGCATCGCTCGCATCGGCAATTGCTACCGCATCGCGCACCATACGGTTGAACTCGTCGGAGTCCGCCACCCGGCCGGGACCATCGAACGCGGCACTCCAGCGTCCGCGTAGCTCATCGACCGCGCGCTGAGCCGGGAACCTCCCAGCCTTGGCCTCCCGCAGCGCCCAGCACACAGCGGACCACATGCTGTCGTGTCGACCGCCCGGCGTCGGGTCGAACGCCGCAACTATCGGCCTCAGCGCGTACGGTTCCGCGTCGGCCGCGTAGGCATCCAGGAACGCAGCAGCCTGCGCGTCCGACTCGGCCAGTGTCAGCGGTTCGTGGATGTACGGGTCGGCCGCGGCGTTGAGTTTCGCCGTGATCTCATCGGGCACGTACGGTATCGGCTCATCCGGCCCACCCGAGTACGCGCCGCCCTCGGAGGCGCGAGGGTGGATAGACGGCGCGAGGACTATCGCGCCGCCGTAGCACCGGACCTCGCCCCACCCTTTCCCCTTCGGCGGCTTGAGCTTGCCGAGGCCACCGCCGAACCGCTCACCGGGCTGAAGCCGGTAGATGTAGTGCCCGCGCTTGTTCGCGGGGTCGGTCGTGGTGCGGCGGAACACCGCCCGCTCAAGCAGCGGCCACAGCCACGCCGGTACGTTGTCGGGGTTGTCTACGTCTATGACGAGAAGCTGAGCGCCGCCGACGTGCATCGCGATCCCCGCGTCAGGCCACCGACGCCACCATGCGCGCACGGTGTCGAGGTCGGTGGTCGCCTGTTGCGGCCACCCATTGCCGAGATAGCTGCCGGGGTTCTTCGTGCCCGGCCGCACTGGCACAATCGGCACACCGGCCTTGGCGTATACCTCTGCAGCTTCGGCGTTCGGCAACCCCCGCACATCGGGCCAGACAACGACAATACCGCCAGTATCGCTGCGCTGCTTGGCTTTTCCATCGCCACGCCCGGCGGGTATAGTCATCTCCAGCCTTTCGTGCTAGTCACCACGGAGGTCGTCCATCCGCAAGTGGTCGTTGAAGTCACCCGTAGCCGCCCGCCAAGCCGGCTGCGGGTGATCAACTTTTGGCAGAGATGGGAACGCGGCCCGCGTTCACGCCGATGAACTTGGTCGGCTCGGGGCGCTTGCGTGATTCGATCCAGTCGAGCCCGTCGCGCACGCTGAACCAGTTCTTACCGCTAATCTGCGTCGGCACAATCTCGCGGTTCAGTACCGCATGTTTGATGCTGCGCCGGGTGACTGGAAACCCTAATGCCGAGAGCCTCTCGAACAGCCGCTGCTCCGTGAGGTTGGGTACCTTAAGTGGGTCGACAACGCCGCCCTCGTCCATGGACGCTCCTAAAACTCCGTTCCTACAGGTGTTTTGCGTCCACGGACTTCCGCTCTCTACGGGCGCGTGAGCGGGCCGGTACTACAGACTCTTAAAGTACCCTTCCCGTCGCGTACCCGCCCGAAAAGTTTTGCGTGTGTTAGCGGGGAGCGCCGTCGGCAGGTGGCCAGTCCTCGCAGGCCTCGAACTCTGCGATCTTCGCGTTGGTCTCGTATGTCTCGGCGGCAATCTTGCAGGCCACGTCTTCACATGCCCAGCACCACCGCAGCAACACGATCAACGTGCCCCGATCCACCGGCATAAGCCGTGTTGTCGCGGTGCACGATTCGGCCAGCTGCACGTCGCAGCGCGGGCCGCAATCCCCGTCGCGGTAGTCATTACTCGTCTCAAGGTCCACCATGCTCGCGAAGTACCCGGTTGTGGTCAACCGCCGGTTCGGCGCGTCATGCCAACGGTCACGGACAACGGTGACGTAGTTGTCGCCCAAACGCCAGACTTTCACCACGCCCTGCTCGTACATCGCATCGGGGTCGTACTCGGTGTCATGCGTGTCGTAGTACAACGACGGCCGCAAACCTAGCGCTCGTTCCCGGCTAGCCTCGCCTTCGCGTCGATGGAACTCAGCCGCCGCAGCGTCGGCCCACTCGGCCAAAGCCGGCACCCGTGCGAGAACCGCATCGGCCGGGGCGAGGTTCTGCCACACCCGGCGGATGATCTGCTCGGCGCGGTCGATAGCGTGCACTTGCGTGTTGACGCGTGGGTTCATCGGCCACGCGTTGCTCATCGCGGGATACTTGGCGAGTAACTGCTGGCGCCGTTGGGGATCGATGGTCGTCATGATGCGGTCCTCTCTGATAGTGAAACCGCCCAGTCGAACAAATCTTGCGTTGAAAACATCAGTGCTCCGCCGACTTCGCGGCTCGGTATCTGGCGTTTAGTCGCGGCGGTGCGGACAAAATTCAGTGTGACCGGTACGCCGAGCACGGTCGTGACCCACTCGTGAGCACCCCGCCGACCACGTATTGTCAGCAACGACGACAGTCCCACCCCGTTCGGCGGGGTCTGTGTCGATCTAGCCATAGGAACGAACCTCCCTGTGTCGCTTCGACTTTACTCCGAATAGCCTCCCCTCGCCTCGGTCCGCCGTGTATCGCCACGCCGCGACTTTGGGTCAGCGGCGCAATGTGTTTCAGGCGTAGCTTCGATCCGGAGAAGACTACTTAGGATGGTGAGAACGACTATGGCCAAGGGCATTTCAACGCGTGGCGACGTACTCGTCAATATGACAAGCGACGGCGTGGACCTCAACGAGGTCTGGTCGGAGTTACAAGATGTTCTGGAACTCTGGAACGTCGAACGCAAGAGCGTCACGGACCTACTCAGCTACCGCACGGTGAACGTCGCCGACGCGATTGCACAGAGCTACACGTCCGACAGCTTCGAGGAGGCCACCGAATTCGGCATCCCGCAAGCAATCCGGCCACCGGCTGATGTCCTCAAGCTCGGTTACTCGTTCAAGGACTGGGACCTGCGGACCTCGTTCACCTGGAAGTTCCTGCGCGAGGCCACCGCCGAGCAGATCACCGCACATGTGACCCGCGTGTTCGAAGCCGACAACAAGCTCACGACCGGCACAGTGATGAACCGGCTGTTCAACCCAGCGACGCAGCTCAACGAGTGGGGCCATACCTGCTACGGCCTGTGGAACGGTGACGGCATGGTCCCGCCGCCCTACCTCGGCGTCACGTTCGCCGGGGACCACAAGCACTACCTCACCACGGCTTCAACAGTTCTCGATGCGCTTGACGTCGAAAACATGCTGCACCACGTGAAGGAACACGGCTACGGTATGCACCCCGCCACGCAGCTAGTGATACTGCTGAACCCGTTGGACTTCGATGCATCCCTCATGTCGTCCTGGAAGGCCGGAGTTGAGTACCGCACCGGCCAGACGCCCAAGTGGGACTTTATCCCCTCGGCGCTGATGCCCGCGTGGATCAGCAACGAGACCATCCACGGCCCCATCCCCAACGCCGAGTACAACGGCTTGCAGGTGTGGGGCAGCTACGGCGGTGCGCTCGTCATCCAGAGCAACTACGTGCCGCGCTACTACACCGCCGTGGTCGCCACCGGCGGGCCGAACAGCGATGCGAATCCGGTCGGCTTCCGCGAACACGTCAACCCGGCATATCAAGGCCTGCGACACATCCCTGGTCACGGCCCCTACCCGCTACAGGACAGCTTCTACGTTCGCGGGTTCGGCGTCGGCACCCGGCACCGGGGCGCGGCGGTCGTCGCCCAGATCACCGAGAACCTCACCTACACCCCACCGACGACGATTGAGACGTAGATATGGCCGAGTACACCCGCGCGCCCGAGCCGTGGCGCGACCCGCCGTTGCCCGAGCCGCCGGGCTGCGGGCCGCAAAACCCGCTCCAGCTCCACTGCGAGCAGGCTGGTGACCAGAGCACCGAGTTCTCCTGGGGACCGGGGCCGGTCGCTCCGCGCCTCAATGGCCGGCCACCGAGCGAGGGCGGCATCTACATGCCCCGCGCACCACGCGTGGACCCGCCCATCAGCGGGGTCGGTCGGCCCCGGCCGCACCGCAGACCCAAGGGCGAGGCATACGGTTACGCGGGCGAGCAAGTGGTGCGGTGAGTCGTGCCGGGCGCGTTTTTCGTACCCGATTTTTGGTCCTGGGAGTTCACCTTTTCCGGCGCTGTCGCTTCGTCGACCGCTTCGGTTGCTGGCGCTGGCCACGCCGCTGACTTTGACTGCCTCCATCGGGCGGACCAAAGAGCTTGCGGTATCCCTCCGTGTTCATGCCCATTTCTTCCCGGTACCACTCGTTATAGTCGTCCACCGCCTTGTTGAACTCAGCAATGTCATCGGCGTTACGATCCGTGATCTCGTTCACGAACCAGTCGTAGAACTCCGCTGCGGTAGTGACGTAGCTATACAGAACCGGTAGAAGGTCGAACCTCTCGTCTTTGGCTCGCAGGTAACCCTTCGCGGGCGCTGTCCAACCGTCCCAATCAAGGAGCTTGTCGCGGTCCAGCGTCAGCTTGTTCTCCATGATTGTTGGTCCACCCTGAACCCAGGAGAAGTTAGTGCTGATGCCTGGCAGGGGAATTGAGCGATGCGTGCAGTAGTTCCGAAGATCCTTCATGAACTCCGCTTCACCCGTGCCGAATGACGTCTTGACGTGTTGCCTGTACGCGCCCGTCTCGAACTCCGAACCGTTACCCCAGCAGTGCCGCATCACAACCCGCTGCGAGTCGATCAGCGACGTGACCGACGTGAGGTAGTTGTGCAGGTACCGAACCAGTTCGTCTGCGTATTCATCGGTGGTGTCGCGAGCCATCGTCCGCCGTTGCAGGAACTTCGCCGCGTGCTTGTTCAGTTCATCGGCGTTCTTGGACATAACGTGCCCAGCGCGCCTGAGCGCGTCTATGTCGTTGCGCAGCCGGAAGCCAGGCATCGCCGTCAGTTCGGCCATGCGTTTATCTCTCTCAACGCCGAACGGGCTCTTCCAGCTGGTCACTACTTCCGGCTCGTCGGCCTCGCCCGTTTCGGGGTCTTCGCGCTGCTCACTCACGCCTCTATCGTCCCAGCCGCCACCGACAAGGGGTCGGCTTACGAGAACGCGCGGCCCCGCGCCATGTTCGTAACCCGGTCATTTGGTCCCCTAACGGTCCCCTGTACGTAGGCGAACTGTAGGCGGACTCGGTCCGACCCGTAGGCGTACGCGGTAAGCAAGAACCTGCAGCTAGTGTCGCAATTCGCGTTTGCCCTAGGCTGCTCGGACCAGGCAGTTCCGAACACCCGTTCGCGTGTGGAAATGCCTTCCCAAGCTGAATACGCGGGTTCGATTCCCGTCATCGGCTCCACCGCAGTTATCGCATGCGCCGCAGAAGATCAGTCAGCTGAAACATCGCCGACAAGAGCATGCCTTCGACCTGCAGCTGCTGACCCGGCGGCAGATTGCGAGTCTCGGCCTCGACCATGGGGGCCTCCTGCTGTAGGGCCTTCAGCCGCTGATTCCGCTCATCCGGGCTCAGAGTGTCCCAGTTGTCGTGCAGATCGGAGATGTGGCGCTGAAAGTCCTGCACCGCCACTACCGGATCGGGGTTGACGACGGGACCGGGCGGGGGCTGCAGCGGATAGATGTGGGCCGGCCCCGGCCCGGCCATCACGTCGGCGTGGGCGGTGCTCGCGGTGAGCGATGCGCCGGCCATAAGACCGGCAAGTGCCATGGCGGCAATCCTCATGGGAACTCCCTCGGGGCGAATGATCTCGTCGCGGTAAGTGCACACCGAAGGTTGTGCTACCGATCCCAACATCGACGCTGCTTAGGAGCCGCGAAACTCGCGCTGCTGCCGGTCAATTAGTCGCCGCCAGCTTTCGTTGATGTGGTCGGACTGACGGTCGAGCGGCGGCTTGGGCAAGCCGACGGCGTGCGCGGGATCGGCGCCGAGGAACTGCAGAACTCGCGCAATCTCACCGGGATGATTCGCGTCGAGGTCTTCGTACTGGACCGTCAAAATCTCACGACGCCGAGTGGTGAAGTAATCGATCCACGCTGCCTGTTCGGCATCGAGTCTGCGCTCTATCTCGATAATCTGATCGTATGTCGGCGCGACGCCGGTGAGATCGGCCGAGGCCTCGCCGGGAGCGCGCCGAGCCATATAGAGCCCCCACGGGCGCACACTTGCCGACGCGCCGTGCGAACGAAACCACTCGCCGGTCGCTTCGGCGCGAAACAGCGATAAGGCCTGCGCGCGCCGATCAGCACGGACGATATTGACGAAAACTGCTGTAGGGAAAAGCTTTTCGAGAACACCTCCCGTATCGCCAGGCACATCCAGGGCTTGCGCTAGCGAAACGACATGGCGCCAATGGATTTTCACGCCTCGAACACCGTTGGCCGTCGTCGCGAACGCCATAACCTTCGCCAGATATTCGTTCCACGAGCAATTCGCCGGAAGGTTCAAATCTTCCTTGTAGGACGCAATGTGGTCGGGCGTGAAGTACTCCTCGGGCCGCCCGGCAACTCCGGTCGCCACCAGGCCGGCGGCCAGAAGTGAACTGCCCGAACGAGGAGTGGAGGCGATGACATAACTCGCGTGTCTCGTCACCTTCGACCCTCCGCGATTGCTCCCATACCCGTTCGCCACTACCTAGAGTTTCAGCGGCCATTGCCATTGTGTCGAGCATGCCTACGATCGCTTCCAGGACGTTCGCTCGACACTTTGACGAGAAGGCAATGATGTCTCGAACATTCGAAGATTTGGTGGCCGAAGCCGATTCGGTATCCGTTGACGGCTGGGACTTCTCCTGGCTCGACGGCCGCGCAACCGAGGAACGGCCGTCCTGGGGCTACCAGCGGTTGCTGAGCAGCCGCTTGGCGACGGTGTCGGCCGCGCTGGACATTCACACCGGCGGCGGGGAGGTACTGGCCGGCGCGGGACCTTTTCCGCCCACGATGGCGGCGCTGGAGACCTGGCCGCCGAACGCGGCCCTGGCAACCAAACGCTTGCATCCGCTCGGCGTGGTGCTCGTGGCGACTCGGGATGAACCGCCGTTGCCGTTCGCTGACGAAGCGTTCGACCTGGTGACCACACGCCATCCGATCTCCGTGTGGTGGACGGAGATCCGTCGGGTGCTGCGGCCGGGCGGCACCTACTTCGCGCAACACATCGGGCCCGCCACGGTGCGCGAGCTGGTCGAGTACTTCACTGCGCCGCGCCCAGAGATATGGGCCGAGTTGCATCCCGACACCGTGCGCGCGCAGGCACAGGCCGCGGGCCTGCAGATCGTGGACCTGCGCATGGAGCGGCTGCGCGCCGAGTTCTTCGACGTCGGCGCCGTCGTCTACTTCCTACGCAAGGTGATTTGGACGGTGCCGGGCTTCACCGTGCAGCGCTATCGGAACCGGCTGCGCGAACTCCACGAACACATCGAGACCGAGGGGCCGTTCGTCGCGCACTCCACGCGGCTGCTCGTCGAGGTCCGTAAGCCCGGGTGATCAGCCGGGAACGGCGGTGCCGAGGGCGAAGTCGAAGTTCCCCACCCCGTGGCGCGCGAGACCCATCACGACCAGGCCCGTTCCTTCCAGCCAGTGCGCCATATTCACGCCGCCGACGTCCAGCGGGCGTAGCCCGAGGCTCTCGATGAACTCCGCCACGGCCTTCTTGGCGCGCGCGTCGTCGCCGGCGATGAAGACGTCGAGCGGTCGGCCCTGGGCCAGAACGACGCCGAAGATTGTGTTGAATGCCTTCACCACGCTGGCGCTGGCCGGAGCCGCCTTGGCAACTTCCTGCGCGACCGAGGTGTCATGCGGGATGGCGAGCCCGTCGGCCGCGGAATTGAACGGGTTGCTGATGTCGACGATGACCTTGCCCGCGAGGGCGTCTCCATATTGGGCTACAACCGGAACGACGTTGGCGTACAACAGGGAAACGATGACGATGTCCCCGGTCGGGACGGCACCGAACTCTCCCGTCGTGGCGCCCTCGCCGAGATCACTGGCCAAGTCGGCAGCCTTCGAAGGGTCGCGGCCGATGATCTCGACGGTATTGCCGCCCGCCACTGCCAGAGCGCCGATGGCGCGGGCCATGTTTCCGGTGCCGATGACGCTGATGCTGCTCATGAGGTGTCCCGCCTAAAGCTGTTGATCGAAAGGTTGACTACTCAACCTTATGCACAATTTGTTGATGCGTCAACCAAACGAGTAGCATGGCCGCTGATGGAACCGAACTGGTTGAACCCGCGTGAAGATCGCGCGTGGCGGGCGTTCCGGCACGCGCGTCATCAGCTCGACGTGCAGCTGAACCGGGGTTTGCAGGCATCGGGTCTGTCCGGGGCCGACTACGAGATCCTGGCGGTGCTTTCGAGTCACGACGGGGACCGCATGCCCGCGCGCGACCTGTGCAACACGCTGGGCTGGGAGAAGAGCCGTGTCTCCCACCAAGTGCGGCGGATGGAGAAGGACGGGTTGATCGGCCGCGCGCCCAACCCCGATGACGCGCGCAGCACCATGGTCTGCCTGCTGCCGGCCGGCCGGGCCGCCATCGAGAAGGCGGCGCCTGGGCACGTGGAGGACGTCCGCCGCAACTTCATCGACCTGTTCACTCCGGCCGAGCTCGAGCTCCTCGCCGCCCTCAACGAACGCGTCCTGCACCACCTGGCCAACGCCGATGACTCCGCCACCGAAGGCACGCCGTCATAGCCTTCATGGCTTCATAACGCCTGCATAGCATCCGCAGGATCTGGGCACAGCCTCGACAGCGACGATCAGGTCATTAAGACCGCGTGGCTGGGAGGCGTGGGCAATGGACATCGTGCTCGGAGTTTCGATAGCGCCGGCCTCGGTTCAAATGGTCATGCTGCAAGGCGAAAATGCCGACGGCGCAACGATCGACGAGAACGAGTTCCCCATCACCGCTGCCGACGACTCGGCCACCGTCAGCGCGTCCGATCGCGTGATCGCCGCGATCACGTGTACCCGCGCGGATGCGGCCGACGCCGGCCTAGAACTGGACTCCATCGGCGTGGCATGCACCGACCAGCTGGAAGCAGCGGTACTACGTGACGCGCTGGCCGCCCACAAGATTGAGAACGTCTTACTGGTCTCAGCGTTTGTGGCCGCGGCCGCGTTGACCCAATCTGTCGGCGGGGCAATGGGTTACGAACGCACCGCAGTGCTTTTCGTGGAGCCTGAGACCACCACGTTGGCCGTCGTCGAGACCTCCGACGGCTCCATCAACGATGTCCGCAAAGAACAGTGGGATACCGAGGCCGGGCAGATCGTCACCGCGGAGCTGCTCGAGTTGGTCGCCGGGCTCGACGAACTGCCGGCTCCGCCAGGCGGCGTGTTTGTGGTCGGCTCCGGTGTCGACGTCACCGCGATCAGGCGGCGTTTAGAAGAGGCGACGCCGCTCGTCGTGAATGTGCCGGAGGAACCGGAGACGGCGCTGGCCCGAGGCGCAGCGCTGGCGTCCGCGAACACGCTCGCGTCGGCTACCACCGCGTGGGCCTACGCCCAATACCCCGGCACGGGCGGCGTCGACGTATCTGTCTTGCCTGAATATTTGAGCACCACCGACGCCCCGCTCGGCAAGGACGACCTCGCGTACAGCGCGGTAGCCGACGACGAGGCCGACGCCGCGACGGTGATCCTGGGCGCGGCGGATGGCAGCGAGCCTCGCCCAAGGCCGGCGCTGCTGGTCGGAAGTGTGGTGGCAATAGCCGGATTCAGTGCGGCGCTGGCGTTGGAAATCGCGCTGTCGCTCGGCATCCGCACGACAGTCGATGCGTTGCCCGCCCCGATCAAGGGCATCGTCGCTCCGGTCCAGCAGGCACTCTTGCCCGCGCCAGAAGTCGCCGCGATGAAGATGGAGGCGCCTCAACCGTTGAGTCCACCGCGGATCATGCCGCCTCCGGCCCCGGCGGCGGCGCCCGTTGTGGTGCCGGCGGCCCCCGCGGTTGTGGTCCCAGCGGCCCCGCCTGTTCCCCTGTTCGTCCCGGCTCCCGAGCCCCCGGTTCAGCTGCCCCTCCCGCCGGTGACTCCGCCCGTGGTCGAGGCTCCGCCGCAATCGTGGCCGCCGCCGATCTACGTCCCGCCGCCATCGCACCGGCCTCCCCCGTGGCAAGGCCCACCGCCCAGCTCCGGCGGTGGCGGGCCAGTTAGTGGCCCGGGATCCGGTCACAACAATCCCGGCAGCGGAGGACCGCACGGTGGTGGGCCCGTTACGGGCACCGGCCCCGGCCACGGCTCTCCCGGCGGCGGCGGGCCCGCCAGCGGCCCCGGCACTCCCGGCGGCGGGCCTGGCACTCCAGGCGGCGGGCCCGCTGAGAGCGGCACTTCGCCCGGCAGTGGTGGGCCGACCAGCGGCGGACCCCACGGCGGCGCGCCGACCAGCGGTGGCGAACCCGCCAGCGGTGGCACACCTAGCGTCGGCGGCAACAGCCCAAGTTCCGGTGTGCCGACCGGCGGCGGCGAATCCCCCAGCGCTGGCGGGCCCGCCAGCGCCGGCGGGCCCGCCAGCGGTGGCAGCAGTCCAAGCAGCGGTGGCGCCGAAGTCGGCGGTGGAACCAGCTCCGGCGGTGGCAGCACTTCCAGCAGTAGCGGCGGTAGCGAGAGCAGTGGCGGCGGCTCCAGCAGTAGCAGCAGTTCCGGCAGCGAGAGCGGTAGCGGCCACCACTGACCGACTGCAAGCACGAAATATGGCCCACGGCAACATCTTTCATGACGCGGCACTGGCGGACGGTTTGCGTCTGACACGCTGGTAGCTTCTATCCCCATGGGTGCTTTGGATGGACGCGTGGCCTTGATCACCGGCGGGGCTCGGGGGCAGGGGCGCGCGCATGCGCTGGCGTTAGCGGCACAGGGAGCCGACGTCGTGGTCGCCGATGCCCCCGACGCGATGGCGGAGCTGACCTACCCCCTGGGCACCGAGGAAGACTTGCAGCAGACGACGAAGCTCGTCGAGGAACTGGGCCGGCGGTGCTTACCGCTGACCCTGGACGTGCGCGATTCGGTAGCGGTCGGTGCCGGCATCAAGCAGATCGTCGCCGATATGGGCAGCCTCGACATCGTGGTTGCCAACGCCGGAATCGTCAGCACCGGGCTGCTGGAAGACGTCAGCGATGTGGTCTGGCAACAGCTGATCGACACGAACCTGACCGGCGCATTCCACACCCTGCGGGCCGCGATACCGGTAATGCGCCAGCAGCGGTTCGGCAGGATCGTCGTGACCTCTTCGATGGGCGGCCGCATGGGCATTCCCGAACTGGCCGCCTACAACGCCACCAAATGGGGTGTCATCGGCCTGGCGAAGTCCGCCGCGTTAGAGGTCGCCAAAGAGGGCATCACGATCAACGTCATCTGCCCCACCACCGTCCAAACCCCGATGGTGCAGCCGGCCGGAAGTGATGACATCCCAGACGATCTGGTGCGCCGGATGATGAGAGCCAACCCAATCCCCCAGCCCTGGCTACAGCCCGAGGACGTCAGTCGCGGCGTGGTGTATCTGGTCACCGATCCCGGAGTCATCACCGGAAGCGTGCTCGAGATCGGCCTGGGCGGCAGCGCGCGCATCCACTGAGGTAGCCCGGGCCGCGGTCATTTTGCTCGCTCGTCAAGGGTTGACAGCGCCGCAGTCCCCGGCGCACTGTGATAGCCATCACATGACCACTGGTCACGTTGCAGAGAGGCAGCAGCCCATGACCACGCGAGACAAATACACGGACGTCCCCGAGCCGTATTCGTGGGAGGTCCCCAGCGCCGGCGACGCGCGCTTCACCTGGGAGTACGACGAGGGCCGCGAGCGGCTGCTGTCTTTGTATCAGAAGGGCAAGGACAAGCAGTGGGATGCGCAGTCGCGCATCGACTGGGCACAAGACGTCGACCCGATGAATCCGGTCGGGCTGCCCGACGAATTCCATCCGTTGTTCGGCAGCCCGATGTGGGAGGCCGCGGACGACGCACGCCGCGCCGAGATGCGCCTGCACTCCCAAGCCTGGCAGTTCTCCCAGTTCCTGCACGGCGAGCAGGGGGCAATGGTGTGCGCGGCCAAGATCGTCGAGGTCGTCCCGGACCTCGACGCGAAGTTCTACGCGGCCACCCAGACCATGGACGAGGCCCGGCACGTCGAGGCGTTTTCGCGTTTCCTGCAGGACAAGGTGGGCCTGGTTTACCCGATCAACAAGCATTTGACGGCCCTGCTGGACGACACCCTGCGCGACTCGCGCTGGGACATGCCCTACCTGGGCATGCAGGTTCTCATCGAAGGGCTCGCGCTAGCCGCCTTCGGGGTGCTGCGTGACATGGCGGCGCCGGACTCGCTGGCCAAGCAATTGCTGGCCTACGTCATGCAGGACGAGGCCCGGCACGTCGCCTTCGGCCGAATCTCGCTGAAGGACTACTACTCCGAGCTGACCGAGACCGAGCGGGACGAGCGCGAAGAGTTCGTCGTGGAAGCCTGCTACCTGATGCGCGACCGGTTCCGCGCCGAGGAGGTTTTCGAGACCCTCGACCTCGACGTCAAAGCGTGTGCCGAGTGGGTCGACACGTCGCCCCTGATGATCCAGTTCCGCTCGCACCTGTTCAGCCGCATCGTGCCGATCGTCAAGGACATCGGCCTGTGGGGCGACAAGGTGCAGAAAGCCTTCTCGGACATGGGTGTTCTGGACATGGCCGGCTTCGACATCGAGTCGCTGATGAAAGCCGATGAGGATCAGGCCGAAGCGCTCGACAAGGCGCATGCCGAAATGGCAGAGCGGGCCGTCGAGGTGGACCAGGTGATCGCGGCGGGCGCGAGCTGACGCCGCGGGGGCCGCGCCGTCGTCAGCCGACGAGGTGCACGCCCCATCTGCCGAGCAGGGGCTGCACCAGGACGAAGTAGGTCGTGTTGGGGTCGCCCGCGAGCGACGACTCCATCACCAGGCCCACCGCGGTCACGGTGCCGTCCGGATTCTTTACGTAGCCGGGCCCGCCGCTGTCACCGGGCTGGGCGAACACGTTGGCTTCGACGACTTCGCCGTCGATGCTCTTGACGGAGCCACAGGTCTCCCCGGACATTGCACCGAACTTGCAGAACGGCATGCCCCCCTTGATCTGAGAAGCGCTCAAGACGCCCCGAACGCGCTGGCCGCCGACCTCAGCGCCGGGGGCGCCGACGCCCGGGTCGAGGCGGATGATCGCGGCGTCTTTCAGGTCGCCCAGCAGCTCGCTGGAGGTGACGTGTCCGAGCGGGACATTCTCGTCGTAGGTGAACGGCGCCCCATGGTCACAATGCCCGCTGGTGAACAAGTAGTAGCTGCCGTCACCACCTTGGGCCGCGAAACCCGTTGTGCACTTGGTGATTCCATCGCTGACCAGAATCCCGGGCGCGGGAGGCGGCGCGGCCACCGCCGTGCCCGCGAATGCGACCGCGCACAGCAGCGCGGCACCCGCCAGACCAACCCCACGAACCCAACGCCGCGACACACCGTCCTCCTTTGCTGACAACACTGGTGCTCAGACATCCGCCCTGCGTATGACCCACGTTGACAGATCGGACCGCTGTGGCCAAATCGTGACAGACACTTGATCAATTGCTAACGCGCCCTTACGCTTCCGCAGTTCAGCAGGCATTTACCATTCCTATTGCAACTCTGTCAGTTAAAAGGAATTGGGGTTATGCGCGCGGGTATTCGGTGTGCCGTGGCTGTCATCGGAATCGGCGCGAGCGTGGTCGCCGGGACCGCCGTCGTGAATCTGCCGCTACCGGCCGACGTGAGCCTCGCGGCGGCCAGCCAGTCGTATGCCCCCTTCCCCATCGCGTCGGTGCAGCCCACCAGCGGCCAGGCCGTCGGCGTGGCGCACCCCGTGATAGTGACCTTCCGCTCCCCCGTCACCGACCGGCATGCCGCCGAGCGTGCCCTGGACGTGAAGTCGACGCCGCCGATGACGGGCAAGTACGAATGGCTCGACAACAAAGTGGTGCAGTGGGTTCCGGACCGATACTGGCCCGCGCACACCACGATCGCACTGACCGTGGAAGGCCAGCCCGCCGAGATCAAGACGGGTCCGAGGGTCATCGGTATTGCCAGCATCTCCGAGCACACCTTCACCGTGAGCATCGACGGGGTCGAGTCGGGACCACCGTCGTCACTGCCGTCGCCGCACCACCGGCCGCACTTCGGCCAAGAGGGCGTGCTGCCCGCCTCGTTGGGTAGACCCGAGTACCCGACTCCCATCGGGTCCTACACGGTTCTATCCAAAGACCGCTCGGTGCAAATGGATTCGAGCAGCGTCGGTATTCCCGTCAGCGACCCCGACGGTTATCTCGTCACGGTCGACTACGCCGTCCGCATCACCAACCATGGTCTTTTCGTGCACTCGGCCCCGTGGGCGCTCAATTCGCTGGGGCTGGAGAATGTCAGCCACGGCTGCATCAGCCTGAGCCCCGAGGATGCCGAGTGGTACTACAACACGGTCAACGTCGGTGACCCGGTCGTCGTACGCGAGGCCACAAACGAATTGCCCTCGTCGTAAACCGTTGGTGCACAGTCGTTAGCGTTAGCCCGCGGTCTCTAGCGTTACGCCGCGGCGTCGAATGTGCGCTCACGGCGGCATTTCGGCGGATTCTCCGCCCTGACGTCACATTCGACGCCCTGGCGTCACACTCGACGGCGGACCCGCCTCTCAGCGTCAGATTCGACGCGGAACACGATGTCCCGCAATGCAAATGACCCGCGGAGTGCGGCCGCGGGTCATTTGCATTACTAGGGGTTTAGCCTCCGTGCACCGGCGAGGGACCGGGCGAAACCGGCTGACCGGCCACCGGCCCGCCGGTGGGCGCCGGACCGGTCGGCGCGTCCTTCACCCCGGACATGTCAATCAGCGGGGCGACGGGAAGGCCATCCGCGACCCCACCGAGGGCAACCAGCGGGGCACCCAGCGGCAACGGAGCACCGATCGGCACCGGAGGCGCAAACGGCAACGGGGGAACCACCGGCACCGGAGGTATCGGCGGTCCGAGCGCAATCAGCGGAGCACCGGCCGGAACCGGAACGATTCCCGGACCGGGCACCACCATTGGAACACCGGCCATGTCAGTCAGCGGAGCGGCGCACGGTGCGGCCGCCGCTGCTCCCCCGGCACCCACCGGACCGCCGGCGGCCGGGGCACCGGCCTCGCCGGCCTGGCCGTACATGCACGCACCGCCACCCGTCATATATGGGACGGCTGCAGCGTCCGGGCTCAACGCTATAGCGGCACCGCACAATCCAGCGCTAGCAACAATACCGATGTTGAATCGATCAAAGATCGTCATCAACGTCCAACTCCTTCATTCGCGCAGCAGAACCACATAGCCGTAGCCAAGTCGCCCCTCGACGACCGCCCCCATTGTTGGTGGGCGACCCGCGGCACGACGCGCGCCGCACCGCGCCGTTTCCAAATGGTGACGTCACGACGCCGTCACAAGTCGGTAGCGCGAATACTGCGCCGCCCCAAGGGGATCAGCGAGGTGACGCCCGACGGCTATAAAGCCGCACCAGCGCAATGATCCCCGTGCAGACGATGGTGAATAGCGCTGCTGAAGCGCCGGATTCGTACACGTCGGCGATCCGGATGGTCTTGCCGCCCCGGACCACCGCCCCGGCGGTTGGATGGATCAGGCCGGCGAACACCTGGGTGGCGGTGGACAGCCAGAACAGACATGGCAGCAGCCAGTAGCTGCGGCTCGAGGTGACGGGTCGGGCGGGGAATCTGGTTTCGACGAGTGCGGCGATTTGAAAGATCAACCAGCCGGTGAGAAGCCAGCCGAGGAAGTTGGTCAACGGGACGCCCAGCGCTCCGGTCGGGTGGTCGTAGGAATACCAGTCGTGTGCCGTCGCGCCGATCGGGTCGTAGACAAGGTCGTAGCCCCCGAGAATGAACGTCGCCACCACGGGTGTCGTAAAGCGTTCGGCGCCACCATCAGCCACTGCGGGTTCGGCCCGGATGATCACCCGGGCCAGCGCCCAGGCCAGCCAGCCGAACATGAGCCAGCTCGCGACTGCCACCGGGGGAACGCCCAGAGGTTTCGGACCGGGCAGGTGATGGACGTAGGAGCCGAACGGGAAACCGGTCGCCACGCCGATTGCCTCCAACGCGAACGCGATGACGCACGCGATGAGGACAAACGCGACCATGCCCCGAGCGGAGTAGCCCAGCCACGCATGGACCACGACGAACAGGATGAGAAATCCCATTTGGGCAGCACCGGCTTGGGCGGTCAGTGCGGGCCACACCGCCATGACCACAGCGGCGAGCAATGTGAGGATGAGCAAGACCCAGCAGAACGCCGTGGGAATTTTCATTCGCGCCGCAACCTCCGTTGGCCAGGGGTTGCGTCAGCATATCGGCTGCTACTCGGATTGCCGGGCGCGGTGAAACGCGTCGCGGTCCACGGCCAGCAACGTGGTGTCGCCCTGCGCCCGCACGGTCGCGGTGCGCGGAACGTCGCGCAGGATCGCCAGCTCACCGAATCCGTCCCCGGCCCGCAGTTCACGGATCTCGGCGTCGCTCTCGAAAACCTTTGCGGCGCCGTCGACTATCACGTAGTACGTATCGCCGTAGTCGCCCTCGCGGGTGATCAGCGCACCGTCGCCGGCGGCGAACACCCGCGCCGTATCGGCGAGCTCACCGAGCGCCGTGGCCTCGATCGCGGCCATCGGAGGCTGCGAGGCCAGCAATTCGCGGGCGGCCCCGCTGCTCAGCGTCGTGTCGCGGCTCACCTCGACGAGGCGCTCGGCCACCGGCGGGGTGGCCATGCGGGTGGTGGCGATCCGGCCGAGGCGACCGACCGACACGTTATCGGTGCACAGCGCGCTGAGGAACTCGGCGCGTTCGACGGCGACCAGATCGAGCTCCTCGCGCGCCGTCACGGTCGAGGAGCGCGGCACGTCGTGCAGCAGGGCGATTTCTCCGAACGAGCCGCCGGGACCAAGGGTGGCGACGCGGTGTCCGTCGACCGTTACCTCCGCGACGCCGGCAGCGATCATGTAGAAGCGGTCACCGGGGTCGCCCTGCCGGAACACCTCGCAGCCGGCGGGCAGCGTCAGGCGCGTCGCGGCCCGCGCCAGCTGTTCGAGTGCCAGCGCCGGTAACGGCTCAAGCATGGGGACGGCGCGAATGACTGCCAGCTTGGCGGCGTCGTCAGCACTGAGCTCGTCGGCGCCACGCAGTCGTGGCCAGGCCAGCAACGAGATCAGGCCCGCCACTGCGCCCACGAGGCCCAAGGTGGCCGGAAGCCCCAACGGATCGATTAGAAACGGCGCGACCAGGGCGCCGGACGCCATGCCAAGCGAATACAGGCTCTGCAGGGTGGCCACGGCCGGCACCATCGACTCGCGTGCGACGCCGCGCTGCACAAGCGTGGGCGCAATCGCGTACGTGACGGCACCGGCGACACCCAGCCCGCCGGCCAGCGCCAGACCGACGACCGGCGAACTGATCGTTCCCAGCGAGGCGATGACGGCAGCGAGGCCCAGCAGCGAACCGGCGAGCACGGAAGCCAGACCGCGACGCGCGGCGAAGGACAGCATGGCCAGCGCTCCGAGCAGTCCACCGGCGCCGTAAACCGTCATGATGGTCGTGACGCCATCCTTGCCCAGATGCAACTGCTCCTTGGCCACCGACGCACTGCTGGCAAACCAGACGCCCAGCACGATGACGTTGACGGAGAACAACACGGTGGCCGCGGCAGCGGGACGACTTGCGAAGATCCCGCGAAACCCGGTCCCCAGCAGGCGGAGCACCGACGTCGCGGGCCGGGACGACCCAGAGGTATGGGGTCGGGAATTGCCGGCACTCGGTACGCGG
Organism: Mycobacterium sp. pR1184; assembly: GCF_041287235.1. NCBI lineage: Bacteria > Bacillati > Actinomycetota > Actinomycetes > Mycobacteriales > Mycobacteriaceae > Mycobacterium > Mycobacterium sp. pR1184. The sequence goes on along the minus strand of NZ_JBGGKR010000017.1, from coordinate 101,899 downwards.
ATCAGCGCCGCCACGGCCGCACCGGTAAGGAACAGAATCGCCGGGAGAGCGAAGGCCCACCCGAAACCCCCGAGCTCTAACGCCACTCCGGCCAGCGCCGGCCCGACCAGCGCGCTGGCGCTGACGAGTGAGCTGGTCATGGCATTTCCCGCGGCCGCCTCGGCGGCGGTAGTGGAAAGTCGGACCACCATCGCGCCATGCAGCGGCCGCACACCCCCCGACAAAACGGAGTCGACCGCCACGATCACCAGCACGACACCGATAGGCGCTCCGCTGAGCACCGCGATAATGGTCGCAGCCATCGTCAGGGCACGAATCCCGTTCCCGAACGCCAGATGAAGCTGCGGGTGTGCGCTCGCCGCGAGCGGCGCGGTCAGCGGCCCGACCAGGCCGGCCGGCAACGTCACCAGCACCGTCGCCGCACCGACGGCGGCAGCGCCTCCCACCGAGAAGGTGAAGGCGATCACCAGGACCATATGGGCGAATGCACCGACGTAAAAGGCCACCCAGGCCGCCATGAGCATGCGCAATTGCCCGTTCCGCGCCAGCATGCGACTCGCAGCAAAGGCCACGCATCCACCTTATGGGGGACGCGTGCCGGCCGCTTCTCGCACCGCTAATTTCCTTTGCGATTCCAATCTTTCGCGTCCGGGCACCGCTGCGGAAAATATGAGCGGGGCCGTCGCGAAGGCCCGGCGTTGCGTAGTTAGATCGGCACCATGGGCGAACGTGTCACGTTCCAGAGCTCCAGCGGCGCGAATCTGGCCGGCGTCATCGAGGTCCCGGAATCGCAGGTGCGTGGTTGGGGGGTGTTCGCGCACGGGTTCACCCTCGGCAAGGACTCTCCGGCCGCGTCCCGGATCTGCAAGCAGCTGGCGTCCGACGGGATTGGGATGCTGCGCTTCGACGCACTGGGGCTCGGTGGATCCGATGGGAACTGGGGTGACGGGTCGTTCACCGTCAAGGTCGACGACGTGGTCCGGGCCTGCGAGTTCATGGCGCACCGCGGGACGCCGGCCGACATTCTGGTCGGTCACTCGTGGGGTGGCGCCGCGGTGATCGCCGCGGCGATGCGCGCGCCGGGCGTGCGGTCGGTCGTCACGGTCGCGGCACCGTTTGACCCCAGCCACGTCGAAAAGCATTACGACGCAGTCGTCGACCGATGCTTGGCCGAGGGCAGCGCCGAGTGGATGGTCGGCGGGCGCAAGCTGACGCTCAAGCGCGCATTCGTCGAGGATGTCCGCGCGGCCCAGCTGCACGACAAGATCCAGGCCTTACGGCTGCCGTTGCTGATCCTGCACTCGCCGACCGACAACACCGTCAGCATCGACAACGCCAGCGAGATCTTCCGGCTGGCCCGCCACCCGCGCAGCTTCGTCTCGCTCGAGGGCTCCGATCACCTGCTCACCGCCCGGGGCCAAGCTCACCGAGCCGGGCGAATCATCGGCGCCTGGGCGGACGCCTACCTGGGGGTTGACGCGGAAAGCTAACGGGCAGAACGCAATTGAGTCCGATCAGCCGAACGGGTAGCTCAGCGAATCGGGCAGAACACCGGCAGCATCCGGTATTTCGCGGTGAAGCTCGCTTCGCGGTATTCGTCGCCGACCTCGCCGTCATGGGCGATCACCGTCGGCGCGTCAACGGCCGTGAAGCTGAATTCGGGCACCTGCAGCTCGTGGTAGAGCGGGCTACGCTGCAACCGTCCCAACGCGAGCGCGGTCAGGATCCTCGTCGTCGCCAACCGGCGGCCGGTTTCCAGAATGCGCACATCGAGCAGACCGTCGTCCATGCGCGTTCGACGCGACGGTGCGAATCCCGTTGGCAGATAAAGCGAGTTACCCAGAAAGAACAGCGACGTCAGCAGGGTCTTGTTGTCGTAGCGGATGCGGACAGGCTGATCGTTGCGCAGTGTGTGCAGCATCGCGTAGAAGCCGGCCAGCGGCTTGCCGATCCGTTTCTCCAGCTTTTCGCGCTGCTGCACGAACGCCGGATACGCGCCGATGCTGGCGGTGTTGATGACCATCCGACTTTCGTTGAGGCACACCAGATCAACGCAAGCCACGCTGCCGCGACGGATCGACTCCACCGTCTTGCCGACGGTGTCGCAACCGATGTCCTTCGCGAAGTGGTTGAACGTTCCGGCCGGAAAGACAGCCAGCGGGAGGCCCGCGTCGACCGCCACCGCCGCCGCCGTTGCCACCGTGCCGTCGCCGCCGCCCACCGCGAGCACTTCGGCGCGCGCGGCGGCAGCGCGCAGCACCCGCTCGGGGTCGTCGTCGGGGCCGAGCTCGACGATCTCCGCCTTCGGCAGCTCAATGCGGACCTCTTTGACGACGCGAGCCCCGGTGCCGCTCCCCGAGGCCGGATTGACCACGAACACCACGCCGGAGCCGTCCGGCCGTTCCGGTGTCTCGACGCGCAGCGGTTCCGATTGCGGCAGAGCGGTTTCGGCGATGGGCGGGACCAGCTTGCCGCCCAGCACGGCGATCCCGGCACCGACGCCCAGCCCCGCGATGACATCGCCGGGGTAGTGCGCGCCGGTCGCCACGCGCGACAACCCGACCAGTCCGGCCAGTAGCGCCAGCGCGAAGCCCAACGGCGGACTCTCCAGGCCCACGCCGACGGCGAACGCGGCGGCGCTGGCCGAGTGTCCCGACGGAAACGAGTTGGACGTCGGGCGGCGGTGAGCTCTTCTGACCACCGGCACCGACTCGTAGATCGGTCGCGAGCGCGGGCGGATTCGTTTGGCGATCTGATTGGTGAACAGACTCGTCACACCCAGCGTCACCACCCCGCGCGTCGCGCCGCGCTGCGCGGCGGGCTTCCTGGTCGCGAGTAGCCCGGCCGCGATGACGAACCACAGCTTGGAATGGTCGGCCGCCCGCGTCAACGGGGGCATGACCGTGTCGAGCAGCGGGGTAGGGGTTTCTGCCACGGCGACGAACAACTCGCGATCAAGGGTGCCCAAACCCCGGGTGATCTGTTTGATTCCACGCGCGCGTTGCCAGGGCCCCCTGCTCATTCGCTACACCCTAGCGGTGGGACTGATAACAATTGACGGACTATGACCAGGCGACCGCCAGCGGACCATCACCAGAAGTGGCTGGCCAATGCCGAACGTCTGGCCGTGCCCGCCGCGCACACCACCGCGATCGCGGCGCAACACGGCATCACGCGCGAGAGCTTTCGGGTCCTGGCGGCAATGACGGAGATCAACGATCCGGATGGCAAGTCGTTCTTTCTCATTCCTGCGGGCACCCCCGGCGACCAGGTGCGCGCCGCCACGCTGATGACCTACATCATCAACGCGGGCACCGGCTACGGCGGCCCGCCAAGCCCGCCCACCGACTTCCCCGAGACGCCGTACTGCGCCGACGAAGTGCGGCGAATCATCGATCGCCAGCATGCGAACCGCTGGAGTTACGGCGAGGATGTCGGATTCGTCCACCGCAATGGCGGACGCCTCGTCACCACCCCGAACGGCATGCTTATGGGCTTGGGCGGCAACTGGATCCAGCGGCTCTTCAGCCGCCAGGGCGGCACCGCGTGGGGCGACATCTTCATGGTCAACGTCGCGGTCGACGTCACGGACCCGACCGGCCCCGCCCGGCGGCTGCGCCAGATCGTCGAGTCCGGACACGCGTGGTACACCGATCGCAAGGGCCGGCCCGTGGAAAGCACTCTCGCGCTCGACCGGGTCCTGCACCACGAGGAGCTGCATTCCCAGCAGTGGGCCGCCAAGGGCCACTCCCGGATGATCATTGCCTACCTATGGGAAGTGGCCCGCGACAGGCTCTTTGACAAGACGAACCGGCTCGAGGCGCAGGCCGGGCTGTCCGACGGCGGCTACCGGTAGCCGCTAAAGTGCGCGAATTCCGTTGTGCAGCACCATAATACCGATCAGGATCAGGATGGCCGCCATCAGTGCGGCATTGTGCTTCTCCATCCAGTTTCGGACGCGTTCCAGGAAATCGTCGAGGCGATGCCCCGCGGCCGCATAGGCCAGGATCGGGATCGCGACCGTCGACGCGGACACGGCGACGAAGACAATGCCGGCCGACAGCTTGTCGACATCGTCGAGATGACTGGTGCCGATGGCCAAGCCCGCCGCCACGTTCATCAGCAGCACCTCGACGCGGACCACCGTCAGGACCAGCCCGGTGATGGCCGCGCGCCGGGGGCGCATCGTGGAAAAGTGCCGCATCCAGGCCGGGGACTCGGTGGACCGGTGCCGGGTCAGCCACCGGTAAATGCCGAACAGGATCAATGCGGAGCCCAGCACCACCCGCATCCAAGACACCCACGTCGGTGGCGACGACTTGTGCATGTCGCCGAGCCCACCCGAACCGGCCACGAAGATCACGGTCTGCGCCACCAGCCCGAACAGCCAGCCGCCCAGGAAGGCCAGCCCGGCGGGACGCGGCTGCGGTGCGTGCAGCACCAGGACGGCCGGGATGATCGAGAGCGGAGAGACGGCGGTAACCAGCGCCAGCGGAATGAGGGTGGGTAACAGCGAGCTCCAGCTTCCTGCCACGGGCAGCAATCCTCTCATCGACATCGTCGGCGTGCTACCGAACGAGCCGCGCTCGCTGTCCGGGGCCGTCGCTGAACACGCCCAGGTGGTTGTATGTGAACTGCAGCGCGACGTGGAAAACACTAGGGGACGATCACGTGGCTCGGATTCATCTTGGGCACATTTTTCACCTCGCCGGTTCGCCGCTGGTGTCCGAGGCCGCCCATGCATTGGTGTCCATCCCCGAGGGCGCATTGGTGATCGAGGACGACGGCAAGATCGCATTCTGTGGTGAGCGCGCCGGCGTCCCGCTGAAGTACCGGTCCACACCCGTGACCGATCATCGCCCCGGGTTTCTGCTTCCGGGCTTCGTGGACAGCCACGTGCATTTCCCGCAGACCTTCGCGGGCGACTCGTACAACGGTGGGCAGCTGATGGAATGGCTGAACCACTGCATCTATCCCGCCGAAGCCCGCTTCGCCGACCAGAACTTCGCCCGGCGGGCGGCTGTCGAGTTCTGCGATCGGCGCATCGCGAGCGGAACCACGGCGGCTATGGTGTTCGGCTCTGCGTTCCCCGGCGCCCAGGATGCGTTGTTCACCGAGACGGCGCGCCGCGGGCTGCGCATTGTCAGCGGCCGCGGCATCCAGACCGTGGGACCGAAGGCTGCCCAATCGTTGGCGACGTCGGAAGACGATGCGATCCGGCTGGCGCGCGACGAGATCAACAAATGGCACGCCGCCGACACCGGCAACGTCAAGACCGCCCGGCTGCACGTGGCGCTGGTCCCGCGCTTCGCGATCGCGGTGACCGCCCAGACGCTGAAACGGCTTGGCGAACTGTATGATTCGGTGCGAGATCGTGGCGTGTACTTCCACACACACCTCAACGAGGACAACCGGCCGGGCAGCGGCGAAGTCGACACGACCAAGCGGTCCTATCAAGTCGACACGTGCCTGGACACCTACGACGGCAAGTTTCTGCCCGGCTCGAAAGTCGGCGGCCCGAGCATGCTGGGACGACGCAGCGTAATGGCGCACGCGGTGCATTGCCAGGACACCGAACTGCAACGGATGTCGGAAACGGGCACGTCCATCGCACACTGCCCGGTGTCGCAACAGTTCCTCGGGTCCGGCACCATGCCGTGGCTGCGCACGGTCGCTTCCGGGGTAAACATCTCCGCCGGAACGGATTTCGGCGGCGGGGACGAGTGGCCGATTCCGCAGGTGCTCGCCGCGGCATTCAAGGTGCACATGTCCGAGCCGGGCGACGCGGGCGTGGCGATGCATCCGGCCGAGATGCTGTTCATCGGAACGCTCGGCGGTGCCCGGGCGCTGGACATGGAGGACCGGTTCGGCAACTTCGACGTCGGCAAGGAGGCCGACTTCGTCGTCATCGACCCGAACCGCACGCCGGCGCTGAAGGCCGTGATCACCGACGGCGTGCGGTCCGACGACCCGGTGATGGCTCGCGACCAGACCCTGTTCGGCGTGCTGATGCGGACGCGCGAGACATCCGTCGCCGGCACCTATGTGCAGGGCCGCCGGCTGTAACCCGCACCGCCACTAGCCCTTTCGACGCAGCGTCCAGGCCGGTATCCAGTGCGTCACCGTCTTTTGCTTGGACCCGTAGGCGATTGGATAGGTCACCAATCCCCACCAGTCGCCCTGCTCGCACAGACCCCAGCAGCTCAGCCGGCCCTCGACGACCTTGTGCAGCTGCAAACCGTTGGGCTGATACCGGCCCGAGCGATGTGGCTCGCGCGGGAAAAGCACCGTCAGATCTATCAGCACCGCGATCGGCGGACGCACCACCCGAAACGGGTCGCGGACCGGCTGTCCGTGGTACCCGATCGACGCCAGCGGCCTCATTGTTCGATCATACGTTCGAAAAGTGACGGTCTGGTTGCGTCCGGCCGATTGCCCCTCCCCAGCTCCGGCAAATCGATATAGTTCGCCTCGCAACCGACCGCTACAACTGGGGAGATCGGCATGATCAGGCTCATCGCTACGGGCTTGCTGGCCTTCGGCGGGCTGATGACCACTGCGGTGGGCGTGGCCAATGCCGACGAAATTCAGGTCGACGGCGTCTATTCGACCCTGGGGGCATGCGAGGCGGACGGCCCGCACGTCGAACTGGCCCACAACGACAACTTGTGGACGCACTGGGATTGCCGCCAGCACGCGGACGGTCTGTACTACCTCTACCTGACCAACTAGCAGGCGCGCCCGGAAAGACTCCGGGTTTGCTTCTGGCACCATAACGGTGTGTCAGGGCGTCGCGTGCTGGACCCGCTGATCGTCGGCGTACTGGCCACCGCGGTAAGCCTTGCCGGCGCCGGCCGTCCCTCGTTCTGGTACGACGAGGCCGCGACGATTTCGGCGGCATACAGCCGTTCGCTGGCCCAGCTGTGGCAGATGCTGGGCAACGTCGATGCCGTGCACGGCCTGTACTACCTGTTGATGCACGGCTGGTTCCAGCTCGTCGCGCCGACCGAGTTCTGGTCGCGTGCGCCAAGCGGTCTGGCCGTCGGAGGCGCTGCGGCCGGAGTCGTGGTGCTGGCCAACCAGTTTTCGTCGCGCACCGTGGCACTGGCCTCCGGGTTGATCTGCGCGGTATTGCCGCGGTCGACGTGGGCCGGTATCGAGGCTCGTCCGTACGCGATGTCGATGATGGCCGCGGTGTGGGTAACCGTCCTGTTCGTCCACGCGACGCGTCGCAACCGCGGCTGGATATGGGTGGCTTACGGTGTCGCCCAAGCGGTTTCGATAGTGCTTGACGTGTACCTGGTGCTGCTGTTGCCGGTGCATTTCGCGTTTGTCTGCGCGTTCCTGCGCAAGCGAACCGTGGTGGCCTGCTTCGTCGTCACGTCGGTTCTGGCCAGTTGTGCCGTGGCGCCGTTTTTGGTCGTGGCCGCGGGGCAGGTGCATCAGATCAGTTGGGTCGCGCCGATCGGGCACCGCACGATCGAGGACGTGACGGTTCAGCAGTACTTCGAGCGCAGCCCGCCATTCGCGGTGCTCGCGGCCCTGGTGATCGTGACAGCCGTCGTCGTGTGGCGGTGGACATCGGTGAAATTCCTTGCGGCAGATCGGCAGTTGCTGACCTTGGCGGTCGCCTGGGTGCTGATACCGACCGCTCTGATCGTGGTGTGGTCGGCGCTGCTGCACCCGATCTACACGCCGCGCTACCTGTGCTTCACCGCGCCGGCGATCGCGTTGGCCCTCGGCGTCTGCACTGGCGCACTGACGGCCAAACCATGGGTGACGCCGGCTGTCGTCACCCTGTTCGCGGTCGCGGCGGCGCCGAATTACCTATGGGTGCAACATAACCCGTACGCCAAGTACGGCATGGACTACAGCCAGGTCGCGGATCTGATCACGGCCAAGGCGGCGCCGGGTGATTGCCTGCTGATTAACGACACTGTGACGTTTATGCCGGCACCGATGCGTCCCTTGATGGCGGCGCGCCCCGATGCGTACCGCAAGCTGGTCGACCTCACGCTGTGGCAACGGGCCACCGACCGCCGGGATGTCTTTGACACCAACCTGATCCCCGAGGTCGTCGCCACGCCGCTCAGCCACTGCGCGGTGGTGTGGATCATCACCCAGGCCGACGAGTCGATGCCTGCCCACCAGGAGGGTTCGGCGCTGCCGCCGGGCCCGCGCTACGGCGCGACGCCCGCTTTTGCGGTCCCGCACGACCTGGGCTTCCGGCTCGTCGAGCGCTGGCAGTTCAACCTTGTTCAGGTGTTCAAAGCGACGCGCTGATCACCAGACGCGGAGGTAGTCGACCAGCATGGACGCCGGGAAGACCCCGCCGGCAGGATCGCCGGCGCCGACGCCGCCGACCGCCAGCGTGAACATCGGCGTCATCCAGTAGCCAGGATTGCTGAACGGCCAGCGCATGTCCTCCGGCGGATTGCCGGCGACGTGGATCGGCTTGGGCGGAACCTTGAAGTACTCGGCGCCGTCGCGCGCGAACGCGAAACCCTTGTCGTCCCAACGCATCCGCCAGGTGTGCCAGTCACCGTCGACCAGGCCGGGGATCGATTTGCCTTCCCAGGTCTTTCCGTTGGATGCCGCGTGCACGGTGGTACCCGGGGCCCATTGGCCGTTGCCGTACCACTCGAAGACGTCGACCTCGCCGTCGGGCAGCGGGTCCTCGTTGACCGCCCAGAACGACGGCCACAGGCCGGGGGTCAGGCAGTCCAGTTTGATCTTGGCTTCCCAGGTGGTGTTGATCATGCCGCGCCAATTGCCGCGCAGTTTGCCGCTGTAGTAGGTGTTGGTCAGGAAATCGTGGGTGGCACGCAGGACCAGGTTGGAGTGCCCGTCCTGGAACACGTTTTGCGGATCGGCGCGGTAGATCCCCTCGACCGGCGGGTAGACGTCGTCCTGCCAGGTCTGGATTGTCCACTTGCCCGGGTCGGGAGGCGAACCGGCCGGGCCGTCGAACTCGTCGGAGAAGAGGTAGGGCCCACCTGGTCCGGCGGCCGGTGCGGCCGGCACCGACGGGGACGCCAGCGCTTCCGGGATAGGCATCGATGCCGCCGCTGCCAGCATGCCGAGCCCTGTCGTCATCAACATGCGGCGACGATCCATCTGCACTACCACCCATCGCTAGACGCCGGAGCTCCGGTTCGGCACGGTCCCCCCGGCCAACTCCCGCAAACGGTGTTATACAACCATGCGCGCCGATGGCGTGCATCCCGCACCCGGTACTTAGAAGACGCGCACCCAGTCGACCAGCATTTCCGCCGGGTAGGTGCCGGATGCGGGGTCACCGGCGCCCGAACCGCCGACCGCCAGGTTGAGCATGGGAAACATCGTGTAGCCGACGTCGTTGAACGGCCACATCCGAATCGGGTCGTGCAGATCCTCGATGCCGGTCGCGGGAACGCTGAAGTACGGCTCGGCGCCCTCGGCATAGTCTTCCCAGAACTGCATGCCGGCCGGATTCCAGGTCACGCGCCAGGTGTGCCACCCGCCGTCGACCGCGATCGGGTGAGTCTGGAATGCCGTGCCGTCCGGGTTCGCGTGCACCGTGGTGCCCGCGGGCCACTGCCCGTTGCCGTACCACTCCATCAAGTCGACTTCCCCGCTACGGCCGGGATCGTCGTTGGACAACCACCAGGCGGGCCAGCAGCCGCCGGTGAGGCAGTTGAGTTTGATGCGCGCCTCCCAGGTGGTCCCGATGGCGCCACGCCAGCTGCCACTCACCAAGCCGCCGAAGTAGTTGCCGCCCTCTCGGGTCGCGCGCAGTACCAGGTTGGACTTGCCGTCGAGGAACACGTTTTGCCGGCTGTCGCGGTACTGCCCGAAAAACTCGGGGCGGTCGAACCCGGTCGGATTCTTGATCGGCGTACGTTGGCTCGCCACAACCCATTTCGCGGGGTCGGGTGCCGAGCCGGCCGGACCGTCGAACTCGTCGTGAAACAGGTACGTTCCGGACCGTGCCGGCGCGGCGCCCGCACTCGCGGTGGGGACCGTCGCGGCCAGGGCACCGAATCCGGCCAGCATCATCATCCGGCGACGATCCATATCTGGCACTTTCGGTTCAAGGGGTGCCCGCAGCATAAAGCAGTTCTTTGAGCTCGTTTTGCTGTTCGACGGCGAGCCGGGCCAGAATCCGCTGTTCGGCTTCCGCCACGTCGGAGTCCGCGCGCAGCTTGAGCTCCGCGGTGACCTGGGAACCATCAACTTTGTTGACATTGCCGGAGTCGGTGGTATCAAGGAGCTTGATGGTCCGATACGGAAAGGAATGACAAGGATGTCTGGTGACGGATTGTTCGGCGGCCCCGGCGGTTTCGGTGGCCCCGGCTTCGGTTTCGGCGGTGGCCCCGGCTTCGGTTTCGGCGGTGGCCCCGGCTTCGGTTTCGGCGGCGGTCCCGGCGGTTTCGGGGGCGGCCCCGGCGGTTTCGGGGGCGGTTGGGGTAAGCACGGTTGGGGGCATGGCGGCCCAGGCTTTGGTCCGGGTGGTCGTCCACCGCTCAAGCGAGCGGCCTTTGTGACCGCCGCGCTGCTACTCGACGGGCCGGCCGATGCCGCGCAGATCGTCCAGCGGGTGTCCGACGCGACCGGCGGTGCGCTCACTCCGCCGCAGGAGATCGCGGAGCTGGCCATCGGCCTGCTCGACGGCCGCGGTGTGGTGACGGTCGACAATGGCGTCGCGACGTTGACCGAGTTCGGTCAGAACCTGCTGAAGTGGCGGGGTGTCAGCAGCGAGACCGCACACGCTTTCCTCAAGCGTGCGGGTCAATTCGGCGACGTCTTCAAGATCCGCCGGGAGATGTTCGAGATCGCGGGCCTGTCCCGCACGATCACCTGGACCGGCACCGACGAGCAGAAGCAACAGCTCGCGGCGGCCCGGGCCAAGGTTCTCGAAGCGCTGCGTGAGGCAAAGAAGACGCTGCACCGCGTCCTCGGCGAGGACTAGCGCGAATCACGGTGCCCGCGCGGCTAGCGGCCTGGGCCGGGCCCACCATTTGCCCGCCTCCGAGCGACAAGCCACGAGAGCAGTCAACGGTGCAATTTGTCGCTCGGAGGCGGGCAAAACGCACCGCCGTTGCGGCAGGAACGCATGAGACGGATGTGACAACCTGCGAGCCCTAACCGGACGCTAGCCGGATCCGGGCTCGCTGATCTTGACCAGCGTCTTGCCGATGTTGGCTCCGGTGAACAACCCGTTCAGGGCGTCGACACACGACTCGATGCCTTCAAAGATGGTCTGGCGGTGCTTGAGTCGGCCTTCGGCCTCCCATTGACGCAGTGCGGCAAAGGCTTCGTCGAAACGGCCCCATTGGTCGAGGGCGTTGAAGCCCTGCATCAGCGCGGTCTTCGACAGCAGGTTCACGTAGTTCGCCGGACCGGGGTGCTCACCGGTCAGGTAGCTGGAGATGACGCCGCAGAGCACGACGCGCGCATTGTTGGCGAGCCGGCCGAGCACCGCGTCGAGGATCGGCCCGCCGACATTGTCGAAGTAGACGTCGACGCGTTTCGGACAATGCTGCTTGAGCGCGGCCGGCACGTCGTCGTTCTTGTAGTCGATGCACGCGTCGAAGCCGAAGTCCTCGACTACGGCACGGCACTTCTCCGGCCCGCCGGCGATGCCCACCACCCGGGCGCCGGCGATCTTGGCGATCTGGCCGGCCACCGATCCGGTGGCGCCGGCTGCCGCCGAGACCACCACCGTCTCACCGGCCTTGGGCTTACCGATGTCGGTCATGCCGAAGTAAGCGGTGGCCCCGGTCGGGCCGTACACCGACATGATCGCGAGCTGATCGTCCTCGCCGGGAATGGGCGTGCTGAACAGATCGTCGCGAATGATCACGTATTCCTGAAACCCGGTCAGCGTGGTGATCACGTCGCCGACGGCGTAGGCGTCACACCGGGACGCGACGACTTCGCCGATGCCGGCCGCCCGGATCACCTCGCCGAGCTGCACCGGCGGCAGGTAACCCGGCTGATCGTTCAGCCAGGTCCGGACCGCCGCGTCGAGCCCGACGTAGGTGGTTCGCAGCAGCGCCTCGCCGTCGTCGGGTTCGGGTGCCGGCCGGGTGATCAGCTCGGTGTCGTCGGGTGCAACCAGCCCGGTCGGGCGGCGACGAAGGAGGATCTGGCGATTTGGCATGTCGGGCACGCTGCTGAAACTACCCATTAGACGTCGTCTGGTGGGAGCATCTGTCCCATGGAATCGCAGGACGACCCGGAAAAACGGATTCGGGACCTGGAGCGCCCGCTGGCCGAGACCGCGCGCGCGTCCGAATTGGGCGGCACACCGCAGGACCAGGCCTACCCGCCGCCGCCACCGGGCCCGGTGCCATCGCCGTCCTATGGCGCGCCGCCGCCGCCACCGCCCATGTACGGCTACGGCAGCCCCTACGGCGGATCCTCGCCGAAATCCTCGGGCAACCGCATGTGGTGGATCGTCGGCACCATCATCGTCATCGGCGTGCTGGTGCTCGCCGGCGTCATCGCAGCCTTTGCCGCACACCAGCTTTCCACTGTCCGGTCGATCATCTCCTCGGAGGTGACGACCACGCCGGCGACGCCGTCACCCCGCACGACGACGCGCAGTCCCCGGCCGACGACCAGCGCGACGAGCCCGACCCGCAGTTCGGGCCCGTCGACGTCGCCACCGCCGCCGCAGGGCGCGCCGCTCGACGTGTCCGGCATCGACGAGAACAAGACGATCGCGTGCAACGACAACGTGGTTACGGTCAGCGGGATCAACAACACGATCGTGATCACCGGCCACTGTGCGAGCCTGTCGGTGTCCGGCATGAAGAACTCGGTCACCGTCGATTCCTCCGACACCATCGAAGCGTCCGGGATGAACAACCAGGTGACGTTCCACTCGGGCGCACCGAAGATCTCCAACTCCGGGGTCGACAACGTCGTCACGCAGGGGTGACGGGTCAGTCCGCGGCCATCGCGTCGGCCAGTGCCACGTAGCCCTCGAATCCGACGTCGTGCGCCCTGGCCCGAAAGCGTTGCAGAAGTTCGCGATAGGCGTCTTCGTCGCCACGGACGCGGGCCAGCAGCGCCCGCAGCCGCAGCACCGGAATTTCGTGCAGCACGAAGCCCGGCTCGGTCGGGACGGCCTCGAGTCGGTCGACCGCGCGCCGCGCCGCCTCGACGTCTCCCGGGCCGTCGCGCGCTAGCAGTGTCTCGACCAGCACGGTGGTTGCGGGCGCCCGGAACATCATTGTCCCGGCGTCGAACTGCGCGTTGAGTATCCGGGACACCAGGTCGATCGCGCCGTCGAGATCGCCGGATCGGGCACGCCCGCGGGCGATCTCGGCATCGGTCATACGGCGAATCGCCACGATCAGCTTCTCGTCGACGAGCATCGCGCGAGCCTGGGCCAGGTATTCGAAGCCCTCCCCCGCGTTCTCGTCGTTGCAGTGGATCAGGGCGTTGGCACGATTGACCAATGCATACGCCAATGCGGCGTTGTCGCCGGAGCGTCGGGCGATGTCCAGCGACTCCGCCGTCTGCGCCACGTCTTCGGCAGTGGGCAGCACCCCGCCGTTCTGCACCCCGGCCGCATACTTGTACAACTGCGCGAAAGGGTGGGTGGTCGGGTCGAACGAGCGGGCCATCGCGATGCCCTCCTCGAGGTCGTGGCGCCAGCCATGCCGACCCAAAAACATGCCGGCCGCGCCCTTTAAGGTGATCGCCCACGCCAGCGGGGAGCCGATCACGAAGTTGCCCATGGTGGGATCGCCGCGTGCGACGTCGATGATCCGTTGCGCCAACTGCAGGCATTCGGTCGCCTCGCCGACCTCCCACTTGGCCTGGGCGGCGGCATAGAACAGGCCGGCCGTCATCGCGGGGTCACCGATCGACTCGACGAGCGTGGCAAACTCCGTCGCCATGGCGGCCGCCTCCCGATGACGGGAGTTGAACGTCAGGGTGGTGAGGTGGCCCGCCATGCCGACGGCCAGTGACCTCTTGTCACCCGCCTGGGTGGTCAGCGTGCGCAATTCGTCGAATCCCGTCTCCTCGGGCGTGCCGCCGACCTGAAAAACGCTGCCGCACAAAAGGGCTCGCGGTGCGATGCGCACGGCCAGCCGGTCGGGTTGATCGTCCGGGAGCCGGTCGGCGAATCGCTGCGCCTGTTGCCAACTGGCCCGGGCCGCGCGGATGTCCCGCCCGCCGTACCACGTCCCGGCCTGCATGTACCACTCGTAAGCCTGACGCAGATCCCCGGCGGCCGCGTACTGCGTGGCGACGATCGAGGCCTCCTGACCGGTGAACTCGCCGTAGGTGCGCTGCAATACCGCCGCCACCCGTCGATGCAATTCGGCTCTGCTGGCTTTCAATTGGGATTCGTATGCCACCGCCTGAATCAGCGGGTGACAGAAGGCGTATGTCTCGTGCGGCGTGAAGCCGACCTGCTCGACCAATGACGCCTCGACCAATGGCGCCACGTCGACCGCGCCCAGCAGACATTTCAGCAATTCAGTGTCGAACTGCGCGCCGATGACGGCCGCGGCGTTCAGGGTGCGCTTCGCCGTAGCGTTGAGCCGATCGATGCGCGCCCCGATAATGCCCTGAAGGCTTGCCGGCACATGGATTTCGCGCACTTCGCGCACGCACACGTAGGCGCCCGGCGCGCCCTCGAGCTCGCCTCGCTCGGCGAGGTCACGCACGATCTCCTCGGCGGCGAACGGCAGGCCCGCCGCCCGGTCGGCGATCACCGTCGCTAATCCGGCCACCGAAGGGTCGGCCCCCAGCAGCTCGTTGATCAATTCGGTGATGTGCGAATTACACAGTGGCTCAAGGATGAACGGGTAGGCGCCCGGGATGTGCGCCAGCGGCCCCGAGTATTCGGGACGGTAGACGACGAGCAGCACCGCGCGCATGCCGGGTAACGCCGCCGCGAATTCGGTGAGCAGCGACTCGCTGACGCTGTCGATCCACTGGGCATCGTCGATGACATAGAGCGCGGAGCCAAGCCGTGCCAGTGAAATCGTGTTGATCAGGTCGACGAGCCGACGGCGCCGCGCATCCGGGGTGATGTCCGGGCAGGGCATGTCGGGGTCGCGGATGCCGAGCAGGTCGTCGAGCAGCACCAGATCCTCGTCACCCGCCTCGGGTATTTCGGCGCGCACCCGCGCCCGCGCCACCTCGAGCGTGAGCCCGCCCAGACCGAAGACCCTGCGCAGCAGCCGGGCGATCACGTGGAACGGAATCTCGCGGGTATGGGATTCGCAGTAGGCGACCGACACCTCGAATCCGGCACTACGCGCGATGGCTAACGACTCACGGACCAGCCGGGTTTTACCCACGCCCGGGCGGCCGGTGACCGTGATCACGGTTCCCGCACCCCGGCTCGCTTGGTCCAGCAATGCCGCGACGGCGTCCTTCTCTTGCTGGCGCCCGACCAGGCGGGACTGGCGACGCGCCTTGCGGCGTTCACCGTCGGCCGCCAACAGCCGCCGGGCCGGCACGGCGGTGGCAAAACCCTTGATGTGCACGGTTTCGGGCTCGCCCAGCACCGCGCGATCCTCGACCAGCCGCGCGGTGGATTCGCTGAGCATGATGCCGCCCGGCGGCGCCACCGTTTCCATGCGCTGAGCCATCCCCACCTGTTCGCCGACCGCGGTATAGCCGAGATGAGTCGCGCCAACCTCGCCGGTGATCACCTGGCCGGAGTTCAGCCCGACGCGCAAGCGCAGGTCGATCCCGTCGCGGCGGCCCACCTCGACCGCTAGCGTCCGGACCACCTCCTGGATCTCCAGCGCCGCAAGGCAGGCACGAAAAGCATGATCTTCCAACGTGATTGGCGCTCCAAACAGTGCCATGATGCCGTCGCCGGTGAACTTGTCGACGGTGCCGCCGTAACGCTGGACCACAGTCGCCGACCGATCGACGAGTTCGGTCATCACCTCGCGCAGTCGCTCGGGACCCAACGCCGCGGCGATGTCCATCGAGCGCACCACGTCAGCGAACAGCACGGTGACCTGCTTGTATTCGGCGGGCTCGGCGGCCGGCGCCAGTGGACTGCCGCAGGCATCGCAGAAGCGCGCACCCTGACGCGGCTCCGAGCCGCACACCTGGCACACCGGCGATGCTGGCGTCACGTCTGAAACCCTAGGCGGAATCCCGGTTAGTGGAAACGCCCGGGAACCGGCAACTTACGTCTGTTCTTCCGCGTCGTCGTCGAGGACGCTGACCGCGATGCCGTACGGCAGGAAGCGCACCTTGCGCTTGGGGTCGACGTTGTTCTTGTTGGCCCGCAGCGCGTCGAGCTCACTGGCATACACCTGTTCGACGTGCGCGCCGCCCGTGGCGTCGACGGTGTAGATCGCCCAGACGCCGTCGCCCGCCTCGCCTGCGGTCTCCGGCCCGGAACGGGGCCGCCGCGACAGATCGTCGAAGAACGCCGAAAATCCGCTGCGGGCGCCCGGAGCAGCGGCAAACCTGCCGATCCGCTCGAACACGTCGCGCAGTCCCTCGCTGCCTTCCCTGATCACCCGATCGAACTCCTCGGGATCGAACCCGAATGGTCCATTCTCGCCCACGTGGCCTCCTAGCAGCTCGTAGCGTTAGTGCCCAGTGTGCGCCCGCGCGCGGTGATGCGCCACGAAGTTTGCTCGCGGCCGAATCCCACCGCTAGTAGCCAGGGCCCAGGAACGGGTTCTGCGAGTATCCGCCCCCGCTGGGGGGATAGCCGCCCCCGTAACCACCGCCGGGATATTCCCCGGGATATTGCTGCGCCGGGTACTGCGGAGCCGGGTTCGCCGGCGCCTGATTGGCCGGCACCTGGATCGGGATCGGCACCGGCAGCAGCGGAACGTGGATCCACTGCGTGGTCATCGGCACCGACGTCGTGGTCGGCGTCGTCGAGGACGGTGGCGGCGGTGGCGGTTCGGTGGTGGTTGGCGTCGTCATGACCGTCGTGGGCGGCGGTGGAGGCGTCGTCGTCTGTGGTGGTGGTGGCGGACGGTGCGTGGTGTGCACCGGTGGCGGCGCGGTGGTCACCACGACCGGCGGGGGCGGCGCGGGCGACGGTGGCGGTTCCGGCGGGGGCGGCGGAGGCGGCACCGAGCTGGGCACCGGCGCCGCGGTGGGCGGCGGTGGCACCGCCGTGGGCGGGACGGGACTGGGCACCAGAGTGCTGGCCGGCGGCAGCGGCACGGGCACGACGGAGGGCGCCGGTGGCGCCTGCCGGTTTTCGACCCCGGTCAACGTGTACGCCACACCGCCGATCGCGGTCATGGCCACTAGTGCGAACATCCCGACGACCAACTGTGACAGCCGGACCCGGCGCCACGCCCGTTCCCGGGGCGGCTCGATCACGTTCAACCGCATCGACCAGCCGCCGGGGCTGCTGTCTTCGTCGAACGCCTCGGGCGTGTAGGGCACCCGGATGTCACCGGGATATTCGGTTTGCGACCAGGCCAACTCGCGGTCGGTGAGCGCTTCCTCGTCGATCACCAACAGGTCGCCGGCGGGCAGTTCGATGATGTCGTTGCCTGAGGACGCGGTGAGCAGACCGATTGACGTGCGGGTGCGTAGGTCGAGTTCCTCGCCGCGAGCGGCCAGCAGCAGCGCGCCGGCGGCAGCGGCGAATGCGGGCTGCGCAGGTGACATGACCGGCCGACGGCTGTGCACCGAAAGACGTTCGTTGACAAGCGGAATGCAGGCGCCGCCGCCGACAGTGATCACCGCGGAAAGGTCGTTCCAACCCTTGCGGTGTCGGCACAGCATGTCGTCGAACGCGTAGATGAGTCCGGTGAGCCGGTCCTGGATCAGGTCGCCCAGCTCGTCGCGGGTGAACTTCATGGTGGCCCGGCGGCCACCCAGCTCGGCCACGAATTCCGTTGCGCTTTCCATGGATAGCTGCTCTTTGGCGGCACGGCACTGTTCGCGCAGCCGGGCCAGTTGCCCGACCGCGGCGGTGCTGGCCGGGTCGATGCCGCTGCCGTGTCCCAGCTCCTCGAAGACACAGAGCAATAAGGCCGCGTCGATCTCGTCACCGGAGAAGTCGGTGTAACGCATTGTGGCGCTTAGCGGTTTGAAGTCGCCTGCCAGGTCTAACAGGGTTGCCGATGTACCCGAGCCGCCGAAGTCGAGCAATCCGACGACACCGGTTGCGGCAAGGCACAGCTCGGCGTTCGCCGCGGTCAGCGATGCGATCGCGTCCGAAACCAGGCGCGGTGCCATGCCGCTTCGCACAAAGCCCAGATGCGTGCGCAGTGCATTGCGTAGTGCCTGCGTGGTGCCCGGCTTCCAGTGCGACGGAACGGCGATCGAGATTTCCGAGGAGCCGGCGTCCGCACCAGCCTCCAGCACCATCGCGTCGAGTGCTTCGACCATCAAGAGGTCAGGGTCGTGAGCGGAGCCATCGACGGACACCAGTGCCACCGAGTCGCCGACGCGGTCGACGAACCCGCTCATCAACATGCCGGGCTCGGTGAGCTGCGGGTTCTCCTCGGGTAGACCAACTTTCGGTGCGCAGTGCGGGTACAGCGTTAGTACCGCTCGACGTGAAACCGGCTGGTTTCCGTCACGCGCTGCGACCAGGTTCGTGGTTCCGATCGACAACCCAAGTGGGTCGTACATAGAGCGAATACTTTCGTCTATAGGGGTCGGTGGCCAGCGTTAACGATAGCCGCCGACACGCGGAAAGCCGATGGCTTGCAATGCCATTGGTATCGCCCCGATGCGGTTGTGTCACCGAAGTGGTACTAAAAACCCCTTGACAAAGAACTGCGCGTCAGACCACGGTCAGCGGCAGCGAACGCCTCGGCTCGAACTGGAATGTCGCTCCGCCACTGACCCTGACCACCGAAACCTCTGGCAGTTCCTCAGCATCGGTGTCGGTTTCGATTAGCTCGGCCGTCCAGTCATTGGCGGTTCCGCTAACTCGCACTTCGAGGCGCGGATCGACCGCCGTGGCGATCGCCTGCAGCGGTTGCACGGATTCCGGTGAGCACAACGAGATCCAGGCACCGTCGTCGTGGGCCGCAGACGGATAGACGTGCAGCCGGTTCGACTCCAGTTCTGCGGCAACGTAGCCCACCGGGTTCAGCAGCGGGTGCAATTCGAGCACCTTCAGCACGCCGTCAATGCCGCCGGGAAGATTGAGCGCGCGGTGAATGCGTTCGGCGGCCAGGCCGGCGATACCGATCAGACCGCGGGTGCACACCTCGATGGCTTCGGACTCGTCGGCGGCGCGTGCCCGCACCGCGATCGCGAAGGACAGATACAGCAGATGCATCTGCAAGCAGACCTCATCGGCCATCCGGACCAGTGCCGAATGCGAGAAGGCGGCGAAGTCGAAATCGGAGAGCAACGGACCCGAGTAATCCGCCTGCCCCTCCTCCGATGCGTCGATGGGATCGAGTTTCCATGTCGCGGCGCGTGTTTGACGAACGATGTCCAGGGCGGGAATGCCTTGTACCTCTGGATAGGACTCGTCGATGACGACGGTCCACGCGCAGTGCGGGTGCCGGTCCGCCGGCGTCCGCGGCGGACGGTGGATGGGACGCACCTGAGCCCTGGCGTTGGTCGCCACGGCGGTCGCGTCGAACGTCGGATCCTCGATGGTGTGGCACATCCCGAACACGTACTGCTCGCCCATCGGTTCTACGTCGAGCAAGGCGCCGCAGTGGTCGAGGTGGAATTCGCCGTGCCACCGGTCGTGCACGGTGTAGCGAAAATCCATGAATTGCGGTGGGGCACCGATGTCGAGCTGCAGGCCCTTGAAAATGGTGGGCACGTCGTTGCCCACGTAATTCAGCGCCTCCTGCATGCGCCGGGTATAGATCGGGCTGGCGCCCGCCCACTCCTCGATGGCGATCTGCACCATCTCCTCGCGGCCGAACGAGGAGATGCACCACGCCATTCCGGACCGGTCAATCAACTGTCCGATCAGTAACAGTTCGGGAAGCAGAACGACCAGCTCGGCACGGGACAACTGCGCGTATCGCGAGGGGCTGCTCACGCCACAAAAATAGACTTGGCTATGTTATAAAGTCAACAATGTCCATTGCCGCAGGCCAGACGTCTGGGCGCCCGGTCAGCCCGACCCGGCGCACCACTGCACCGCGCAAACGCGGCGACGACACCCGCGCGAAGATCATCGACGAGACGGTCCGCTGCATCCAGGAGGAAGGCTTCGCTGCGGCCACCGCCAAGCACGTGGCCGAACGCGCCGGCGTCACGTGGGGCGTGATCCAATACCACTTCGGCGATCGCAACGGCCTGTTGATGGCCGTCGTCGACGACGGGGTGGACCGGCTGATCGAGAGCCTGTCGTCGGCCGACGTCTCCGAGCTGCCGGCACAACAGCGCATCGAAGTCGTCATCGACACCGCGTGGGGTTGCTACAGCAGCCCGACGTCGATGGCCGCGTTCGAGATCCTGCGGGCCACCCGCGGCAGCCTGGGCGATTCGTCGCGCCGCCACCTGCTCGAGATGAACTCCGCGATCGCCCAGTTGGGTCGGCTGATCACCACCGACCCGGCGAATGCGGGTGTGGCCGAAGTCATTTGGGCCACGCTGCGCGGTGTGGTGCTGGCCCAGATGATCACCGGAACGACTATCGACTGGAGCCTGGAACGACGGGCCCTGATCGACATGGTTACCCGTGTGCTGCAATGACGGGATGACCCTCGACGATCTGGCCGACATCGAAGCCATCAAGCAAGTCAAATACCGGTATCTGCGCGCGCTGGACACCAAGCATTGGGACGACTTCAACGACACCCTGGCCGAAGACATCAAGGCCGACTACGGGCCGTCGATCGGCAACGAGTTGCACTTCACCAACCGCGCCGACTTGGTCGAGTACATGCGGACGTCGCTGCCCGCGAACGTCATCACCGAACACCGGGTGACGCATCCGGACATCGTCCTCGACGGCGACACCGCAACGGGCAGTTGGTATCTGCAGGACCGGGTGATCGTCGCCGACCTGAACTTCATGCTGATCGGCGCCGCCTTCTACCGCGACACCTACCGGCGCACCGATGCCGGCTGGAAGATCTGCGGTACCGGCTACGACCGGACCTACGACGCCACGATGTCCTTGGAGGGCATGAACTTCACGCTCAAGCCCGGTCGCGCCATCGCCACCGTCGACTGAGCGCTACTTGGTGATTGCGATGACTGCGCCCGGCCGCAGCCATTTCATGATCGACACCAGCTGAGCATCGTCGACCGCGACGCAACCCTCGGTGGGTTGGCCGTCGGTGGTGTGGAAGAAGAACGCGGCGCCGCCACCCGGGGTCTTGTTCTTGTTGACGCCCATCACGACCGCGTGCTTGTACTGCGGGATCTGCAGGTTCTCGCTCTCGGCGGTGTTGAACGTGCACTGCGCCTTCTGGCACATCTGCATCGAGTTGAACGTGGGGCTGTGGTCGTCGCCGCTCCACCAGTAGTTGGGTCCGGTGACCTGCGTGTAGGGCAACCCGGTACCGGGGTTCGGGGCGGTGCCGAACGCGGCGTCGAGGCTGTACACGCCCGTCGGGGTGGCCGGCACCCCGCTCTTGGCCTGCGGCGCCATTCCCGCCGAACCCACGTGGGTCGGAACGCCGGTGCGCAGCGCCTGCCAGCCGGCCGCGGTGCGTTGGTAGATGTCGATGGTCGCGTTGGAGCCGCCAGTGCTGACAACCGAAACCACTTGTGTGGCATTGCCAACCTGATTCGCGAACCAGGGCGTCCCGGCCAGCGGGTTGCCCGTTGGAGCGGCATTTCCCGTCGGCGCGAGTAGCAGCGATGCCCACACGCAGCACGCCACAGCACACAGCGAAGCTAGCAATCGATGCATGCATTCCATCGTCAGGCGACGCCAACCTCAGGGTCAAGTCAAGCTTTAGCTCCGGTTGGGTCACGGCGCCGTGATCAACGAAAGGCCCACCGCGGCAGCGGCTTAGGACGAAACACTGCCAGACACACCAGGACGTATAGGTATCCCAGTGCCCAGCCGGCGACTACGTCGGACGGGTAATGCACGTTCAAGGCAACCCGCGAAAAGCCCACCAGCACAAGGATGATCGCGGTCAGCGTCATCGCGATTCGACCCAGCGTCACGCTCATCATCGGCATGACGAAGGCCAGCAGGGCGAGCAGGGACGCCGTCGTCTCGAGTGCGTGCCCCGAGGGAAACGACGTCTGGGCAATGGGTACCAGCATGGTCGACGGCCGCGGACGATCCGCCAGGCTCTTGGCCGCCTGCGTCACCAAGCCGTTCAGCAGCCCGCAGGCCACCAGCACCAGCGCCGCGCGCACCTCACGCCGCACCAACGCGGCCGCCGCCGCGACCGTGTCCAGCACCCGCAATGGGACCGGCCCCAACGCATTCGTCACCGCGCCCCAGAACCGCAGCCACGCCGGCTGCTTGACCGCGGCGTCGTGCGAGGCGTTCAACAGCGACCAATCGATCCGGTGCAGCCAGCCCCACTCCTGGAGGTAGCCCACCCACATCAGTGCATAGACCGCGACGGCCACGAGAGCGGCAGACGGGGCCATCCAGGCTCGCGGGCGGGTCACCCCTAAGCGATACCAGGATCACCATGCGGATTGGTGGACCCGGCCCGGTTGCGCGTCATACTGGCGTCATGGCGGTCTTTGTCCGCAGGTTGCTCGGTATCGGCAAGCTACCCGAGGACCTGCATGCTCAGGTCGAAGCGGAAGGCCTGCTCTACCTTGCTGACTACGTCCCGGTGACCAGGCGGTTCAGCGGCACCATCCCCGGTGTGCGGTTGCCGCACAGCGTCGCCTACTACACGGGCTCGCTGGCGCTCACCCGGCAACGGGTACTCGCGACGCTGTCGATGCTGCCGAAACTGGCCGGCGCGACCGTCGACGTGCCCTGGGATGCGCCGCGGACCGGCACGGCCCGGGCCGAGATCTCGGCGGGCGGCATGGAGGTACACGTCGACGTCGCGCGGGTCGACGACAAGTTCAGCGGCGAACTGTCGCTGCTCTACAAGACCGCGATTCCGGCGGATGTGCTCAGCGGGCTGCCGGCGCGCTCGTTGACGTTCGACATGGCGCCGGACTGCATCGTCCGCGCGGTCGGCGTCACCTATTCTCCGTGATCGTCATCAGCGGCCACGGCGGCTGGCGGAGCACCGCGAGGCTGCCGATGACCGCGGCGAGCAGGCCGGTGAGCACTCCGATCAGCGCGACGCGATTGGCGTTGACGGCGGGCACCCAGGTTGCCCGGCCCTCACGAATGACGAAGACGCCGACCGGCCTTTCGACCGTGATGACGGTGGCACCGTCGGTGGTCTCGAAGGGCGCGCCGTAGACCCGCCCCGGCTGGCGGTCGGCGGGCAGCTGATCGAGCACGTCGGAATATTTCACTGCACGCTCCCTTGGTGGTGTTGTGGGACTGCGCGATACATTGACGCTAATGCCATTCTCCTCCGGCGAATACTCCGACGGCGCGGTGAGCGAGCACGCGTTCAGCGCGCAGGATCGTCGCGTCGTGTACCGGGTGATCGCCGAACGGCGGGACATGCGCCGGTTCGTGCCCGGTGCCGTGGTGCCCGAGGAGGTGCTGGCCCGCTTGTTGCAGGCCGCGCACGCCGCGCCCAGCGTCGGGTTGATGCAGCCGTGGCGTTTCATCCGGATCACCGATGACGCGGTGCGCCGCGGCATCCACGCCCTGGTCGACGAGGAACGTCCGCGCACCGCAGCAGCGCTGGGACCACGGGGCGCGGAGTTCCTGCGGCTCAAGGTCGAAGGCATTCTCGAATGCGCCGAGCTGCTGGTGGTGGCGCTGGCCGACAAACGCGACGTCCACATCTTCGGTCGGCGCACGCTGCCGCAGATGGATCTGGCGTCGGTGTCCTGCGCGATTCAGAACCTGTGGCTGGCGGCCCGGGCCGAAGGTCTCGGCGTCGGCTGGGTCTCGCTGTTCGATCCGCAACCCCTGGCCGAGTTGCTGGGCATGCCCGCCGATGCCGAGCCGGTGGCCATCTTGTGCGTCGGCCCGGTGCCCGATTTCCCCGACCGGCCGGCGCTGGAGCTCGACGGCTGGACGCATGCACGACCGCTCGCGGAGTTCGTCTCCGAGAACCGATGGACTCAGCCGCCGGACACCCGGCCGGGGCCCGACACCGCAGCGGCCAGCACGGTCCCGTCCCAGCCGGCGTGACGCGGGATCGGCGACTTTGGCATACCCACGCGCCGAACGTGCACTCACGGATAGAAACCCGCGGAAAAACCGCCCTCAGAGCACGTTCGGCGCACGGGTATGTGGTGACGCGCCCAGATTCTTGGCAGGCGTCTGCGGTATCGTCGCCGGTCGGCAAGGCATGGTAGGGAGGTGGCAGTGACCGGCGACAACGTGCTGATCGTGCACTGGCACGACCTCGGACGCTATCTCGGTGCCTACGGCCACCCGGACGTCAGCAGCCCGCGCATGGACCAGCTCGCCAGGGAGAGCATTCTGTTCACCCGGGCCCATGCCACCGCTCCGTTGTGCACACCGTCGCGCGGCTCGTTGTTCACCGGTCGCTATCCGCAGAGCAACGGTCTGGTCGGCCTGGCCCACCACGGCTGGGAATACCGCGCCGGCGTCCAGACCCTTCCCCAAATCCTGTCCGAATCAGGCTGGCACTCAGCGCTTTTCGGTATGCAGCACGAGACGTCCTACCCGAAGCGGCTGGGTTTCGACGAGGTGGACGTATCGAACTCCTACTGCGACTACGTGGTGGACGGGGTGCAGGATTGGCTGCGCAACGACGCCGCGGCGCGGGCTGGACAGCCGTTCCTGCTGACGGCGGGATTCTTCGAGACCCATCGCCCCTACCCGCGCGATCGCTACGAACCGGCCGATAGCGCGGCCGTCGATCTACCGGACTACCTGCCCGACACGCCTGAGGTGCGCGGCGATCTCGCCGATTTCTACGGCGCGATCAGCACCGCGGACGCCGCGGTCGGCCGGATCGTGGACACCCTGGCCGAGACGGGCCTGGACGCCAGCACCTGGGTGGTGTTCTTCACCGATCACGGCCCGGCCTTTCCCCGGGCGAAATCCACGCTGTACGACGCCGGAACCGGCATCGCGCTGCTCATCCGCCCGCCCACTTCTTCGCACCGGGCCGCGGCACCCCAGGTCTACGAAGAGCTGTTCAGCGGCGTCGACCTGGTTCCGACGTTGCTGGAGCTACTGGGCCTCGACGTGCCCGCCGAGATCGAGGGCGTCTCGCACGCCCACGCCCTGCTCGCACCCGATACGCCGGCCGACCCGGTGCGTGAGCAGGTATACACGATGAAGACGTATCACGACTCGTTCGATCCGATTCGGGCAATCCGCACAAAGGAATACAGCTACATCGAGAACTACGTGCCGCGCCCGCTGCTGGATCTGCCGTGGGACATCGAAGAGAGTCCGTCCGGGATAGCGGTCGCCCCGTTCGTTAAATCACCGCGCCCGCAGCGCGAACTGTACGATCTGCGAACCGATCCCACCGAGACCACCAATCTACTGGCCGACGGCGATCCGGGAATGGATGCGATCGCCGCGGATTTGGCTGTCCGCCTTAATGATTGGCGTCAACGCACCGGCGACGTAATCCCCTCGGACTTCGCCGGTACCCGGATAGCGATGCGCTATACCGAAACGTATCTACAGATCCATCACACGACACCGGCGAACCGGTCGGCGATCGCCGCCGACCGCGGCGTCGAAGAGTAGCCGGCCGCTACCCCGCGGCCGCGCCGCCGACCTCGGCGACGATGAATACCCGACGGAACGGGAAAATCGTCGTGCCGTCGGCCCGCCGCGGGTAGGCGTCGTCGAGCAGCGGGATGAGCTCCTCGCGGAACTGATCCCAGCCCGCGTCGTCGAGGCGCTCGCGCACCGGAACCAGCGCGGTGCCGGTAATCCATTCCAGCACTGGGTGTTCCCCGGTCAGCTGGTGCAGGTAGGTCGTCTCCCAGGCATCGACCCGGCAGCCCGCGTCCATCAGCAGATTGGCGTAATGCGCCGGCGGCTGGACCACCGCGCCGACCCGGAACGGTATGTCTTTCAGCGTCTTTGCGTAGTGCTCGCGCCGCGCCACGGCCCGCACCGCGGCATGCGAGGGGGTTTCGAAGTTACCCGGAATCTGCACCGCGATCCACGACCGATCCGGCAGCTGCCCGGCCCACCGGACCAGCAGGTCGGCATGTTCGGGAACCCAATGCAGCGCGGCGTTGCTGACCACCACGTCGGTGTCGGGTTTCGGCTTCCAGTCCCGTACGTCCGCAACCGTGGCATCGATCCCGCGTTCCCGGGCGGCGGCCACCATCTCCGGCGAGGTGTCCATCGCCTCGATGGCCGCGCCTGGCCAGCGCTTCTCGAGGTATTTCGTCAAGTTGCCGGGTCCACAGCCCAAGTCGACCACCCGCCGCGCCCGTTCGGCCCCCACTCGCGAGAGCAGGTCATAAAACGGACGGCCGCGATGGTCTGCAAATGCCAGGTAGACGTCTGGATCCCACATGTCGGTCCTCCTGATCAACGCCGTGGCTGGTCGGCGATATAGACAAAACCGTATTACCGCATCGTGCCCCCGTGGCGCCCGAGTGGCCCCGGAATCGGGTCAAATGGCCTGGATCGGCCGTTGGACCGGGATAGCATCGGCACTCGTGGGGCCCGACACAGATCCGATCGATCCGCCCATTCCTGTTCCCGACGTTCCCGGCGCCGATGTACCGCCCGGTGCCGACGGGTTGCCACCGCTGTCGGCGTTGCCGCCGCGTGAACGCGGGGTGGTCGCAGCCTGCGCCGCCGGCGACGTCGCTTTGCGCACGTGGGTGTCATCACTGCTGGCCGTGACGGCCGCGCCGGCGGTGGTGGCCACCACGTTGCGCCACAGCAAGTCCGGGAGCGAACGCGCCAACCTGAACTTCTACGCCGAGCTGGCCGCCGAGCACGATCCGGCGCAGTCATTCCCGGCTCCGACCGAACTGCCCCGGGTATCGTCGCGGCCCGCCGGCCCGCTCGCGCGATGGATCGCGCGCGGCACCGTCGACAACATCTCGTTCCCCAGCAGCTTCACCGCGATCAATCCCGCGATGCGCGAGCGATGGAATGCGTTGCAGTCCAACAACATCGTGCGCGCCCAGCATTGGCGCCACGACGACGGGCCACGTCCCACGCTGTGTGTGATCCACGGCTTCATGGGGTCGTCGTATCTGGCCAACGGCCGCTTCTTCTCGATGCCGTGGTACTACCGGTCCGGCTACGACGTCTTGCTTTTTACGTTGCCATTCCACGGCCAGCGTGCCGAAAAGTGCTCGCCGTTCAGCGGTTTCGGTTACTTCGCCGGCGGGCTCGGCGGCTTCGCCGAATCGATGGCCCAGGCCGTGCACGACTTCCGGTCCGTCGTCGACTATTTGCTGCACACCGGCGTCGAACGCATTGCGCTGACCGGTCTTTCGCTGGGCGGCTACACCAGCGCGCTGCTGGCCTCCGTCGACGACCGGCTGGAGGCCGTCATCCCCAACTGCCCGGTCGTCACGCCGGTGACGATGTTCGACCAGTGGTTCCCGGCCAACAAGCTGGTCGGCCTGGGGCTTGCGTTGTCCAGCATCACCCGCGACGACCTGAACGCGGGGCTGGCCTACCATTGCCCGCTGAACTACCAGCCGCAGCTTCCCAAGGACCGGCGGATGATCATCACCGGCCTCGCCGACCGGATGGCTCCCCCGGGACAGGCCGTCATGCTGTGGGAGCACTGGGATCGCTGTGCGCTGCACTGGTTTCCGGGCAGTCACGTACTGCACACCAGCCAGCTGGACTACCTGAGGCGGATGACCAGCTTCCTGAACGGTTTTATGCTGGACTAGCCGCCTCGGCGCGCACCGCGCGGTGCGCGCCGCTCACCGGCGTCGGCCAATCCAACGTCGCCAGCAGGCCGTCGGGCTCCGCGGTGTGACCGTCAAGCCGCTGCGTGGACAACAGATCCAGCGCCGCCAGCGCCGGCGCCTGGTTGCCGCGCTGCGGGCTCAGTCCGTCCACTGGCGGCGTGCCCGCCGGGGGCGCATCGGTGAGGAAAGCACACGCGGCCGCGACCGTGTCCTGCTCACCCGAGCGCGCGATTTCGAGCGCGATGCACGTCTCGCGGGCCGGATGCGACCGGATGGCCTCCAGCGCCGCGGGCAGGCCAGCATCGACGGCGATTTGATATGCGGCAACGAAATCCGAGGTGCCACGCTGCACCGCACGCCAACTCTCGCGGGCGTTGGCCGTCAACCTCCGCGGGACGTCATCCGGCGCGACGGTGTTGGCCTCCCAACCGATCTCGCGGAGGTGGTCGGCAAGCCGTCGCGCGACCACCTCGGCGGTCTCATGCAGCGGGATGCGCGAGGAGCGTGCCTGCAGCGCCGGCAAGTTGTCGGCCGCCGACACCGTGATACCGATCCACGTCTCACGTCGCGACACGTCGGATGCGTTGTCGCGGCTGGTGATACGGACCTTGTCGGCACGGATGCCGTAGCGGTCCAGGTATCGGGCGATCAACTGCAGCGGCAGCACGGCGTCGTCGGCGCTGGACGGCCCGATGCGCACCAACGCGGTTGTCTTTGCGGCAACCACGGATTGGGCGTCGGCTTCGCCGGTCGGGTTGGAACGGCGGCTCATGATGGCCACCCGGCGCCGCAGAATCGTGGTGAAGTGCAGTCCGCGCCACCAGCCGAACAACACGATCACTGCCACAACGGCGATGCCGAGCAGCCAGTAGTCGCGAGTCGAGTGCCAGGGGTAGGCCAGCACCGCGGGCACTACCGCCAATGCCGCCAGGGTGATTCGGGCGCTCCCCGGGATCGGGATCGAGCTCACGAGGTGGTCTCCTTCCGTCGGCGCGCGCCGACGATCGCGGCCGCGGCTGCAACCGCCGCGACAATCATCGCCAGTGCGGCGGTCCCGGCGAACGCGACGGTCCGGCCGGTGTTGTCTTTCGGCGCCGGTGCCGGGGGCACGGCGACCGGCTTGGCCGGCGTCGCAGCCGGTCCGGTGCTCGCGGGCAGTTCCCAGGTCAGCGCTGCCAGTGGGTCCACACTGCCGGTGCCGACGACGTTGGACGGCGCCCGGGCGCCGTTGTGGGCGGTCGCGGTGATCCGGCGCACGACTTCGGTCGCGGACAGGGTCGGGTACTTGCTGCGGACCAGCGCCGCCACGCCTGACACGTAGCCAGCCGCGTAGCTGGTGCCGCTGAGCGGGCTCAGTTGCTGATGGTCGTCGGGCAGGCCGTTGGCCAGGCCGCCACCGTCGCGGTTGCTCACCGACACGATTTTTTCGCCCGGGGCCGCGACACCGACCCACGGCCCGGACATGGTGAACTTCGACGGCTGCCCATCCGCGGTCAGGGCCGCCGCCGACAGCACGTAGGGCTGCCAGTACGACGGAATGGACACCGACGTGACACCCGCCCAGTTCCGCGCATCGTCGGGGCGGGCGAGATCGGTGAGCGGGTTTGACTCGCAAGACATTCCGCCGCCGACCGAGCCGGTGGACCCGGTGTTGCCCGCGGCCGCCACGATCACCGCGTCCTTGTCCACCGCCGCGAAGCGGATCGCCGCACCGAGCGCGGCCTGATCGACGGGCCGGTCGGCCGCCATGCAGGTGACCTGCGAGATATCGATCACCCGCGCGCCCAGGTCGGCCGCGTGCACGATCGCCCGGGCCAGCGTCGCGACCTCGAGGGACACCCGCGCCACCATCGGGTCGCCGCCCGGTGAGCGTGGCGAGAACTTGCCCGACCCCGTCCGGATCGCCAGCACGCGGGCCGCGGGCGCGACGCCCGAGAAGCCGTCCTCGCCGGACGGCTGGCCCGCGACGAGCCCGGCGACCAGGGTGCCGTGCCCGTCGCAGTCCGTCAGGCCGTCGGTCGTCTCCACGAAATCGCCGCCGGGATCGACATTCGGCAGCCGGGGTCCCGGCCGCACCCCGGTGTCGAGCACCGCCACCAGCTGACCTTCGCCGCGGGAAAACTGCCATGCCGCAGGTAGATTCAGCATCGCCTGGCTGGGCGTCACGGCCGTGGGGTCGCTGCCGCCGATGACGCCGGAGGCGGCGCAGGGCCCGCGCTGCTCCATCGGCTGCACCGGTCCCGCAGCCCCGCTTGGCGGCTGCACGCCCGGGTCGACCACGGGCTGGCTGATCGCCGATGCCTGTGGACAGCCCCACGGCGCAATGGTCTGCGAGAAGACCAACGCCGCTGTGAGGCAGGCGAATCCGGCACGAATCATCGATTGAGCACCCAGGCGAAGAGGCCGACCAGGTAGGCGATGACAGGAATCAGCGAAGCGTCCAGGCCGGTCGCGACGAAGCCCAGCAGGCGGCGCAGCGGCAGCGAATAGGTGTCCGGTGAGGCGATGCCGGGGTTGAGTGCCACCACTGCCCACGCCAACACCAGCACGACGAGCACCGCCGCCGCAATGAATGCGGACAGGAAGCGTCCGGTCGAGGCGTAGTACACCAGCAGGATGCCGGCGACCAGGAACGGCTGAGCCAGCAGCCACGCCTTGCACGCGGCCGAATCCCACACGCGGGCACGCAGCACGGAAGTCGCAGCGGTGGCGGCCAGCACGTACCAGCCCCAGCCGCTCAACGATTCGGGTCGCAGCGCGATCGCCACCGATCCCAGCACACTGAGCAGCACCGCGCCGGCAATGAAGCCGTTCTGGTGAGCGTCCCCGATGCGCACCCGCCGCGGCAGGTCCTCGAGCACCCGAAGCGCGGGTGCCGACGGAGTCGGATCCCCGGGTGCCGGGATCACCGGCAGCGGGAAGCGTGCCCACAGTGCGGACAGCTGTGCCGCCTCGATGGTGACCAGCACAGCGACCACGATCAGTCCGGCACCGATGGTCAATATCGGTAGTTGCCAAAGCAGTTCGGCACCCGCGGCCAGTAATACACCGGCCCCGAGTACCGCGGTCGCAGTGAAGAGACCGGCAATGCGTTCCCGCTCGGTAGTCGGCACCATCAGCACGATCAACGACCACGCGGTCACACCGGCCGCGGCCAGCACCAGCTGCGCGGCCCCGAACGTGCCGGGCACCGCCAATGCCAGGGCAGCGGCGATGGGCACCAGTGCGGCGGCCGACAGCGCCTGCCCGGTGCGTTCCGAACGTAACGTGACAAACAAACCGGCGATCGCGGTCACTGCCGCGATCACGCTGACCGCGACCAGGCCGGCAAGTGTGCCGGTGGCGACCCGGTAGGTCACTCCCAGTCCCGTGGCCAGGAAGGCCACCAGGATCGCCGCCAACAGCGCCCCACGCTGGATCTGCGCGATGCCCCACGGCTTGAGCCTCGACGTCGAGAAGATCATCGCAGCGTCGGCGATGTCCTCGACAATGCCGGGCGCGGCCGGACCGGACGGAACCGGCTGCAGCGCAAGCAAATCCCCGTCAACCACGCCGACGGTATCCAGGCTGGCATCCAGACTGAATGGCGCTCCCCCGATCGGTGCCAGGCTCAGTTGGGATACGGCGCCGGTGCGCGCACTGTCAGGGTCACCGCCGTCACCGTTCTGTGCCGTCGGGACCACCAGCCGCTGCACTGCGGGCAGGACTTCACGCAGCGGCAGCTCGGTGGGCAGGGCAACTTCTGTCAGCCTGCTGTGCGCGAGGATGGCCACGCGAACGATCGGCATGACGGCACCGGAGGTCAACGGACCCTCGAATCAGCCTGGTACATCGTGTTCTCTCTCTATCTTGTTGTGTTTGAGGCGTATTGGGTGGATAGATCTCGCGACAGCCGCTGATCGGGGAACCAGTGTCCGTCGGGCAGGCAGGCGGTCAAGTTCTCGATCGCGACGGCAATCGCAAACGGGGTTCCCGGACTGAACGTCGAGACCCATTCACCGTCGAACGCGCGGGACGGACTGACCAGGATCCGGCCCGCGGTGGTGTCGACGATGCTCATACCGACTTCGGTGGTGGCGTGCTGACCGTCACGATGGCAACCGGCGACGATCTCCACGTAGGTACGCGGGCCGGTGAATACGGATTCCACAACTGCCCGGGCGGATTGCGGAATGCCAAGGTAGTCAAGGACTTCGGTCAGCAGCGCACCGGAGCGCAGCCGTTCGTCGGCGCGGGCTCCGACACGCGCCGGCGTGCTGAATTCCGCGAACTGCGCCGGCGGACGCTGGCCCAGCCCCACACCGAGGACCGGAACCAGTGCCCGCGCGTCGCCGATATTCATGGCGGTGAACGTGACCAGCTGCGCGCTGCGTAGCGCGACGACGGTCTTGCCCATGGCACCGGCGCGCCGCGCGACCACACCGCGCAGCAACTCGCCGGCACCGCTGGCCGCGCCCGGGCCCACGTAGCGCAAATCGAGCCATTGGTCGGGAAAACACACCAACTTGATCCAGTCGGCGACCGCCCGGTTCACTCTTCCCGATTCGGCCCCGTCGGGTTCGATCAAACCCATCCGGGTTAACTCGTCCTTCTGATCTTTGAAGAACGCGTCACGCTCCGCGGCATCGCGATAGGGCGGCGTGATCGCCAAAACCCATGGAAAGCTGCCCGCTCCAATGGTTTCGGCGATGAACCATGCGTTTTCGACCGTCAGCTCGACGGCATTGGGCTCGACACTCATCGATGCGGGACTAACCGCCCCACTTGGCGGCTTCGGCCGTGTCGCGGGCGAACATGGCCAGGGTGTTGTTTTCGTGCGTGCTGGCCATCGCCTGGTAAGAGCGCACCAACGCCTCCATGGCCTGATTCCACTGAGCCTGCCAGACCTGGTAGGTCATACCGGTGTCACCCTGCCAGGCGTTCTGCAACGCGGCCTGTTCGGTGGCGATGTCGGCGCCGAGGCCCTGCATCGTGCCGGCGTAGCCCGACATGTCGGCGGCGTGGCTCAGCATCGCCGGGTAGTTGTACATGATCTGCGACATCTCAAGTCCTTTCGCGGTTACTGGTGGTCGGCTCAGAACGAGGTGTAGCCGGACGCGGCGGCAGCGTCGGCGGCCACATAGGTGCCCGCGGCGTCACCAAGGTTGGCTTGGGCGATGTCCAGCAGGGTGTTGACCCGCGCCGCCATCTCCACGAACCGGGCATGCGCGGCCTGGAACGCAGCCGAAGACTCACCCTGGTGGAATGCCTGGGCGGCCATCGCTTCCTGCTCGGCCCCGTTGATCGTGCTGCGCATCAGGGCGGCCTTGGCGCTGAACGCCGACTGCGAGGCCACCAACTGTGGAATGTGAGCATCCAGAAGACTCATGACATTTCCTTTCTCTTCTGTCCCTTACGATTTCGGCTATTGGCTGCGCTACTGTTAACTTTCGGAGCCCCCTCCCCCCGCTTGATCGGGCTCATCCGGGCCCGCGCCGTCGCGGTCCCAGGTTCCCGGCACCATGGGCATCCGCGGGCCGCCGCCGTACTCGTCGCCGGCCAGCTCGGTCAGTCCCGAGGCCTGCAGATCCGCGTCTTTGCGCGCGGTTCCGGCAAACCCCAGCCGTCCGGCCCCACTGCCCGAAGCCATTGCGGCCGCGACTTCCTCGGCGCCACCCCAGTCGGGATCGACGTCGACGTTCATGTCGAGGAATTCGTCACCGTGATCGCGCATCGCGGCCCGCCGGCGTCGTCGCGCCGCGGCCGCGCGGCCGGGTACCGCTGCGGCGGCCGCAGGGATGGTCGCGGCCGGCGCCTTGATCCCGCCGCGGCCACCCAGGGTGGGGCCGAAGCCCGTTTCCGGATCGCCTCCCATGGCCACCAGGTAGCCGAACGTTCCGGCGGCCGGTGCGGGCGCCGGCGCGGTCGCCGCGGTGGCGGGCGCGGCGGGTGCGGACCCGGGAGCCGACGCGGGTGTGGGAGCCGGCGGGGCCATGGCTGCCACCGGCGGCATGGATGAACTCTGCGAGGGCGATACCGGCGCGACCGCGACCGCGCCCGGAACCTCGGGCAGGTCCTGCGGATTCTGCAAGTAGAGGTAGGCCCCGATGCCGATGACCAGGGGGATCAGGAGCGGTGCGGCCAGAATCGCGCCCCAGGTGGGCCAGCCGAGCAGGTTGGTGACCAGCTGATAGGCGAGGAAAAACAACAGCGGCCCGTTTGCCACCAGGAACGGCCCCAAATTCTGCATGAACTGCTGAATCATGTCGTTCAGGTTCTGGAAGAACTGCTGCAGTTGCCGCAGGAGGTTCTCCCACCAGTTGCCGGAGTCCGAGTCGCTCTGCTGGGCCAGCGTCGAGAAGTTGTTGGTCTCAGCACCGGGGCGCAGCACGTTGGGCGCGGCGTCGGTCTGCGGCGCCCCGGCCAGTGCCGCTTCCGACACCACCTGGTAGGTGCTCATCGTGGTCGCGGCCTGGACCCACATCCGCGCGTAGTCGGCTTCGTTGATCGCGATCGGAATCGTGTTGATACCAAAGAAATTCGTCCCCACCAGCACACCGTGGATCATGTGGTTAGCGGCCAGCTCCCCCAGCGTCGGCATGGCCGTCAAGGCGCCGGTGTAGGCCGCCGCCGCGACTTCGTGCTGGGCGGCCACCCCCGCGCTGTCGGCGCTGGCCTGCATCAGCCACGCCAGATACGGGATGTGCGCGGCCGCGTACTGCTCGGCGGTCGGCCCTTCCCACGACCCCGCTTGCACTTCCCCCAGGAGCCCACTGAGTTCGGCTGCCGCGTCGGCATATTCGGTGCTGAGCGAGGTCCACGCACCGGCGGCCGCCAGCAGCGGCCCCGGTCCCGGTCCAGCGGTCAGCAACGCCGAATGCACCTCCGGCGGAGACGCCATCCAGATAGGCGCGGTCATTGTCAGACGCCGTACGTGACGGCCGCGGCGATGTCACCCGCGAGATAACTCGCCCCGCCTTCGCCGACGCCGACGCCGGCGCGGCCCAGCTCCTCGACACCCTCGGCGGCCACCACGGAGTGCAGCTGACCCCGGGCGCTGAATCCGGCAGCGGTCGTCAGCGACACCGGATCCGCCGCGGGCGGCACCACTGCGGTGATCGCCGGGGCGGCCGCCGCGTGCGCACTCGCCAACCGCGCCGTCAGCGCCTCCACCGCCGCACTCGTCGCCGCCAGGCCTTCAGGAACAACTCGCAACGTCATAACCCCTCCTTCTGTGGTCCTTCGGTTGCTACTTCACTAATCACCATCAGCGGGCGAAACCTTCGTCGGCTCCCCCTACAACAGACTCGC
The DNA here is from genome assembly GCF_041287235.1 of Mycobacterium sp. pR1184. Taxonomy (NCBI): domain Bacteria; kingdom Bacillati; phylum Actinomycetota; class Actinomycetes; order Mycobacteriales; family Mycobacteriaceae; genus Mycobacterium; species Mycobacterium sp. pR1184. The sequence goes on along the minus strand of NZ_JBGGKR010000017.1, from coordinate 66,769 downwards.
CAACCAACGGGTTGACTAACTGCACATACGTCGGGCTTTCGTTGTCTCCCAACAGAATTGCCCGTCCGGCAGGCAGCCGGCCGAATCGTTGACCGCGGATCTTCCCGCTGTCCTGCGGGTTGCCCGCCAGCATCAGCGTGGTTGCCTGCAAGTCGTTGAATCGGCGCAGCAGCGGGCTGGTCATCAGGGCATGTCCCGAGCCGGTGGCCCGCGCCGTCACGATCACCCGCAGCCCCAGATCGGCAGCCTGGCTCAGCTCCGGAATGAGGCTGGCCCACGGCCGCTGTCCGATGTATGGGCCACTCATCGCCGGCGCGTCCGGAATCTGGTCGACGTCATCGATGATCAGGTAGTGGGTGTGACCCTGGTAGCTCCATCGCGCCAACTCCGCTGCCGACAAGCCGGCCGGTGGACGGCGCGATCCGATGATGTTGGACAGGCCCAGCATCGCCGGGATGATCCGGTCGATGTTCGCGGTGTACTCGTTGTCGCCGAATAACGGCTCCTCGACGAGATGCAGCCGTCGATCCAGCACCGTGAACGCCACCTGATCCGACGTAGAGTGCTCGCGGATGGTCCGGATGATGTGGCGCAACAAGGTGGTCTTGCCCGACTTGCTGTCGCCGAACACCATCAGCAGCGGGTTCTCCGCGAAGTCGAGCACGACCGGCGCCAGGTCCTCTTCGCGCTGCCCGATGACGACCTGTTCCGGTCCGCGATACAGCGGCTCGAGGGCATCCGGTGCCAGGTTGGTCGGCAGCAGCCGAACCGGCGGTGCGGCCATACCCGGGTGGCGGGCGTTGATCGCGGCCACCTGGTCCAGTTGCGGGGCAGCGAACAGGAAGTGCTCGGCGGCCATGGTCAACCCGCGACCCGGCTGGTCTGCGGGCACGGCGTCAGCAGGGCGGCGTAGCGCCCCGACCACCCGCACGTTGCTGTCCCGCGCGTCGTGCAGCTTGAGCTCGAGCCGCAGTCCGAGGCCATCCCGCATCGCCAACGGCACCTCCAGCCAGCTCGGGGTCGTGACGATCACGTGGATGCCGTACGCGAGGCCGACGTTGACCAGCTCAGTCACCTTGGCCAGCAACGGGTTACGCGTGTTGAACTGGTCGGTGTTGTCCCGGGCGAAGGCGTAGAGGTTGTCGATGACCAGGAACACCTCACCGAAGCCATCGTCGTGAGTCGAACCGTGCTTGTCGCGGAACGCCTCGCGGTGCTGCCGGGAAATCAGCAGCTGCTCGAGCTCGCCGAAGGTGCGGCGAATGCGCTCGGGCTCCAACGGTGACGCCACACTGCCGACATGCGCCAGGTCTTCCAGCGCACGCAGCTGACCACCGCCGTAGTCCAGGCAGTAGAAGGTGACGTCGCGCGGCGAATGCAAGCTGGCCGCGGAGAGGATAAACGTCTGCAGCGCAGCCGATTTACCGGACTTCGCGCCGCCGTGAATCACCATGTTACCCGACGCCGACGTGGCGTCGAAAATCAGCGGGTCGCGGCGCATCTCGAACGGCTTGTCGATCTCACCGAGCGGCCAACGCCATTGCCGTTCCGGCACAGCGGCGTTCGCCAGCACAGTCGTCAACGGGATCGGCTCGTCCAGCGGCGGCAACCAGAGCTGCGGAGCCCGAGGACCGTAGCGCGCCAGCTGCTCGCCGATGGTCGCGATCAGCTTGCGCGGCGGACCGGCGAACTCGTCTTGGTCGGCTCCGGTGATCACCGTGCCCTGATCGGGCTCGACCCGTCCGGCCGTGAACAGTTGCGGCTGTGGAACAGACTGCACCACAAGAGTTTTAGCGGTGCGCGGCGGCTCGTAGATGCCGTCGACGTAGGTGCTGCGGAACTTGATCGGGGCGGCGCCGGGGGCGGGCACCAAGAAGCCCACGCCCTTGTGTTCTTTACCCGATTCGATGTGGTAGGCGTCGTCCACGCCGATGATCTGGCGAGAAACGCTGGGACTGGCCACCTTCAAACCGATGCGATACGAGGTGTTCTTGTCGATGTCCTTGATCTTGCCGACATCTAGCGTCTGGGACGCGAACAGGATGTGGATGCGGAACGAGCGGCCCTTGCGCGCCACGTAGTCGAACAGTTCTGCGTACTCCGGGTAGTCGGCCAGCATCAGCGTGAACTCGTCGGCGACCACGAACAGCGTCGGGATCGGCGGCAGGTCTTCGGCGCCGGGGGCGCCGGAATCCCGAGCGTTCTCGTATTCGACCACCGAGTTGAACGCGCTGCCCTGCACCCGCCGGCCGGCCTCGCGCAGCAACGTTTCGCGCCGTGCCACCTCGCCGCGCAGCGTGTCGGCGAAACGGTCGGCCAGCGATTTCTTCTCGGCCATATTCGAGATCACCGCGACGACCTGCGGGAAGTCCCGGAAGCTATCGGCCCCGGCCTCACCCTTGAAGTCGGCGTAGATCACGATGAGCCGGTCTGCCGAATGAGTTGTCAACAGCGACAACAGGATTGACATCAGTGTCTGCGACTTGCCGGAACCGGTCATACCGATCATCAGGCCGTGTGGACCCATCCCGCCCTCGGCTTCGTCCTTGAGGTCGAAGTACAGCGGTTCGCCCGTCGCGGTGACACCGATCGGCACCCGCAACTCGTCGTCGCGACGCCGCGGCCCCCACAGCGTCGGCACATCGAGCTGTGACGCGTCCGGAATACCCAGCAGCGTCGTGAACGTGGCACCCCGGGTGGCCGCCGAGCGCAGCCCGGTGTGAGTCGGGTTGGAATCCCAGCGCGACAACTGACGCGCCAGGTGGGCGGCCTCGTCGGCGCCGAGCGTGTCGGCGTTGTCGATGAAGGGCTGCCAGCCGCCGGTCTGCCACCGCTGGATCGCCCGGCGCTCCCCCCCGACGACACGCAGAATCGGCTTTTCCGGATCTGAATACTGTTCGCGGTGAGGCGATGTCGTGGTGCGGTGAACCACGGTCACGCCGGCCCGTCCGAGTGCCAGCGCCGAGGCGTTCACGTCGTATTCCGGGTCGTCGATGATGATCAGCAGGTGCCGCAACGCGTCGGCCGGCTCGCCGGTGAACGCCGGCCGGTCGGCCAGCGCCGGGCCCAGCAGGGCGACCAGCTCTTCAGGATCACTGGACAGGAAGCGGGCAGGGCCGACACCGTCCACCTCGCCGGGAATGTCGATGTGGGGCAACCACTTCAGCCAGGACCAGTCACGGTTCTCCGGATCGCGGGTGGCCAGCGCCACCCCCAGCACGGTCGGGTCGTGCCAGGTGACGGCCTGAGCGACCCAGGCCCGCAGCGCACCGCGCACCTCGTCGGGTTCACCGAGGACGGTGATCCGGGAAACCTTGCTCAAGTCGATTCCGGTGGGCACATCGCGCACGATGCGCTGGGTGTCGAGCAGGCTGCGTAATGCGCTGTGCGACACCGGTTCCAGATCGATTTCGTCGGCGGTGTCCTGGACCCGTACGGCAGTGGTCAGGGGGACCTGGTGACGTCCGGCCCGCAGCACCAGGAAGTCGGGGTCGTGGGGATCACGTTCCCACTGGCGGCGAGAGCCGGGCACCGTCGCCAAAGCTGCCGGCTCGGGATGCGACCACTGCGCGGCCGCGCGCTGCTGGGCGGCCTGGGTGCGGATGTTGTCCCGAACCACCGATAGGTAGCGCAGGTAGTCGGCGCGTTCGGCGTCGACCTCCTCGGTGCGCATCTTGTTGTCGTTGCCGCGATAGAGCGCGGTTGCGGCCAGCAGCAACACAAATGGGAAGAACAAGGTCTGCGGGGAAATCACCCGCATCCCGGTGGCGACCAGCGCGACGATCATGCCGACGATCAAAATCACCAGCACGTAAGGCATGGCGCGGCGCAGGAACGACGGCGGAATCACCCGCGGCAACTCGGGCGGCGCCTCGATGGTGATGGTGCCCTGGCGGGTGCTCGGCGGCGCCAGGCGCCGGCGGGCTTCGAAGATAAGTCGGCTCATCGGGGTCCTCCTTCGGCCGAAACCGGACGTCCGGGCTTGCTATCGGGCGCCAACCCGTCGTGTGCAAGTAGCGCGTCGGCGCGCGATAGCGTCGGGCCCGTCGCGAACAGCGACAGTATCGACCAGGGAATGGGAACGGAGGGTGGGGTTAAGCCAAGGGCCTCAAGGGTTTTGCCGTGCCCGGCGTTCTCGGCCTCGTTGTCGATGCCGTAGCGCACGCCGGTGTCGGACACCCAGAACAGTGAGCCGGCGCCCGGCGACGTCGCTGCGCCGCCGACGCTCTGCGCGAAGTAGCCGGTGCCCGGCACCAGGGCCACCCGGGTGGCGATCCCCTGCGTGCCGCCGCCGACCAAGTTCACGGTGCGAACCGACTCCGGCACCGGCAGCGCGGAACCCGCCAGCAGGGTCAGCGAGCTGCTCGCGGCCCCGGCCGGCTTGCTCCAGTACGCGCAGGCGACCGGATTCTTGGCCGCGTCGACCAGGGCGATCTGACGATCCGGAAAGCGCGTGGTGTCCAGCATCCGCGACACCGGCAGCTTGGCCACCTCGTCGGCGCCCAGCCGCGGGGGTTGGTCCAGGCCATAGGAATTGGTGTTGCGCAGGACCGCGGCGAGCACCGGCGAGATCGGCTGCAGGCCATCCGGCAGCACCGCGTAGTAACGCACGTTGCCCGGGTCGACGCCGTAGGACGTCACCACCGACCCGATCGGGGCCGGGACCGGGTAGTTCGCCGCAGCGCCGGCATTCGGGACGCCGGGCGCCGAAAGCGCCGGCGCCTCGGGGATCGCGTTGAACAACCCCGCCGCGATGGGCCGTGGTGCCGGCACGTCGGCACTGAGCCCCAACGCGTTGGTGACCGCGTGGTTGGTCAGGTCGATCTGGCTGCGCTTGCCGTTCCACAGCAGCCAGGTACTAGTGCCCTTGTCGCCGGTGAACTCGACGAGGATTGCGTCGGCGGGCGCGATGGTGGCCGCACGGGCACCGCTGCTGTCGAGCGGACCTGCGATCACGGTAACGCCGGTGCTGTGCACGGCGTGCGATCCCTGGGCCGCCTCACTGACCGCGTCGCACACCGTCCAGTTCGCGTCATGAGATGCGTTCTGCACCATGCGTTCTGGTGCCCCCGGGATGCCGATCAGATTTCCGCGCGGAAACCGGTCCAGCTCACTGCTTTTCACCGTGGCGGGGTTGACCGGCTTGCCGGCGATCAGCCGCGCCGAGGTCAGATTCAGCACCGGGTGCAGTTCGTCGCCGATGCGCACATACAGGGCGGCCGTGTCCCGATCGGCGAGCACCGCGTTGCTGCCCGCTTGACCGTTGGGCCGGATCAGCGAGAACACGAAACAACCAGCCAGCCCGGTGATTAGAATCAGGGCGCCCATCAACACCGCGCGCGACTGGGTGCGCAGCGGGTCGACCAGCATCCTGGTGTCGTGCAACGCGATTCCCGAGGCGATGCGGCGCATCACGAAACGCCACCCCGTCACCTGATGCCGGGTGACGAATCCGCGGCGGTAGACCACCTTGTCGGGATTGTCGTTGACGGGGGTACGCGACGAGAAGGAACGCCGCTCGTCCTGAGGTTCGGGATTGGTCATGACGGCACCGAGAGCCCGAGCCCGCGCAACAGCGGCTCCACCGAATTACTGACATCTCGGTCGGTGATCGTCATCAGCTCCTCATCGGTGAACGCGCCGGTTCCCGCTTGTTCTGAATGGTCCAACCGGAATTCGCGCTCCTCCTCGGAGCGCTCGACGATGTTTCGGACGAAACGACCGTTACCCGCGATGTCGAGGCTGCGCCGCTCGACGCCGTTGGAGTCGGGGGTCGTGGCCGTCGCCAATTTCTCGAACAGGTCGTCCATGTGGTCCAGCGCAGACTGCTCGAAGATGCTGTCGCGTTGTTCGGCCATCTTGCGCGCGATCTCGACCAGCTCATGGGAGTTGTACGACGGGAAGGTGATGTTGCGGGTGAAGCGCGACCGCAGACCCTCGTTGGTGTCCAGGAACTTGTCCAGATCTGCCCGGTAACCGGCGATGATCACCACCAGCCGGTCCCGGTCGTTTTCCATGCGGGCCAGCAGCGTGTCGATAGCAACCAGGCCGAAGTCGTTCTTGGCGCCGGTGGCCACCAGGGCGTAGGCCTCGTCCAGGAACAACACCCCGTCCAGCGCGCTGTCGATGATCGCGTTGGTCTTGGCCTCGGTTTCGCCGATGTGTTGACCGATCAGGTCGGCGCGGTGCACCTCGCGGATGTTTTCCTTCTTCAAAAGGCCTAGGCCGCAATAGATTTTGGCAACCACACGCGCAATCGTGGTCTTACCGGTCCCGGGTGGCCCGGCGAACACCAGGTGGTGGGCCCGTTGTGCGACCTGCAGGCCGCGCTGCTTGCGCACCAGCTCCATGGCCACCGAACTCTTGAGCCGGGATACCTGGTTTTTCACCTCTTCGAGCCCGATGAACTCGGTGAGCTGACGTTCGGCCTCCTGCAGCAGCACGGACTTGCGTTCGTGCGCGGCGGGGTCGACGAAATCCTCTGCGCTGGGCTCGGTTTCCGGATCCCACGGGTCGGTGCGGGCCTCGATGCGAGCCGCATTGGTGGTCACGATCCCGAAACTGGTATCGGTCAGAGCAGTTTCGACCTGTTCGTTCTCCGGGTGTGCGGCGTACAGGTCCTGCAGGACTTCGCTGGCCGACTCTTCGTCGACGTGTGCACGTAGCACGAGCGCCTTGGCCAACGTCCCATCGACGGTGGCCACCTCGACGGGGCCTTCCGGCTCCTCGAGGTAGGACAGCGCGGGGGCGAACAGGCCCAGCCGGGCCAGCGCGGTTCCCAGCGCGATCTTGGCCGCGTGCGCGTAGGCCGCGTCCAGATCGGAGTCGTTGACGATCGGGGTCAGCAGCTTGACGACGTCGGACCACCGCTCGGCGCGGTAGTTGATGACGACGGAGATCCACCGCGCCTCACGCCAGCTCGGGCGGCGTGCGGTCAGCCCGGTGACGATCTCGTTGGCTTCGGCAAACCGACCTACCGTTGCCAGGGCGGCGGCGAAGGCGAGGTGAAACTCGTCCGCATTGCTGGCGCGAAACTGTAAATACAGTCCGCTGTCGTAGCGGAAGCCCAGAGCGCCGGGCGCCAGATCGGTCTGTCGCTGCAGCACGCCGGCCGTGGCCACGGTGCGCGACACCGCCTCTAGTACCCGCAAGGACGCGTCGCCGGCGGCCGCGAGCCCGGTCCACGCGTCGCACTGGTCATGGGCGACGCGGGTCAGCGCCGTGAAGCCCGAGCGAGCGGCAGCCAGATCGGCCGGGCGCTGACGCTGATAGACCGCGATACCGAGGGCGCGGCAGCACGTCGCAAACCGGCTGACGACGTCGCCGTCGACTCTGGTGTCCACCCGGGAAGTGCCGGGCTGGACTGCGAGCACACCGCTGTCACCGAGTTCCACGGCCGCTATTTTCCATGAAGATAGTCTCCCCTAACTTAATTTGCTGAAGTTAGCATTGCATAAGCTAAGTGTCGAGGCTCTCGCGGCCGTCCGACTGAGCACCTGCCGACCCGAATACCGACCTTGAACTGGGTTTTCTGCCCGATCACCAGCCCACCTCTCCAGTTGTGGCGTTGGCCGCACTCTGTGTCGACGCCAGAGCTTACTGAAAATGGTTTTCAATAGCAAAGGGTTCCTCCAGGTGCCCGACGCCTTCGGCGACGGGTTGAGCCCGCCCCGCGCACCGGCGCTGGAAGTAGGCCTGGCCGCAATGCCCGGGGCCGACTCGGAGTCGCAGTGGTCAGCGATCGCCGAACGCCGGCGCGGGGTTGCAGCCATCCAAACCGGCGCGGTCACAGCAGCGACTCCTAACCGATCGGGTGGGGCGCGGGCGACCGCCTTCACTGATTAGCGGCGCCGCGAGCAGGCAGTTAATAGTCGGCTGCTGGACCGGAAAAGTTCCCTGTTGGGCACGCGCTCGGTTCTGGCGCCGCGCGTTTCACGTCAGTCCGTCATCGCTGGGTACCTGCCAGGTTCCGGGCACCATTGGAACCGACGTGCCGCTCCCGAAGCCGTCGCCTTCCAGCGTCGCCAATCCCGCTGCCGCAACGGCATCGTTGGGGACGGTCCCAGCAAACCCCAAAGCACCCGCTCCCTGCCCGGACGGCGTGGTCGGGCCGTCGACTGCCCGCTCGTCGACGAACGAATCGCCGTCGGATTCCACGAACTCGTAGCGGTAGCCGCGCTGGCCGGCGTTCATCCCCGCGCTTCGGCGCCGACGCCCCTGCCGCTGAGATCGCGCCGACGCCGCGGCCGCTGCTGCGGCCACCGCGGAATCGGGCGCCAGAGCGTGGCGCCGTGCGCCACTGCGGACACCCGAGCCGGTCCCGATCCCGGGGCCGCCGACCAGGTAGGGGTAGGCGGCACCCTCGATACCGGCGGGCGGCGGTGGCCCTGCGGAGGCGGGCGCCGGCGCGGTCGCGGGCGCGGCCGCGGCGGCTGCGGCGGAGGTCGGCTTCGGGGCGGCGTGCGCGCCCACAGTGTGCGAGCTCGCCGCCGCGTGCGTGCTCGGCGTCGCCGGCGCTGGTGTGGGAACCACCACGGCCGGAGCCGCGGCAACCTGAGGCTGGATCGCGGCCAGCGACGCCAGGCTCGCCAGGGCTCCGGCGAATCCGAGAGTGGAGGTCGCCACGATGATCGCGATTTGCGGGGCGAATGCTTGAAAGGCCTCGAGCGCGTGACCGAGCTCATCGGCGATCAGGGGACCGAGGTCGGCGAGCAGATGAAGGATGGACCCGATTGGGTCCGTCTGAAAATCCTTCAGGTCGCGCGCGAAGGTCTGAAATATCTCCAGGAATCGGTTGATCCACCAACTCAGTTGGTAGGGGTTGCCGGAGTCGTCGTCGACGATGTCGTCATCGTCGCCGTCACCTTCACCTTCGCCGTCGTCGTCGGCGGCGTGCATGATCACCGGCGCCGGATCGGCCTGCGGGCTGGCCGCCAGCGCCGTACTGGTGATGGCTTGATAAGTGGACATCGTGGTCGCAGCCTGGACCCACATCCGTGCGTAGTCCGCCTCGTTGACCGCGATCGGAATCGTGTTCATCCCAAAGAAATTGGTCGCCACCAAGACGCCGTGTACTACGTGGTTGGTGGCCAATTCGGGCAGCGTCGGCATCTCGGCCAATGCCGCGGTGTAGGCGGCTGCCGCCGTCGCGTGCTGCGCCGCCATCGTCGCGCTGTCGGCGCCGGCCTTCGTCAGCCAGGCCAGGTAAGGCGCATGGGCAGCCACATACTCCTCGGCGCTGGGGCCCTGCCACGCCCCGGCCTGCGTGTTGGCCAAGATCGTTGAGAGTTCGTCCGCGGTCTCGGCGTAGGAGGTACTCAACGAGTCCCACGCGACGCTGGCAGCCAGCAAACCACCGGGTCCCGGACCGCTGCTCAGCAGGCTGGAGTGAACTTCGGGAGGCGATGCCATCCATATCGGTGCCGTCATTTTCGGCCGCCGATCGAGCACGGCAACGACAGCGCCATCCCCGCACTCCTCGCCTGGCCGGAATCGGCGACGCCCGGGCAGTGGACGGCACACCTATCAGCCCGTTAGTAGTCGGCGAGCAGCGCGCAATAGTTCCCGCGCCGATTCAACTCATCGAAAGCTCAGAGTAAGGCGCGGCCAGGGGCCGCACGAGACTACGGCGGCGAGCTCAGGCCCGGACGGCGCTGACCAGGGTGTTGCGGGCGATCATCGGTCCCGCTTCGGTGTCCGGTCCGGGGACCGGGCGGCCGACCTGGCGCAGGTAATCGGCCAGCGGGGTGCCGACCGCCTTCCAGCCGTGCTGGCCGAACCATTCGGTGGCCGGGGCGTGTTGCTCGTTGTAGACCAACTGGAAGAACAGCCGCTTTTCGCCCTGGGCGCCGGCCGCACGCTCTTCTTCGACGGCGGCTTCGAATTCGTCGGGCTGCAGCGGTGCGCCATCCTCCACCGCGACATGGCTGCCGTGTCCGGCCAGGCTGTCGATGCCGGTGAACAGCTGCTCCTGCGCGGTGGCCGGCAAGTAGATCAGCAGGCCCTCGGCGATCCACGCCGACGGCTTGGCGGGGTCGAAGCCGCTGTCCCGCAACGCTTGTGGCCAGTCGTCACGCAGGTCGACGGCGATCTCTCGCCGCTCGGCGCGCGGCTGGTCGCCGTGGCCGGCGAGCACCTCATGCTTGAAATCGAGGACCTGCGGGCGATCCAGCTCAAAGATCGTGGTCGCGGCGGGCCAGTCCAGCCGGTAGGCGCGCGAGTCGAGGCCGGCAGCCAGCACGACGATCTGGCGCGCACCGGCGTCGGCGGCCCGCAGGAAGTAATCGTCGAAGTACTTCGTGCGAGCGGCCTGGAAGTTCACGAAATGCTCGCCGAAGTCGGCGCTTTTGAGCGGGTGGTCGGGTTCCTTGCCGTCGAGAACGTCAGCGGACGAGCCACCGACGGCACGACAGAAAACCTCGGCATACGAGTCCACTACCAGCGGGTTAGGCTTCTGCGCCTCCAACGCCCGCGCGGTCGCTACGAATAGCGCCGTCGATCCGACGCTCGTTGTGATGTCCCAGGTGTCACCTTCGCTACGCACTCAACCGACAGTACGCCGCCGCGCCGACACACCTTTCCGCCTGGGGTCAACCGGGATTGGCTGCGGCCAGCCGGTCTTTGCAACCCTCGACGGCGCAGTGAAGTCGCGGCCGACGGCAAGCATCGAGCCCTAGTCGCCGCCGTCGTGCGGCACTTCACCGCCCTCCGAGTCCCAGCTGCCCGGCAGCATCGGCATCCGGGGCCCGTCCCCGAATTCACGCACGGCCAGAGTGGTCAGGCCCGCCGCCTCGGCGGTTGCCTTACGCACCGTGCCGGCGAACCCGAGATTCCCGGCGCCGCTGCCCGACGCCTCCGACACCGCCGGCCCACCCCAGTCCGGGTCGACGTCGACGTTCATGTCCATGAACTCGTCACCGTGGCCGCGCTGCCGCGCCCGCCCCCGGCGCCGGGCCCGGGCCTGCTCGCGGCCGGTCGCCACGGCGGCTGCGGACGCCGAATCCGGTTCTGATGCTTTCTTTTTCGCCGCAGCGGCCGCGCCAGCGCTCATCCCGGAACCGAACCCGATGCCCGGTGGCGCGACGAAGTAAGGGGGCGCAAAGCCGGCGCCCGGGGAAGCCGTTGGCGCGGGCGGCGCCGCGCCGGCGACCGCACTCGCCGCGGGAGCAGGCGCGGGTGCCGGTGGGGTCGCGGTGGCGGCCGGGGCGGCGATGGGTGTCGTTCCCAGCGCCGCCGGCAAGTCGGGCACAGGTGCGGCGGGCGGGGCCGGGGCCATCGCGGGCGCGGCAGCGGGCGGCAGCCCGGCCAGACCCGCGAATCCGGCCACGGCGCCCAAGGGAGCGGCGGCGATCAGCATCGGGACCAAGAACAGTTGCGGCTGCGCCGGCAACCAGCTGCCGAGCTGGGCCAGGTGAGTCGGCCAGTCCAGCAGCACGAGGTCGGTGATGAATTGGAAAGCCGCCGCCGGGTTTTCCTGCAACAGGGTGCCGAAGCGCTGGAAATCGGTGAACAGCTCGAGGGCTCGAACTACCCACCAGAGGATGTCGCCAGGGTTCGTGTAGTCGTCGAAGGGCACCCCGTTCAGCGTTCCCTCGACGGGATCCCAATCGAGTCCGAACAGCCGCAGGATCTGGGCGAGGAACTGATTGAGCGGGCTGTCGAAGCCGTGGTCGTGGCCCTCGTGATCGTCGCCGTCCTCGTGCTCATGGTCGTGCTGGCCGCCGACCTCGGATCGCAGGATCTGCGGGGCCGGGTCGGTCTGCGGCGTGCCCGCGACCGCCGCGGTCGAGACGGCCTGATAGGTCGTCATCGTGGTGGCAGCCTGCACCCACATCCGCGCGTAGTCGGCCTCGTTGACCGCGATCGGAATCGTATTAATGCCAAAGAAATTCGTCGCCATCAACGCACCATGGACAACATGGTTAGCGGCCAACTCACCCACGGTCGGCATAGCCGCCAGCGCCGCAACGTACGCCGTGCCCGCCGTCTCATGCTGTGCGGCCGCGGCGGCACTGTGCGCACTGGCCTGCATCAACCACTCCAGAAACGGACCATGGGCGGCCACATAAGACTCGGCGCCAAACCCCTGCCACACCCCGGCGTGCGTCGATGCCAGAACCTCGCCGAGTTCGGCCGCAGCCGAAGCATATTCGACACTCAACGAACTCCACGCCGCCGCCGCAGCGAACAAAGACGCCGGCCCCGGACCACTACTCAACAACACCGAATGCACCTCCGGCGGTGCAGCCATCCACATCGGCACCGTCATCTCCAGCAACCACCGACAACCAGATACGACATCACCACAACTCCTCGGCTGAGAGGGACTGGAAAGTTTCCGAGGAGCCTAATGAAAATGATTGTCGTTATCAACAGGACCTGGTACTGCGGCCCCGCCGCACCCTAGACGAGCGGACGACCCGTCCGAATCCGGCGATCCAGGTCCCAGAGCATCAGGTTGAACGGAAACTCCCGGACGACGCGCGGCAGCATCCGGTTCACCGCCGCCAGGACCGACATCAGCCGGTCGAAGCGGTGCTGCTTGGCGGCATCCCACGGCAACCGCATTTCGTCGCGAAACCGTTGCGGCAGAAAGCCAGTGGTGATCAGCAGGTTGAAATTCTCCAGCGGTTCGCGAACCCGCCGCGGCAGGCGCACGCCGCGCACCCGGGACACGGCGATCGGGTACAGGAACTCGCGGACGGTGTCGTCGATGTGCACCTTTTCCAGCGACTCCTGCCAGTACTTGTCGAACGCCGCGCGGTCCGCCGGCCACATCTGGGGTGGCACCTGCAAGGTGGTGCCCAGCGACATGCTGTCGCGGTAGAGCCGTTCGGCGTCCTCCTCGCGCATCTCGCCGATGAAGGTGCGATAGATGTCGACGCCGCCCTTGTAGATGCACGCCGCCACCCACAGCTGCAATTCCGGATCGAACGCGTTGTACTGCACCGGGTCGCCGGGCCTGGAGTACACCTGCGCATGCGAACGATTGACCGCGCGCCGGTAGGCGTCCTTCTGCTCGTCGGTCCCGGCAGTGGCTACCGCGATGTAGGTAAAGGTGGTGCGGGCCCGCTTGATCGGGTGGCGGTCGATGCGGCCGCTCTCGACGCGGCTTTCCGCCACGCCGTGGCCGACGCCGGGAATCGACAGCTCCATGATCACGTTGGCCGGACCGGCCAGCAGCGCCACACCCATTAGGGCGTAGTCGTCCGGGACCAGCCGGCTGCGTCGCCTCGACTGAGGCCGCGGCGGGTCGGATATCGGGCGCTCGACGTGCGGAATGAGGTGCTGAACCGTCTCGTGTATTGCCATGCGGGAACCCTTCCGCCGCTCCGTACGCTAAATGTGACAACGCTTGTTTCCTGATATTGTCGGCGCACCGGGCCGGTGTCAAGATGGTGCTCATGGACCAGACCCCCAGCGAGCGCCCTTACCGCGGCGTCGACGCCGCGCGCCGACTGGCGCAGCGACGGGGCCGGCTGTTGACCGCAGGCCTGGATCTGCTGGGCGCCGACCAGCAGGACGCCTCGGCGTTGACCGTTCGCGCGGTCTGCACCCGCGCCGGCCTAACCCCTCGCTACTTCTACGAAAGCTTCAGCGACAGAGACGGATTCGTCAGCGCGGTATTCGACTCGGTGATCGCCGACCTGGCCGCCACCACCCAGGCCGCGGTCGCGGCGGTGCCGATAGCCGAACAGTCCCGGGCCGGCATGGCCAACATCGTGCGGACCATCGCCGAGGATCCCCGGGTCGGACGGCTGCTGTTCAGCACCCAGCTCGCCGATGCCGTGATCGTGCGCAAACGCGCCGAATCCACCGCGCTGTTCGCGATGCTGCTGGGCCAGCATGGCGGCGACATGCTGCGGATTCCGGCCAACGACAGCATGAAGGCGGGCGCGCACTTCGCGGTGGGCGGCGTCGGGCAGATGATCAGCGCCTGGCTGGTCGGCGACGTGGTGCTGGAGCCCGATCAACTCGTCGATCAGCTGGCCGTGCTGCTCGACGAACTCGCCCGTCCGCGGCTGTACGGGGTCACGGAAACAACGGCAACTGCCACAGCCGCATCCCGGGATCCAGGAGCCACAGACGCAACATCGTGAGCCGCATGATGCGCTGGGCGCCGCGGATCATGAAAATTGCCAGCGGCACCTCGATGCCCAACGCGGTCACGACCGACAGCCAGATGTCTTCGGGCCCGGCGGTCATCAGGTCGAACCATGCGTCGCAGATCAGCAGCACGCCGGAAGTGAAGGCCGCGAACAGCAACACCTGGCGGCGGAAGTAACCGAAAACCGCTGTCGCCACCATGAATCCGACCAGCAGGATGTCGAAGCCCACCCAGGTCAGTACCCAGTTGTGCGCGACGTAACTATCGGGCAGCGTCAGCGCGAGGTAGGCCAGCCAGGGAATCATCGCGATCGAACCACCGATCATCAGGCCCAACCGCAGACGTCTTATCCGGGCGATCACCGCCGGGTCGATCACCTCCGACAGCGGTGCCTCCAGCCGCGTGATCAAGTCTCGCCGCTGCGCGGGTGTCAGCGCCGCGATCTGCTCGTCGGTCAAAACACCGTCCGTCATCATCGACTCCCCCCGGCTCGGCAACGGTTTGCCGATTAGGTTACGGCGTGCTCCCGGGGTCGCCGGTCGGCCGCCGTCTTGGGAACAGCCTGGGCATCGCTCGCGCCGAATTCTTTGACCCAGCAGGCGAACTCAAGCGTGATCCCATCAGGGTCCTGGAAGTAGAACGAGCGCACATAGACGCCGGGATGCAGCGTCGCCGAAACCTGCATCTCGCTCTCGTCGTGATTGAGTATCGGACCGACTCGTACGCCCTTGTCCTTGAGCCGCTGCCGGTAGGCGTCGAACTTCTCGGCCGGGACGTGAAAGGCGAGATGGTTCATCGTGCTGACCGCGCTGGTGATGTCGCCGATACCCGGAATCGCGCCGGGCGAGGAGACGCCCGGGACGCGGTCGGGTGCGTCGGCGAACCAGAAGAAGGCGACACAGTCGCCGTTGCCCGCATCGAAGAAGAAGTGCTGGCCGGCGCCACCCGGTAGATCGAGCGACTTGATCAGCGGCATGCCGAGGATGTTGCTGTAGAAGTCCACCGTGCGAGCCATGTCCGAACACACCAGCGCGACATGATTGATTCCGCCGAGTTCGAATTCGGCGTTGGGATTGTCGGGCTTGATCATGTTGCGGCTCCCGTCGATTGCCGGCGCGTTGGGCCTGGCCAATCAATAGAACTGAATCTAACATCAGATTCAGTTTCACTCCAGGAAGGAATAACGGGTGTCGATCGCGGCGGCAGCTGACGGCCGGGCCGGCCGGCCGGCCGAATTCCCGACGCACCGCGGTCGGCGAACACAGGCGGCGATCGACACGGCCGCACGAACGGTCATCGCGCGCAAGGGAATTCTGGCGACGACGATTGCCGATATCGCCGCGGAAGCCGGCCGCTCGCCGGCCTCCTTCTACAACTACTACGACTCCAAAGAGGCGATGGTCCGGCAGTGGGCGCTGCGCTTTCGTGACGAGGCCAACAAGCGCGCCCGCTCGGTCACCGGGCATGGCCTGTCCAACCGCGAACGCGCCCACGAGGCTGCCGCGGCGCACTGGCACACCTACCGCAACCGGCTGGCCGAGGTGATCAGTGTGTCCCAACTGGCGATGGTCAACGACGACTTCGCGCAGTACTGGGCCGAAATCTGTGGAATTCCAATCTCTTTCATCGCTGAAACAGTCCGTCGCGCGCAAACCCAAGGGTATTGCCCGGGCGATGATCCGCAGCTGATCGCCGAAGCGATCGTGGCGATGTTCAACCAGTTCTGCTACATCCAGCTCAGCCGATCCACCGACGCGGACCTCGACGACCAGGCCTGCATCCAAACCCTGGCGAACATCTACTACCGGGCGATCTACTCGACGGAAGGTCACTGAATTGACGCCTAACAGCGGCAGCGCAGGGGTTGTCCGCGAGTTCGTCGGCCTCCAGTCGCCCACCGCCGGGCGCGCCGGCGCGGGCGGGCACCCCTGTCAGGGGCTGTATCACCGCGGCGTAGGACGCAAGCCCAAGGTCGCCATGATCGCCACGCATTATCAGATCGACTTCTCCGAGCACTATCTCGCCGACTACATGGCGATTCGCGGTATCGGATTCCTCGGCTGGAACACCAGGTTCCGCGGCTTCGAGAACAACTTCCTGCTCGACCACGCGCTGGTCGACATCGGCGTGGGTGTGCGCTGGCTACGCGAGGTTCAGGGCGTGGATACCGTTGTACTGCTCGGCAATTCGGGAGGTGGATCGTTGATGTCCGCCTACCAGTCGCAGGCCGTCGAGCCGAATGTGACCCCGCTGCCCGGCATGCGGCCGGCGAGCGGGCTGACGGAGTTGCTGCCGGCCGACGGTTATGTCGCCACCGCGGCGCATCCCGGCCGCCCGGAGGTGCTGACCGCCTGGATGGATGCCGCCGTCGTCGACGAAAACGACCCCGTCGCCACCGACGCGGACCTCGACCTGTTCAACGAGGTCAACGGCCCGCCGTACCCCCCGGAGTTCATCGCCCGATACCGCTCGGCGCAGCTCGCGCGCAACCACGCCATCACCGACTGGGCCGAGACGGAACTCAAACGTGTTCGTGCAGCGGGCTTTTCGGATAGGCCGTTCTCGGTGATGCGAACCTGGGCCGATCCCCGCATGGTCGATCCCACGATCGAGCCCACCAAGCGTTTGCCTAACCTGTGCTACGCGGGCGTGCCGGCCAAGGCCAACCGATCGGCACAAGGCATCGCCGCGTCCTGCACGCTGCGGAGCTGGTTGGGCATGTGGAGCCTGCGGGTGGCGCAAACCCGGGCCGAGCCGCACCTGAGCCGCGTCGCCTGCCCAGCCCTGGTGATCAACGCCGAGGCAGACACCGGCGTGTTTCCGTCTGACGCCCAACGCATCTACGACGCGCTCGCGAGCACCGACAAGCTGCAGGTCTCGATCGACAGCGACCACTACTTCACCACCCCCGGCGCGCGCAGCGAGCAGGCGGATACCATCGCCAGGTGGATCAGCAAGCGGTGGCGCTGAGAGTTCTCGCCCACTTCGTTCCCGGTGACAAAGTCCTCGATTTCCTTGCAGCCGAAGCAGATTGGCTCGACATTCGCTGGTGTGCCGCCGACGACGACGCCGGCTTCTACCGCGAGCTGCCCGACGCCGACGTGATTTGGCATGTACTACGGCCGTTGTCAGGCGAAGACCTGAAACGCGGGGCGAAGCTGCGACTGGTGCACAAGCTCGGCGCCGGGGTGAACACCATCGACGTGGCGACCGCGACCGACCGCGGCATCGCGGTCGCCAACATGCCCGGGGCCAATGCGCCGTCGGTGGCCGAGGGAACCGTGCTGTTGATGCTCGCCGCCCTGCGCAGGCTGCCGGAGCTGGACCGCGCCACCCGGCAGGGGCGTGGCTGGCCGCTCGATCCGGGCCTGGGCGAGACGGTCCGCGACATCGGTGGCTGCACGGTCGGCCTGGTGGGCTACGGCAACATCGCCAAGCGGGTCGACGGCATCGTCAGTGCGATGGGTGCCGAGGTGCTGCACACCAGCACCCGCGACGACGGACATCCCGGCTGGCGCCCGTTGACCGACCTGCTGGCCGCCAGCGACATCGTCTCGCTGCACCTGCCTTTGACGCCCGACACCCAGCACCTGCTCAACCGGGATGTGATCGCCGTGATGAAGCCGAGCGCGGTGCTGGTCAACACGTCGCGCGGTGCCATCGTCGACGAGGACGCGCTGGCCGGCGCGCTGCGCGACAGACGACTGGCCGCCGCCGGCCTCGACGTCTTCGAGACCGAGCCGACCGCGCCCGACAATCCACTGTTCGGCCTGGACAACGTCGTGCTGACGCCGCACGTCACCTGGTACACGGTCGATACGATGCGGCGCTATCTGGTCGAGGCCGTCGCCAACTGCCGCCGGCTGCGCGACGGCGAGCCGTTGGCCCACCTGGTGACCCCTGTAGTCAACCAACCCACCGGTTATTAGATTGAAGAGTGCTTGGCCGAAACGAGCCCCGAACGCATGGGAAGGCGACCAATGCCGATCGCAATAAATTCCGAGCATCAAGACCTGGCCGATTCGGTGCGGTCCCTGGTGGCACGCGTCGCGCCGTCGGAGGTGCTGCACGCGGCCATGGAGACCCCCGTCGAGAACCCGCCGCCGTACTGGCAGGCGGCCGCCGAGCAAGGCCTGCAGGGCGTGCATCTCTCCGAGGCGGTCGGCGGGCAGGGCTTCGGCCTGCTCGAGCTGGCCATCGTGCTGGCCGAGTTCGGCTACGGCGCCGTGCCCGGGCCGTTCGTGCCGTCGGCGATCGCCAGTGCCCTGATCGCGTCGCACGACCCGGATGCCAAGGTGCTCGCCGAGCTGGCGTCCGGTGCGGCCATCGCCGCCTACGCGCTGGACTCCGGGCTGACCGCCACCCGCAAGGGCCCGGAGGACGAGGGGGTGCTGGTGATCCGCGGCGAGGTCCGCGCGGTTCCGGCCGCGGCCCAGGCGTCGGTGTTGGTGCTGCCGGTGGCGATCGACAGCGGCGACGAGTGGGTGGTGCTGCGCGCCGAGGAGCTCGAGATCGAGCCGGTGAAAAGCCTGGACCCGCTGCGGCCGATCGCCCATGTACGCGCCGACGCCGTCGAGGTCGGCGAGGATGCCCTGTTGAGCACCTTGACTATGACGACCGCCTACGCGCTGATGTCGACGCTGCTGTCGGCCGAGGCGATCGGCGTGGCCCGCTGGGCAACGGACACGGCGGCGCAGTACGCCAAGATCCGGGAGCAGTTCGGCCGGCCGATCGGCCAGTTCCAGGCCATCAAGCACAAGTGCGCCGAGATGATCGCCGACACCGAGCGGGCCACCGCGGCGGTGTGGGACGCGGCGCGCGCGATCGACGAAGCCTCGCCGGACGTCGAGTTCGCCGCCGCCGTGGCCGCGACCCTGGCGCCCGCGGCCGCCCAGCGCTGCACCCAGGACTGCATTCAGGTGCACGGCGGTATCGGCTTCACCTGGGAGCACGACACCAATGTGTACTACCGCCGCGCGCTGATGCTGGCCGCCTGCTTCGGTCGCAGCTCGGACTACCCGCAGAAGGTGGTCAACACCGCGACCACCACCGGCATGCGCCCGGTGGACATCGACCTGGATCCCGAGACCGAGAAGCTGCGCGAGGAGATCCGCGCCGAGGTCGCCGCGTTCAAGGCGATGGATCGCCAGACGCGCACCGTGGCCCTCGCCGAGGGCGGCTGGGTGTTGCCGTATCTGCCGAAGCCGTGGGGCCGGGCGTCCAGCCCGATCGAGCAGGTCATCATCGCCCAGGAGTTCACCACCGGACGGGTCCGGCGGCCGCAGGTCGGCATCGCCGCGTGGATCATCCCGTCGATCGTCGCGTTCGGGACCGAGGAGCAGAAGCAACGCCTGCTGCCGCCGACGTTGCGCGGCGAGATGATCTGGTGCCAACTGTTCTCGGAGCCGGGCGCCGGATCGGACCTGGCCGGGCTGACCACCAAGGCAACCCGGACCGATGGCGGCTGGCGCATCACCGGCCAGAAGATCTGGACCACGGCCGCGCAGTACTCGCAGTGGGGTGCGTTGCTGGCCAGGACGGACCCGTCGGCACCCAAGCACAACGGCATCACCTACTTCCTGCTGGATATGCGCAGCGAAGGTGTGACGGTCAAGCCGTTGCGCGAGCTGACCGGGAACGCGATGTTCAACACCGTCTACATCGACGACGTGTTCGTTCCGGACGAGTGCGTGCTGGGCGAGGTCAACCGCGGTTGGGAGGTCAGCCGCAACACGCTGACCGCGGAGCGGGTGTCGATCGGCAGCAGCGACGCGAATTTCCTGGCCACCCTGCCCCAGTTCGTCGAGTTCGTCCGCGACGGCCAATTCGATCAGGTCGCCCAGCACCGGGCCGGGCAGTTGATCGCCGAAGGGCATGCGGCCAAGGTGCTGAACCTGCGCTCGACGCTGCTGACGCTGGCCGGCGGTGACGCGATGCCCTCCGCCGCGATCTCCAAGCTGTTGTCGATGCGCACCGGTCAGGGCTACGCCGAATTCGCGGTGTCCTCGTTCGGTACCGACGGTGCGATCGGCGACCCCGACGAGCTGGCGGGCAAGTGGGGCGAGTACCTGTTGGCTAGCCGGGCGACCACGATCTACGGCGGCACCTCGGAGGTGCAGCTCAACATCATCGCCGAGCGTCTGCTGGGCCTGCCGCGCGACCCGTAAAGAAAATCCATGCCGAACCGGGGCCGGTCCCGGTTCGGCATGGACGTCTATTGGTTTGGGGGCCACGCCGGTCTGAGGTCGTCAGACCGGCGTGGGTTCCCCCCTAGGTGCGGGTCGGCCTGCCTGTGTATCTGGCAGGACGAGGCTGGCCGGCCCCGCGATCGTGGCGGCTCACCACCAGGGGCGCCACCAGTTGCCCCAGCCCCAGCCAGGGTGTCCCCAACCATGACCCCAGCCGTGGCCCCAGCCACCGCCCCAGCCGCGGTCCCAGCCGCCGCCGCGGCCCCAACCACCGCCGTGGCCCCAGCCACCGTGCCCGCCGCCGGGACCCCAACCGTGGCCGCCGTGTCCGCCGCCCGGCCGCTCGGGAAGGATCCCGGGACTGAGCGGGGCGCCACCGTGCGGGCCGCCGATGTCAAAAGTCGTGGCAGGGGCGGGCGCGGGCGCGGCCTGCGCCGCGGGCATCCCGCCGAACAGCATCGCGCCGGCCACCGCGCCGGCGCCGACAGCGCCCGCGGCCGCGCCGCGGATCGATCGCAGTGAATACCTCATGGTGAGCTCCTTCCGAACCCTGTCCCCCGACATCTCGAAACGCTACGCATAAATTTCTGAGCAAACAATAGCAATGGCGCAGAATTGTGCTGTGAAATAGCTAACAATTTAATTGCAACAGCCGGTGCGGCAATTAACGCCATAATAACGCAAATCCGTATCTCATTTAATACTTATCTGCGCCATTCAGGAAAGCCGGCAATACTGAGATCAGTAGGCACTGACTCGGACCTATAAGCAGGTCAGATGGCATCTACTGATCTACTGACCTCCGGATATCCTACATTCAGGAGATCAGCAATTACTGTGAATTAATAGGCCCTAATCTACACGGCAAGGAGATTCGTCATGCAGATAGTGTTGTCCTAGCAGATAAACGCTAGATGGCGGTACTGATCGCGTTCTCTATTTCCAACAGCTACTCTTTTTAATTTTCGCTGGTAAGGACCGCCGCGCGCGTCCGGGCCTGCCGCGGTCCCCGGGCCTGCCGCCACACCCGGCTTCGCGCGACGGGACTTACGCTGGTGTCAGTGAGACAATCAGTAGGCAACGTGCACGGAAGCACTGATTTACTGATTGGCACCCACCGGAGGGACGGTCGCCCCAGTGAGCTTCAACCCCGGCCAGATCGGGCCCGGCGCCGCAGCGTTCCGAGCGCAGATGTCCGCCACGACACCCGCCGGAGACAGCGCACCAACTGAACGCCTCACCGGCTTCCGTCAGCCGCGTCCCCAACGAATGGTCGGCGATTCCGCGGAATCCCGGTCACGCTCCACGGGCGAAAGCCCCCGCATCCAACGGACGCGGCGCACCGTCGACCTCCCGGCCGCCACCCACCGAGCACTCGACATCTGGCAGCGAGAAGCCGCCGACCAATTGGGTGTCGCCCGGGTCACCGGCCAGGAGGTGCTCACCGCGCTCATCGACCAGCTGCTGGCCGATCCCAAACTCGCGGCCCAGATCGTCCGGGCCATCCAGGACCGACGCTAGCCCGTCCTGCCGGCGCGGCTAGTCGACCTGCATTTCGCGCAGTTCGCGCTTGAGAATCTTGCCGGTCGGGTTACGCGGCAATTCCTCGAGGAAGATCACCTCGCGCGGCACCTTGTAGCGGGCCAGGTGGTCGCGCACGTATCCCTTGATGGTGTCCTCGTCGACCTCGGCGCCTTCCTTCTTCACGACGAACGCGCGCAGCCGGTGGCCCCACTCCTTGTCCTCGACACCGATCGCGGTCGCCTCCACCACGGCGTCGTGTCCGCTGATCAGGTCCTCGACCTCCGCGGGGAACACGTTCTCGCCACCGGAGACGATCATTTCGTCGTCGCGGCCGCTGACATACAGCAGGCCGTATTCGTCGAAGTAGCCGACGTCGCCCGACGACATCAGGCCGTCGATGATCTGCTTGTGCCCGCCGCCGGTGTAGCCCTCGAAGGGGAAGGCGTTGCCGACGAAGATGCGTCCCACCTCGCCCTGCGGCAATTCGTTGCCGTTGTCGTCGAGGATCTTGACCTTCACGCCCTTGACGACCGGCCCGACCGTCGACGCGTTCTTCTCCAGGTCCTCGGGCCGCGCGATCGTGGCGAACGCAATCTCGGTGGAGCCGTACATGTTGTAGACCACCGGACCGATGTCCTTCAGTGCGCGGTTGGCCAGCTCCGCGCCCAACTGGGAGCCGGACACGAAGATGATCTTCAGGCTGGACAGGTCGGGCTTGGAGTCCATCTTCTCCAGCGTGTCCAGGATGCGGGACAACATGACCGGAACCACGACCATGGCCGTCACCTTGTGCTTCTCGATGTCCTCGAGCACCAGCGGCGGTTTGAATTTGCGCCGCAGTACCAGCGTCGAGCCCAGGAACATCGCGATGGTGGCGTGGAGGTAGCCGAGGGCGTGGAACATCGGCGCCGGCAGCGAGGTGACCTCGTTGGCCTTGAAAGGAACGTGCGACAGGATGCCCCCGACGGGAGCCAGGGTGGGCGGGGTGCTGCGGTTCGCGCCCTTGGGTGTCCCGGTCGTGCCGCTGGTCAGGATGATGATCGACGCGTGCTTGCTGGCCTTGGGGGCGGGCTCCTTGCTGCTGCGGGCGATCAGCTCTGCCAGGGTTTCGTCGGTGCTGCCGGAGGGCTCGTCGCTGTCCGGGTTGACACCGAGTGCGCGCAACTTGCCCAGTTCCGGCTCGGCCTTGCTGACGGCGTTGGTGTATTCGTCGTCGTAGATGATGACCTTGGCGCCTTCGCGCTCGGACACCTCTTTGATCTGCGGTCCGGAGAATTCGCTGTTGAGCAGGATGATGCGGGCACCGACCCGGGCCGCGCCGTAGTTGGCGATCATGAACCAGCGGTGGTTGCGCGCCAGGATGGCGACGCCGTCGCCGCCCTTGACGCCCTTTTCGATCAGGCCGTTGGCCACCGCGTGGGCGGCCTCGTCGAGCTCGCGATAGCTGAACTCGCCGTCCTCGTCGATGCACGCCGCGCGGTCGGGAGTCCGTCTGGCGTTGAGCGAGGGCAGCATGCCGAACTCGCCCCACTTGGCGATGTCGGTTGCCATCGCGGCGGTCTTCAGCGGCGACTCGAGCTTGAAGGCGCCGGCCTCGAAGATCTTGCGCACGTAATGCAGCTCCGCCGAACCGCGTTCGACGTACTGCTGGACCTTGGAAACGGCTTGCCCGGGCAGGCCAGGAAGGTTAGGCATAACCTCACCATATGTGACGCGGGTCGCAACGCGGCCAGAAAATTTTCCCGTAATTACGATGAACGCCATGACCGGTCCGGTGTCAATGGAGGTTGCCGGGCACCACGTCACGATCACCCACCCCGACAAGGTCGTGTTCGAAGCCCATGGACAGACCGGGCCCTACACCAAGCTCGACCTGGTCCGCTATTACCTGTCGGTCGCCGACGGCGCGTTGCGGGGTGTGGCCGGGCGGCCGATGATCCTGAAGCGCTTCGTCAAGGGAATCTCGGAAGAGGCGGTGTTCCAGAAGCGTGCGCCGACGAAGCGGCCGGATTGGGTCGACGTCGCCGAGCTCCATTACGCGCGGGGCACGTCGGCCGCCGAGGCCGTCATCCACGACGCCGCCGGGCTGGCGTGGGCGGTCAACTTGGGCTGTGTGGACCTCAACCCGCATCCGGTGCTCGCCACCGATCTCGATCATCCCGACGAGTTGCGCGTCGACCTGGACCCGATGCCCGGGGTCGACTGGCACGGCATCGTCGATGTGGCCCTGGTGGCCCGCGAGGTGCTGGAGGACTATGGCCTGGTCGGGTGGCCCAAGACGTCCGGGTCGCGCGGCTTTCACATTTACGCCCGGATCACGCCGCGCTGGGAGTTCCGTCAGGTCCGGCTGGCCGCCCAGACCGTGGCCCGTGAGGTGGAGCGGCGAGTGCCCGGCGCGGCCACCAGCCGCTGGTGGAAGGAAGAGCGCGAGGGCGTCTTCGTCGACTTCAACCAGAACGCCAAGGACCGTACCGTCGCGTCCGCCTATTCGGTGCGGGCCACTCCGGATGCCCGGGTGTCGACGCCGCTGCATTGGGACGAGGTCGCCGGCTGCCGGCCGGAGACGTTCACGATCGCCACCGTTCCCGACCGGTTCGCCCGGATCGGCGACCCATGGGTGGGGATGGACGACGCGGTGGGCGACCTGGACCGGCTGCTGATGCTGGCCGAGGAAATGGGCCCCCCGGAGCGGGCGCCGCGTGGGGCGGCGAAAAGTGCCGACGGCCGCCGCCGGTCCTCGATGCCACTGATCGAGATCGCCCGGACCAAGACCAAGGACGAGGCGATGGGCGCGCTGGATACCTGGCGCGGCCGTTATCCCGCCGTCGCCGAGCGGTTGGCGCCGGCCGATGTGCTGGTCGACGGCATGCGCGGGCCGAGTTCGATCTGGTACCGGATCCGGATCAACCTGCAGCACGTTCCGGTCGACCAGCGCCCGCCGCAGGAAGAGCTGATCGCCGATTACAGTCCCTGGGACGGATACACGCCGCCGGGTTCGCGGCCGGGCGCCGCGGGTGCGGGAGAATTACCCGATGCCCGCGACTGATCAGCCCCTGGGCCTGCGGGAGCGCAAGAAGCTCAAGACCCGCCAGGCCATCAGGCGCGAGGCGTTTCGCCTGATCGATGCGCAAGGCTATGCGGCCACCACCGTCGAACAGATCGCCGAGGCCGCCGACGTGTCACCCAGCACCTTCTTCCGCTACTTCGGGTCCAAGGAGTCGTTGCTGCTCGCCGACGACCTGGACCCGCTGATCTTCGCGGCGTTCGAGGCGCAGCCGCCCGAGCTGTCGCCCACCGAGGCGATCCGCCGGGCCTACACCGAAGTCATGGCCGCTCTGCCCGCTGAACAGCTGGATTTCGAGAACACCCGACAGCGACTGATCTTCTCGATACCCGAGCTCAAGGCCGCCATGTACGACGAGTACTACCGCACCGTCAACGTTGTGGCGGAGATGATCGGGCACCGAATCGGCCGTCCCACAGACGATTTCGAAGTCCGGGTGTTCGCCGGGGCACTGACCGGCGCGATGATGGCCGCCGCCGACAACGCGCCACCGACGGCCGCGACGATCTATCGGGCCCTGGACTTCGTCGACGCTGGCATGCCACTGCGGTGAGCGGCAAAACCGTGCGGCGATGCAGGTCAGCGTCGGCGACGCGATACTCTCACGCGATGCGACAGGGATGGAATCGGCGGGGGTTCTTGCAGCTCGCCGGTGCCGCCGCGGCCGCCGTGGCGGCGGGGACGGCGGCGGGCTGCTCGGACCCGAAACCGACGGCGAGCGCTCCCGGCAGCGAAGGCGTGACGATCACCCATCTTTTCGGTCAGACCGTCATCAAGACGCCGCCCAAGCGTGTGGTCAGCGCGGGCTACACCGAGCAAGACGACCTGCTCGCCCTCGGCGTCGTACCGATCGCGGTGACCAACTGGTTCGGTGACCAGCCGTTCGCGGTGTGGCCGTGGGCCCAGCCCAAGCTCGGCGGCGCACAACCGGTCGTGTTGAACCTGGACAACGGGATACCCGTCGACCAGATCTCCGGCCTGAAGCCCGATTTGATCGTCGCCATCAACGCCGGCTTGGATGCCGACACCTACAAGAAGCTGGCCGCGATCGCCCCGACCGTGGCACAGTCCGACGGCGACGCGTTCTTCGAGCCATGGAAGGACCAGGCCACCGCGGTCGGCCAAGCGGTGTTTCAGGCCGACCAGATGAAGGCGCTCATCGATAGCGTCGACAAGCAGTTCGTTGCCGTCGCCCAGAATCACCCGCAGTGGAAGACCAAGCGCGCCTTGCTGATGCAGGGCACCCTGTTCCGCGGCACCGTGGTCGCCACCGCGGCGGGTTGGCGAACCGACTTCCTCAACCAGATGGGTTTGGTCATCGCCGACAGCATCAAGCCTTTCGTCAGCGATCACCGCGCCGTCATCCCGCGCGACCAGATCAAGACGGTGCTCGATTCCGCCGACGTGGTGATCTGGACGACCGAGAGTTCCGACGAGCAGAAGGCACTGCTGGCCGACCCCGAGGTCGCCGGATCGCAGGCGACCGCGCAGAACCGCCATGTCTTCACCACCAAGGACCAGGCCGGCGCGATCGCCTTCGCCTCGCCGCTGAGCTACCCGATGGTCGCCGATCAGCTGCCCCCGATGATCGGCAAAGTGCTCGGCTAGTGCCGGCTCTTTGAGCATTCGCTAAGGCAGCTCTGGCAGTGCTCGAAAATCCCGCCCAGGCCTCTTGGCCTGCGCCGGGGCCGAAGTTACCGTTCAGTAATGAGCGTGACGGATCTCCCCGCGGACGTGTCGACCGGGCTGGTCGGCAACGTCGTCCTGGACTACGGCGACCAGGCGCTGTTGGTGCAATGTGGCAGCACCGCAGAGGTATTGGCATGGGCGGACACGTTGCGTGCGGCGGCATTGCCCGGTGTGCTCGACATCGTTCCCGCCGCGCGCACGGTGCTGGTCAAACTCGACGGCCCGCGATACCAGGGCGTCATCCGCCAGCGACTGCGGAAACTACGGATCACCGCGGACACGGTCGCCCCGGCCGAGCGCACCGCCGACGTGGTGATCGACGTCGTCTACGACGGTCCGGACCTCGCCGAGGCCGCCAGCCACACCGGGCTGACGACCGCACAGGTCATCGACGCTCACACCGCCACGCTGTGGCGCGTCGGATTCAGTGGATTCGCACCGGGTTTCGCGTACCTCGTCGACGGTGACCCACGGCTGCGGGTGCCGCGCCGCGCTGAGCCGCGCACCTCGGTGCCGGCTGGCTCCGTCGCACTCGCGGGTGAGTTCAGCGCCATCTATCCGCGCCAATCCCCCGGCGGCTGGCAACTCATCGGTCGCACCGACGCGGTCCTGTGGGACCAGATGCGGTCCGATCCGGCGTTGCTGGCGCAGGGCATGTGGATTCAGTTCCGGGCCGTGTGATCAAGGAGCATGCCGTGACAAAGCCCCATGCCAAGCCGGATATCCAGCTGGAAATCCTGCGCACCGGACCACTCGCCGTCCTCCAAGACCTCGGGCGGATCGGGCAGGCCCACCTCGGCGTCGGCCGGTCCGGTGCCGCCGACCGCCGCTCGCACAAACTCGCCAACAGGCTGGTCGCCAACCCCGACGATCGCGCCACCGTCGAAGTCACCTTCGGCGGATTCGCCGCCCGGGTGCACGGCGGCGACGTCGACATCGCGGTGACCGGCGCCGACACCGACCCGGCGGTAAACGGAATCAAGTTCGGTACCAACAGCATTCAGCACGTCCGCGACGGCCAAGTGATTTCACTGGGCACCCCGCGAGCCGGCCTGCGGACGTATCTGGCAGTGCGCGGCGGCATTTCGGTGCAGCCGGTGCTGGGCTCGCGCAGCTACGACGTGATGTCTGCGATCGGCCCGTCGCCTCTGTCCCCCGGAGACCGGCTACCCGTCGGCGCGCACACCGACCAGTATCCCGAACTCGACCAGGCTCCCGTCGCGGCCATCAGTGCCGACACCGTCGAGTTGCTGGTGATACCCGGACCGCGCGACGACTGGTTCGTCGATCCCGACGTGCTCGTCCATACCGACTGGGTGTCGTCCGATCGCAGCGACCGGGTCGGGATGCGGCTGGTCGGCCGCCCTCTGCAGTACCGCTTCCCCGACCGGCAGCTACCCAGCGAGGGTGCCACCCGCGGCGCGATCCAGGTGCCGCCCAACGGATTACCCGTGATCCTGGGCCCCGACCATCCGATCACCGGTGGCTACCCGGTGGTCGGCGTGGTGGTCGACGAGGACATCGACAAGGTCGCCCAGGTGCGTGCGGGCCAGCACGTGCGACTGCACTGGGCTCGGCCCCGGGTGCCGGTGGGCGCCCCGTCGTATTAGACATCGCGCGTTGTCCAGGTGCGGGCCCGGCGACAACGTTGTAGACAGGGAGTGTGCTCACCCAGGTCCACACCGCACGCCTGGTTCACACTGCCGATCTCGACAGCGACACACGGCAGCGCGTTCATCACATGATCGCCGATGCCTTCGCCGGTGACTTCACCGACGACGACTGGGAGCACACCCTGGGCGGCATGCACGCCCTGATCTGGCAGCACGGCGCGATCATCGCGCACGCCGCGGTAATCCAGCGGCGGTTGATCTACCGGGGCAACGCGCTGCGTTGCGGGTACGTCGAAGGAGTCGCGGTGCGGGAAGACCACCGCGGCCAAGGGCTGGTGCACGCGCTGCTGGACGGAGTCGAACAAGTGCTGCGCGGCGCCTATGAATTGGGAGCACTCAGTTCATCGGTGCGGGCCCGCGGCCTGTACGCGGCTCGCGGCTGGTCGCCGTGGACCGGACCGACGTCGGTGCTGGCGCCGAGCGGTCCGACGCGCACACCCGATGACGACGGAACGGTATTCGTCTTCCCGGTCACGGTCACGTTGGACAGCTCGGCGGAGCTGATGTGCGATTGGCGCGGCGGCGACGTTTGGTAGCGCGGATTGTTGGTACACGCGAAACTTCCCTCACCCCACCGCGATTCATCACACGGCGGTTAGCTAGACTGTGAGTTGTCGTCGCGCCTGGCGTCCTAATTGTGCCGCACGCCACATTGATTGACCGCCCTCACACCGCCTGACGTC
This sequence comes from Mycobacterium sp. pR1184, assembly GCF_041287235.1. Taxonomy (NCBI): domain Bacteria; kingdom Bacillati; phylum Actinomycetota; class Actinomycetes; order Mycobacteriales; family Mycobacteriaceae; genus Mycobacterium; species Mycobacterium sp. pR1184. The sequence continues at coordinate 37,841 of NZ_JBGGKR010000017.1, read as the reverse complement.
GGCGGGTGAGCGGAAATTCACGCCCGGGTCATTGCGGGCAGCGCTCGGGCAACAATGGATTTCTAGCGTTATCGCCATGAAACTTTCGCTGGGCCGTTCGCATGTCCTTTCGAACTGGGACCCCGAAGACACCGTGGCCTGGGAGGCCGGCAACGACAAGATCGCCCGCCGCAACCTGATCTGGTCGGTGGCCGCCGAGCACATCGGCTTCTCGGTCTGGTCGATCTGGTCGGTGATGGTGCTGTTCATGCCGGCGTCGGTGTACGGCTTTTCCGCCGGGGACAAATTCCTGCTCGGCGCCACCGCCACCCTGGTCGGGGCGTGCCTGCGCTTCCCGTACACGTTCGCCACCGCGAAGTTCGGCGGGCGCAACTGGACGGTGTTCTCCGCGCTGGTGCTGTTGATCCCGACGGTCGGCACGATGGTGTTGCTGGCTCACCCCGGCCTGCCGCTGTGGCCGTACCTGGTGTGCGCGGCGCTGGCCGGCCTCGGCGGCGGCAATTTTGCGTCGTCGATGACCAACATCAACGCGTTCTACCCGCAGCGCCTGAAGGGCTGGGCGTTGGCGGTCAACGCCGGTGGCGGCAATCTCGGGGTGCCGGTGGTTCAGCTGGTCGGTCTGCTCGTGATCGCGGCCGCCGGAAACCGGCAGCCGTATTGGGTGTGCGCCATTTACCTTGTGCTGCTGGCGATCGCCGGTATCGGCGCCGCCCTGTACATGGACAACCTGCAGCATTACCGCATCGATACGTCCACCATGCGGGCGGTGCTGTCCGAGCCGCACAGTTGGGTGATCGCGCTCCTGTACATCGGCACCTTCGGCTCGTTCATCGGTTTCTCGTTCGCGTTCGGCCAGGTATTGCAGATGAACTTCGTCGCCAGCGGCGAGAACACCGCGCAGGCTTCCCTGCACGCCGCCCAAATCGCCTTCCTGGGGCCACTTTTGGGATCGGTGTCGAGGGTGTACGGCGGCAAGCTAGCCGACCGCATCGGCGGTGGCAGGGTCACGCTCGCCGTCTTCTGTTCGATGATCCTGGCCGGCGGGATACTGGTCAGCGCAAGCACTTTCGGTAGCCATGGCGCGGGCCACACGTCTGCCTCGACGATGGTCGGTTTCGTGATCGGCTTCGTCGCTCTGTTCATCCTGTCCGGCATCGGCAATGGGTCGGTGTACAAGATGATTCCGTCGATCTTCGAGGCGCGTAGTCACTCGATGCAGATGGGCGAGAACGAGCGCCGGCAGTGGTCACGTTCCATGTCCGGAGCCCTGATCGGCCTCGCCGGCGCGATCGGCGCCCTCGGCGGCGTCGGCGTCAACCTGGCATTGCGGCAGTCGTATCTGCACAGCGGCACCGCGACGTCGGCGTTCTGGGCGTTCACGTTGTGCTACGTGGCCGCCTCGATACTGACCTGGGCGGTGTACGTTCGCCGTCCGCTCGAGGTGATGGCGCCGGAGGCGGCTGAGGCCGCATCGGGGGCTCGGCTGGCCACCGTATAGGCGCGGTAAACCCGCCATACCGATTCGGTAGAGAATACGTTTAGCACGAAATGTATTCGACCTCACACCGAATTCCCCAGGCGCTCGGGCACAGTCGGGTACTGACAATCTTTGCGCGTGACCATTGGCAAAAAGCGGTCCTGAACTGCGACGACCGTCGACCTTCTGGTCCCCTCAGCGATCTACCAGATAACTAGGATTCAACTTACAGGCGATATTGGTCGGAATGAGTTGACGCAGTTCGGTTCCGAATGTGAGCATCAGAACTAGGCAGGGCATGCCTCTCAATTCGAGGCGCCCACAAGGGCATTGAAAGCCAGACTCACCGCAGCTCCTCCCGGATATGGGTTGAACTGTTTGACGCCCAGACGATTTCGACCACCCGTCCACGAAAGGTGCAGATCGCATGGGCCGCAACCACCACATCACGGACTGGAACCCGGAAAACGTCGCGGCCTGGGAGGGCGGCAATGACAGGATCGCCCGCCGCAATCTGCTGTGCACGATGGCGGGTGACCATGTGGCATTTTCGATCTGGACGCTTTGGTCGGTGATGGTGCTGTTCATGCCGATGTCGGTCTACGGCTTCCACGCGAGCGACAAGTTGCTCCTCGGTGCCGTGGCCACGCTGGTCGGCGGCTGCGCGCGCATCCCCTACACCTTGGGTATCGCCAAGTTCGGCGGCCGTAACTGGACCGTGTTCTCGGCGTTCGTGTTGCTGATCCCGACCGCCGGCACCATCGTCCTGCTTGCCAATCCCGGGCTGCCGCTGTGGCCGTATGTGCTGTGCGCGGCACTGACCGGCCTGGGCGGCGGCAACTACGCCGCATCGCTGGCCAATGTCAACGCCTTCTATCCGCAGCGGCTGAAGGGCACGGCACTGGCGATCAACGCCGGCGTCGGCAATCTCGGTGTCGCGGTGATCCAATTGGTCGGCCTGCTGGTGCTGGCGACCGCCGGGCATCAGGCGCCGTACTGGGTGTGCGCGGTCTATCTGGTGCTGCTCACCGTGGTCGGTATCGCCGCGGCGCTGTTCATGGACAACCTCGACCACGGCGTCGAGGTGAACGACATGCGCTTGATCCTGTTCGACCGCGACACCTGGGTGATCTCGCTGCTCTACATCTGCACCTTCGGCTCCTGGATCGGATTTTCCTTCGCCTTCGGCCAGGTGCTGCAGGTCAACTTCGGGGCCAATGGCGAAAGCCCCGCCCACGCATCCCTGCACGCGGCTCAGATCGCCTTTATCGGGCCGCTATTAGGCTCGCTGGCGCGAATTTACGGCGGCCGGCTGGCAGACCGCCGCGGCGGTAGCCGCGTCACCCTGGGCGTCCTTTTGGGCATGATCGCGGGCGCCGGCGTGCTGGTGGCTATCAGCACGGTCGAGGACCACAGCGGCCGGACGTCGTTCACCGCGGTGGTCGGCTACGTCATCGGGTTCATCGTTCTGTTCGTGCTGTCGGGGATGGGCAACGGGTCGGTGTTCAAAATGATCCCGTCAGTCTTCGAGGCCCGCAGCCGCTCGCTGGATGTCAGCGAGGCGGAACGCCGGCAGTGGTCGCGCGCCAAATCCGGATCGCTGATCGGCATCTGCTCGGCGGTCGGCGCGCTGGGCGGTGTCGGAATCAACTTGGCCCTGCGCGAGTCTTACCTGCGCAGCGGCACCGAGACGGCGGCGTATTGGGTGTTTCTGACTTCTTACATCGCGGCGGCGATAGTGACCTGGATGATGTACCTGCGCCGACCGGTATCTGCGCAGGATGCGCCGAATTCGGTGCTCACAACAGAGCCTGCCCGGGTGTGATGATCACCGCAACATGGGCAATGCGTCAGCAATCGTCAGGTAACGCCGCAGAAATGTCGCAGGCATACACAGGTCGTATGGACCAGCCCGAGTCCCCGCCGCTCACCGGTTACCGGATAGCGGTCACGTCTGCGCGCCGCTCTGAGGAGCTGTGCGCGCTGTTGGGCCGTCAGGGCGCCGAAGTCTCCAGCGCTGCCGCGATCAACATGATCGCGTTGCCCGAAGATGAAGAACTGCAGAGCAATACCGAAGCCGTGATCGCCAACCCTCCCGACATTCTGGTAGCCCATACCGGCATCGGGTTTCGCGGCTGGGTGGCCGCCGCCGAGGGTTGGGGACTGTCCAATCAACTCATCGCGTCGTTGTCCAAGGCGCGAGTGCTGGCGCGCGGGCCGAAGGCCACTGGGGCGCTGCGCGCGGCCGGACTGCACGAAGAGTGGTCGCCGAAATCCGAGTCCTCCCAAGAACTTCTGAAGTACTTGCTCGAATCCGGAGTGTCCGGCGCACGGATTGCGGTGCAACTCCACGGCGCCGCCGACGCCTGGGACCCGTTCCCGGAATTCGTCGGAGGATTGCGCGCCGCGGGTGCCGAAGTGGTGCCGATCCGGGTGTATCGGTGGAAGTCCACCGCGATGGGCGGCAACTTCGACCAACTGGTCACCGGAATCGCGAAACGCCAGTTCGATGCGGTCAGCTTCACGTCCGCGCCCGCCGCGGCCGCGGTTCTGGAGCGCAGCCGCGACTTGAATATCGAGGACCAGGTGATCGAGGCGTTGCGCACCGATGTGCACGCCATGTGCGTCGGCCCCGTGACGGCACAGCCGTTGCACCGCAAGGGTATTCCGACGACGGCGCCCGAACGGATGCGACTGGGAGCGCTGGCTCGCCACATCGCCGAAAAACTGCCGCAGCTCGGGTCGTGCAATGTGAAGGCCGCGGGTCACGCGATCGAGATCCGCGGAAACTGCGTACTGGTCGACGGTTTGGTCCAATCGCTATCCGGATCCGGTATGGCCGTACTGCGCGCGCTGGCGCAGCGCCCCGGCGACGTCGTGGCCCGCAATGATTTGTTGCGGGTCCTGCCCGGCAACAGCAACGACCCGCACGCCGTCGATACTGCCGTGCTGCGACTGCGAACCGCATTGGGCGACAAGAACATTGTCGCAACCGTCGTGAAGCGGGGCTACCGGCTGGCGATCGATGAACCGGTGGGAGCGCCATGAACCTGATACTTGCTGCGCACGGCACGCGCCGACCGGGCGGTGTCGCGATGATCGGCGACCTGGCGGCACAGGTGAGCCGGCAGCTCGGCCACCCGGTTCGGGTCGCCTTCGTCGATGTATTGGGACCCACACCCAGCGAGGTGCTTTCCGCGGTCGGCGGCCACCAGGCCGTCGTGGTACCGGCGTTCTTGTCCCGCGGCTACCACGTCCGCGCCGATGTGCCCGCCCATGTTGCGGCCAGCGGACATCCCAATGTCATCGTCACCCCGGCACTGGGCCCGGGCGGGGAGATCGCCCGGATCGTTGCCGACCAGCTGATGAAATCTGGCTGGCGCCCCGGTGATTCGGTGATCCTCGGGGCAGCGGGAACATCGGACCCCATCGCCCGTGCGGACCTGCACACCACCGCGACGCTGTTGTCCGCGCTGACCGGATCACGAGTCACGCTGGGATTTGCCGCAACCGGCGACCCGCAGATCATCGAGGCTGTCCAGCGGGTGCGGGCCGACGGTGCGCGCCGTGTCGCCATCGCCTCCTATCTGCTGGCCGACGGACTGTTCCAGGAAAAGCTGCGCAACTGCGGCGCCGATCTGGTCAGCCGGCCGCTGGGGACTCATCCGCGGCTGGCCCGCTTGATCGCGAACCGGTTCCGCCGGGCGGTACCGGTGGCCACCCGGCATCCGGTACGTCGTCACCGGCCGGGCGCGCCGACGCACGCGATGCTTGATCTTTGATCACCTGCGGGTGATCCTGACACCATGCCCAGTCGCGAAGAGCCATCGCGTGGGTTCCTCGACCCGGTCGCCAAAATGCTGCGGTTACCGTTCGGCACACCGGAATTCATCGACCGGATCATCACCGGAGGGGTCAACCAGGTCGGCCGCCGAACGCTTCATATGCTGATCACCACGTGGGATGCCGCCGGCGGTGGCCCGTTCGCAGCCAGCGCGGTCGCGTCCACGGGAATGGCCAAGACGGCCGAAATAGTGCAAAGCATGTTCATCGGGCCGGTTTTCGGCCCGGTGCTGAAGATGCTGGGCGCCGACAAGGTCGCCGTGCGGGCGTCGCTATGTGCCTCGCAGCTGGTCGGCCTTGGCATCATGCGCTACGGGGTGCGTAGCGAGCCACTGCACTCGATGTCGGTCGACGCGCTCGTCGACGCGATCGGGCCGACGATGCAACGCTACCTGGTCGGGGATATCGGCTAGGCAGCCAATCGCCCGATCTGGATTTCTCCCTCGTCGGTGACGCGCACCGGGTACACGGGCACGGACACCCGCGGGTCGTCCAGGCAGAAGCCGTCCTCAAGTGCGAAGGCCTGCTTGAGGATTGGCGATTGCACGGCAGCACGACCGCCACGGTCACCGACGATCCCACGGGAGATCACGGCCGCACCGGAGAACGGGTCGATGTTGCCGATCGCGTGCAGCGAGCCGTCGTCGAGCCGGAACAGCGCCGCCTGCGATCCGTCGTCGAGCAGCACACCGACGCCCCGGCCGGGGATCAGGTGGTCGTAGTTGCACGCGGTGGTCCATACCTGAATGTCGTTGAGAATTGTCATGCTTGCTCCTTCAGACTCTATGAACGGACCTTCGGCATGCCAATGGACACAGGAATTTTGCGCCCGGCATGCTCGGTGAATGTGACAGTCGAATCGATTTCATCCGGCGCGTTGACGAAGGAGACAAACCGCGAGAGCTTGTCCGGATCGTCGAGCACGCCCTTCCACTCACACTGGTAGTTCTCCACGTGCCGCTCCATTGCGGCCTCGAATTCCGCGGCCAAGCCCAGCGAGTCCTCGCACACGACCTCGCGCACGTGATCCAGCCCGACGGACTCGACCCACGGCGCGGTGCGCTGCAGCCGGTCGGCGGTGCGGATGTAGTACATGAGGAACCGGTCGACGTAGCGAACCAGCGTCTCGGTGTCCAGATCACCGGCCAGCAATTGGGCGTGCTTGGGAGTCATACCGCCGTTGCCGCCGACGTAGAGGTTCCAACCCTTTTCGGTGGCGATAACGCCGACGTCCTTGCCGCGGGCCTCCGCGCATTCCCGCGCGCAACCCGAAACACCCATCTTGATCTTGTGCGGTGCCCGCAGGCCGCGATAGCGCAGCTCCAAGTCGATGGCCAGCTGCACCGAGTCCTGCTGACCGTAGCGACACCAGTCGGTGCCGACGCAGCTCTTGACGGTGCGCAGCGACTTGCCGTACGCGTGACCGGATTCCATGCCACCGTCGACGAGTCGCTTCCAGATCTGCGGCAATTGGTCCACCCGGGCGCCGAACATGTCGATGCGCTGGCCGCCGGTGATCTTCGTGTAAAGCCCGAAGTCCTGGGCGATCTGGCCGATCAGGATCAGGTGTTCGGGCTTGATGTCGCCGCCGGCCACCCGCGGCACCACCGAGTAGCTGCCGTTCTTCTGGATGTTGGCCAGGAAGTGGTCATTGGAATCCTGCAGCGAGGCCTGCTCCCCGTCCAGGATGTGCTCGGAACCGGTCGAGGCGAGGATCGACGCGACTACGGGTTTGCAGATGTCGCAACCCTTTCCGCGGCCGAATCGCTCCAGCAGACCGGAGAAGGTCCGGATCTCGGTGGCCGAGATGATCTCGAAGAGCTCGGCCCGCGACTGGCTGAAGTGCTCACACAGCGCCTTGGACTGTGCCACGCCCTCGGCTTCCAGCAGCTGCTTGAGCAGCGGCACACACGATCCACACGACGTGCCGGCCGCGGTGCACGACTTCAGCGACGCGACGTCGCCGCAGCCGTCGGCGATCGCGCACTTCAGATCGCCCTTGGTGACGTTGTTGCAGGAGCAGATCTGCGCCGAATCCGGCAGCGCGCCAATGCCTAACGCCGAGGCCCCGCCGCCGGAGCCCTCGGGCGCGATCAGCGCGAGCGGGTCGCCGGGCAGTTCGCTGCCGACCATCGGTCGCAGCACGCCGTAGCTGGAGGCGTCGCCGACCAGCACCCCGCCGAGCAGGGTCTTGGCGTCGTCGGAGAGCACCAGCTTGGCGTAGGTCCGATTGACCGCGTCGTTGATGGCGACCTCGAGGCAGTTCTCGGTCGTGCCCATCGCGTCACCGAAGCTGGCGACGTCGACGCCCAGCAGTTTGAGCTTGGTGGACAGATCGGCTTCCGGGAACTCCGCGGCGCCGCCCAACAGCCGGTCCACCACGACCTCCGCCGAGGTGTAGCCCGGTCCGACCAGGCCATAGCACCGCCCGTCGATCGCCGCGACCTCACCGATCGCATAGATGTCGGGATCGCTTGTCCGGCAAGATAAGTCAGTGAGCACGCCGCCGCGCTCGGCCAGCGTCAGCCCCGCTGCCGCGGCCAGCTCGTCACGAGGCCGCACGCCGGCTGCGAAAATCACCGGGCCCGCCTCGATCACGTCGCCGTCGGTCAGCCGCACCCGCGTCGCCACCGAACCGTCGGCACGCTCAACGGATTCAATCGATTCGGTGCCCGTGCCGACGTGCACCGAGATCCCGAGCTCGGTGATCATCCGCGCCAGCAGCCCACCACCGGCCTCGTCGATCTGCTGGGCCATCAGTCGCGGCATCATCTCAATGACGTGTGTTTCCAACCCGAACTGACGCAGCGCATTGGCGGCTTCGAGTCCCAGCAGACCGCCGCCGATCACCACGCCGGCCGCATTGTGACCCTCATCACGGGCACGTTCGGCCGCGGCCCGGATCGCGTCGAGGTCGTCCAGGGTGCGGTAGACGTGGCACGCGGGCAGGTCGTGTCCGGGCACGGGAGGGACGAATGCGTAGGAACCGGTGGCCAGAACCAGGACGTCGTAGTCGTGACGTTCGCCGTCCGCGGTCACCACGGCCTTTGCCGCACGGTCGATTTCGGTGACCCGTGCGTTCAGCAGCAGTCGTACCCGCTCGTCACCGGGGTAGTCGTTGCCGGGCAGCGCCAGCAGGGCGCGGTCCCAACTTTCGGTGTACGAGGTCAATCCAACGCGGTCGTAGGCGGCGTCGGCCTCTTCGGCCAAAACCGTGATGCGCCAAGAGCCGTCGGTGTCACGGGCGCGTAGCGCCTCGACCAAACGGTGGCCCACCATGCCATGCCCGACCACAACCAAGTGACGGGCAGCACACTGCTGGCTCGAGTCTGGGGCTGAGGTCATGCCACGAGGTTAGGGGCCAGAAATTAAGGAAAAATCCCCGAATGTATCGCTCGTATGACGTGGGTCTCACACCTCACAACTTCCTGTGTGATGTGTGTTCGCTTCCGGCGAACGAGCAGGTGGAACTTAAGCGTAGTCAACTCAAGTTCGTCTAAGTAGCCGGCCGGCAAGGCGCCGGTCACAGCACACTCACAATGAAGCTCAAGGAAGCAATGAGGTGACGAAATGAGTAATCTCGCAGTGTGGTCGCGCCCGGCCTGGGACACCGACCGGTGGTTGCGCGACTTCTTCGGCCCGGCCGCGACGGCGGACTGGTACAAGCCGGTGAACAGCGGTTTCAACCCCGCAGCCGAGATCGTCAAGGACGGCGACGACGCGGTAGTCCGCCTGGAACTGCCCGGTGTCGACGTCGACAAGGACGTCAACGTCGAGGTCGACAGGGGCCGGCTGGTCATCCACGGCGAACACCGCGACGAGCACGCAGAAGACAAGGACGGCCGTACCTTGCGCGAGATCCGCTATGGATCGTTCCGTCGCTCGTTCCAGCTGCCCGCGCACGTCACCGGCGAAGCCATCAAGGCTTCCTACGAAGCCGGTGTATTGACCGTGCGGGTCAGCGGCGCGTACGCCGGAACCCGGGCGCAGCGCATCGAGATAGCCAAGTAACCGTCGATCGTCGGGTTGTTGGGCAATCTAGCCATCATGGCGCCCAACAACCCGACGTTCGCGTCTTAACGGGTGAACGCCTGGTCGGCGTCAATACCGATGACTCGCAACAGGTTAACCACTTTGCGGTCCAGGCTCTCGCCGACCTTCGTCACCTCGGCGATGCCGAGGCTGCCGAACGCGGGACCAGGCTGGTCCATCGAAAACACCGCATTGCCGTCCGCGTCTGAGTAGATCAGCAGCCGTAATGGCGCGTACAGCAAGGCTTTCGGATCGTGGCGGTACATCGTTTCGGCGATCGTGTGGTTGCCGAGCAGATACTCCACCGCCTTGGTGGTGTGGCCGGCCACCCTGAAGAACGGCAGCGCGTCGATCTTCGCGTAAACCATCAGATCGTGAGGCGCGTTGCGCGCCGCGGCGGCGAGGATGTCGTCCCAGCTGCCACCGCGATCGACGATCTCCTGGACCGCCGCCCGGTCGACCACCGGAGCAGCCTTCTCGAAGGCCGCGATGAACTCGTCGAAATCCACACCCGTGGTGATGTCGATGCGGTTCATGGTGTGCGACACACGGTTGAATTCGGCCGTCTTAACGCTACTTGTCATGACATTCCTCAAGATTCGTCAATGGTTCGGTGAACGAACTTAACAAATTCGACTATACGGTTCAGTGAATGAACCGGCAAGAGGTAGCATTGACAGCGTGGCCCTCCCCCGTGAATATCCGGACGAGAATTGCCCGATCGCCCGGTCCCTCGAGATCGTCGGCGAACGCTGGACGTTGCTGATCGTGCGCGACGCGTTCTATGGCGTGCGGCGATTCAGCGACTTCCACAACCACCTCGGCATCCCCAAAGCTGTGCTTTCCGAACGGCTTACCTTCCTGGTCGCCGAGGGCGTGCTGACCAAGACCGCCGGCGAATACACGCTGACCACCAAGGGCAAGCGGCTGTGGCCACTGCTCTGGTCGATGATCGCGTGGGGAAGCGAGAACCTGCTGGACAAGCCGACCCGCACCTATCGGCACGCAGACTGCGGCGGCGGCATCGGGCCCGATCGACGCTGCGAGCGCTGCCAGCGGGTTCCCGACGTCGCCGACCTGATCGGGCATCCGCCGCGCCGGCCGCACGATCCGAGTCGCGACGATGCGGTCAGCGAGGCGTTGCGCCGCCCGCGCCGCATGCTGGAGCCGATCTAGCCGATCTAGCCCAGCGGTGCGCGATTGGGTGTGCCATCACGGTTTTGAGTGTGCACCCACGGCGGAATTTGGGATCGAATTGCGCCCACAGGACACACTCGAAGCCCGCAAGGCACACTCGAGCTTCAGGCCCAGCGGGCCAGCAGTTCCTTGGCGCGCTCGGCCAGCGCGGCTTGCAGGAACGGGCCGAAGCTGATCCGGGCGACCCCCAACGCGCCGAACGACGCCGGGTCGCCCTGGTCGGGCAGCGCGATCGCGTTGATCGGCAGCGGCAGCTCAGTTGCCAAGCGCCGCAACGTCTCCGGGTCGTGTCGACCCACCGGGTAGAGCACGTCGGCGCCGGCGTCGGCCGCCTCGATCAGTCGTGCCACGGCCCGCTCGACGCGGTCCGACTCGTCGCCGTCGTTGCGCAGAAACAGATCGGTACGGGCGTTGATCACGACGCGCACCCCGGCCGCATCGGCAGCCGAGCGCAGCGCGCCGACCATTTCGGCATGCTCGCGCGCGGACCGCAGTCGCTTGTTCTCCGAATGCACGGTGTCCTCGATGTTGAGCCCGACGGCGCCGACGCTCAGCAAGCCGTCGATCAGGCGCTGGGCCGGCTGGCCGTAGCCGGACTCGATGTCCACCGACACCGGCACGTCGACCGCCGCGGTGATCTGGGCGACCCGGGTGAGCACATCGTCGAACGACATGCCCTCGCCATCGGGTTTGCCGATGGAGTCCGCCAACGGATGGCTGCCCACGGTCAAGGCGGCGAATCCGGCGCTCGTGGCAAGACGGGCCGACCAGGCATCCCATACCGTCGGCAGGACTACCGGGTTGCCCGGTTGGTGCAATTTCAGCAGCGTGGCCGCGCGCTCGGCGGCGGTGGTCTGACCTGTCATGGGTGTTTGCTCCGCAATCTGGGCGCGTCATCTGTCCGACGTCGGTCCTGCGCGGTGGATAGTATCGAAAGTCATATTGTGATCCTTGACACCCTCGGCCCTAGGAGATCTCTTGTCCACCACGACTGAACTCGCCGAACTGCACGATCTCATCGGTGGTTTGCGGCGGTGCGTGAGCTCCTTGAGGTCGCGCTACGGCGACAGCCCGGCGATGCGCCGCATCGTGATGGACGCCGACCGCATCATCGGCGATGTCGAATTACTCGACACCGATGTTTCGGAATTGGACTTGGCGCGGGCCACTGTTCAGCATTCCGGCGAGAAGATCGTCATTCCCGACACCCAGTACGACACCGATTTCTGGCGTGATGTCGACGACGAGGGTGTCGGGGGTCACAATCGTTCCTGATATTCCAAGCCCCCGTTAAATCGGAGGCATTGGTCTTGTACCCTTCGACCAACAGCCCTGTTCGAAGAGGAACATTTGCATGAGCGCACCAACGGCGAACCGTCCTGCGTCCGGCATCTTTTCACCGACGCGCGCCCAAATTCAGCAGCGGACACTACGGACCGACCGGTGGTGGATGTCGCCGTTGCGCATCGACCTCGGCTTCGCCGCATTCGTCATCTACGCGACGTTCCGGGCGTTCCAGCAGAACTACTTCTACGTCCCCAAGTACCACTACCTGACGCCGTTCTACTCGCCGTGCGTGAGTAAAGCCTGCGGTGCGTCCAGCGAATTCTGGCCGCAGGTCCTTCCGGACGTGTGGTGGTTGCCGTACGCGGCGTTGACCCTGCCATTCCTGCTGCTGTTCCGGCTGACCTGCTACTACTACCGCGGCGCCTACTACCGCACGGTGTGGCAGTCGCCCACCTCGTGTGCGGTGGCCGAGCCCCGCGTCCACTACACCGGGGAAACCAAGTTCCCGCTGATCGTGCAGAACACGCACCGATACTTCTTCTACATCGCCGGCATCATCTCGGTGATCAACACCTATGACGCGATCGTCGCGTTCCATTCCGACGGGGGACCGGGCGGATTCGGGTTCGGTCTGGGCAATCTGATCCTGCTCGGCAACGTCATCATGCTGTGGGTCTACACCCTGTCCTGCCACTCGTGCCGGCACGTGACCGGCGGACGGCTCAAGCACTTCTCCAAACACCCTGTGCGGTACTGGATCTGGACTCAGGTCAGCGTCATCAACACCCGGCACAAGCTGTACGCGTGGATCACCCTGGGCACGCTGATGCTTACCGACTTCTACATCGCACTGGTGGCCAGCGGCACCATCTCGGACCCGAGATTTGTTGGCTGATAAGCCCTTTGGCGGAATTCGAATGTTAAGTGAGGTTCCATGACTGAGGTCGAACGGCACTCCTACGACGTGGTCGTGATCGGTGCCGGCGGCGCGGGTTTGCGCGCGGTCATCGAAGCGCGCGAACGCGGCCTCAAGGTGGCGGTGGTGACCAAATCCCTGTTCGGCAAGGCCCACACGGTCATGGCCGAGGGTGGCTGCGCGGCGTCCATGGGCAACACCAACCCCAAGGACAACTGGAAGACCCACTTCGGCGACACGATGCGCGGTGGCAAGTTCCTCAACAACTGGCGGATGGCCGAACTGCACGCCAAGGAAGCACCGGACCGGGTCTGGGAGCTGGAGACCTACGGCGCGCTGTTCGACCGTCTCAAGGACGGCAAGATCAGCCAGCGCAACTTCGGTGGCCACACCTACCCGCGACTGGCGCACGTCGGTGACCGCACCGGCCTGGAGCTGATCCGCACCATGCAGCAGAAGATCGTCTCGCTGCAGCAGGAAGACTTCGCCGAACTCGGCGACTACGAGGCGCGGATCAGGGTCTTCGCCGAATGCGCGATCACCGAACTGCTCAAAGACGGCGACGCGATCGCCGGGGCATTCGGCTACTGGCGCCAAAGCGGCAAGTTCGTCGTCTTCGACGCCCCCGCCGTAGTGCTGGCCACCGGTGGCATCGGCAAGTCCTTCAAGGTCACGTCGAACTCCTGGGAGTACACCGGCGACGGCCACGCGCTGGCGCTGCGGGCCGGGGCGACGCTGATCAATATGGAGTTCATCCAGTTCCACCCGACGGGCATGGTCTGGCCGCCAAGTGTGAAGGGAATTCTGGTCACCGAGGGCGTGCGCGGCGACGGCGGAGTGCTGAAGAACTCCGACAACAAGCGCTTCATGTTCGACTACATCCCGCCGGTGTTCAAGGGCCAGTACGCCGAGACCGAGCAGGAGGCCGACCAATGGCTCAAGGACAACGACTCGGCGCGGCGCACCCCGGACCTGCTGCCCCGCGATGAGGTCGCCCGGGCGATCAACTCGGAGGTCAAGTCCGGTCGCGGCACCCCACACGGCGGCGTCTACCTGGACATCGCTTCCCGGTTGACGCCCGACGAGATCAAGCGGCGGCTGCCGTCGATGCACCACCAGTTCATGGAGCTGGCCGGCGTCGACATCACCAAGGAGCCAATGGAAGTCGGGCCCACCTGCCACTACGTGATGGGCGGTGTGGAGGTCGACCCCGACACCGGCGCGGCCACCGTCGCCGGCCTGTTCGCCGCCGGTGAATGCTCGGGCGGCATGCACGGCTCCAACCGGCTGGGCGGCAACTCGCTGTCGGACCTGCTGGTCTTCGGCCGTCGCGCCGGGCTGGGCGCCGCCGACTATGCGCGCGCTCTGTCCAGTCGCCCGACCGTCAGCGAGGACGCCATCGAGGCGGCGGCCAAGCGGGCGCTGGCCCCCTTCGAGGCACCGACCAACGGCTCGGCCGCCGAGAACCCGTACACGCTGCAGCTGGAACTGCAGCAATCGATGAACGACCTGGTCGGCATCATCCGCAAGTCGGAAGAGATCTCCGAGGCGCTGGAACGGCTCACCGCGCTGCGTGAGCGGTTCAAGCACATTCACGTCGAGGGACACCGCCAGTACAACCCCGCCTGGAACCTGGCCATCGACCTGCGCAACATGCTGCTGGTCAGCGAATGCGTCGCCAAGGCCGCGCTGCTGCGCACCGAAAGCCGTGGCGGACACACCCGCGACGACCACCCGGGCATGGACCCGTCGTGGCGCAAGGTCTTGCTGGTGTGCCGTGCGGCCAGCGGTGACGACGACGCGATTCCCGACATCACCGTCACGCGCGAAGACCAGGTGCCGATGCGGCCCGACCTCTTGGAGCTCTTCGAGATCTCCGAGCTCGAGAAGTACTTCACCGATGAAGAGCTGGCCGACCACCCAGGACGGAGAGGCTAATGAGCTACAACGCGACGATGCGGGTGTGGCGCGGCGACGATGTCGGCGGCGCACTGCAGGACTTCACGGTCGAGGTCAACGAGGGCGAGGTGGTGCTCGACATCATCCATCGCCTGCAGCAAACGCAGACCCCCGACCTCGCGGTGCGGTGGAACTGCAAGGCGGGAAAGTGCGGATCCTGCTCGGCGGAGATCAACGGCATGCCGAAGCTGATGTGCATGACCCGGATGTCGACGTTCGCCGAGGACGAGGTCGTGACGGTGACGCCGCTGCGGACCTTCCCGGTGATCCGCGACCTGGTCACCGACGTTTCGTTCAACTACGAAAAGGCCCGGGAGATCCCGTCTTTCGCACCGCCCAAGGACCTGCAACCGGGCGAGTACCGGATGGCGCAGGCCGACGTGCAGCGCTCGCAGGAGTTCCGCAAGTGCATCGAGTGCTTCCTGTGTAACAACGTCTGCCACGTGATTCGCGACCACGAGGAGAACAAGAAGGCCTTCGCCGGTCCTCGCTTCCTGATGCGGGCCGCCGAGCTCGAGATGCATCCGCTGGACACGCTGGACCGGCGCGAGATGGCCCAGGAGGAATTCGGCCTGGGCTACTGCAACATCACCAAGTGCTGCACCGAGGTCTGCCCCGAGCACATCAAGATCACCGACAATGCGCTGATCCCGATGAAAGAGCGGGTTGCCGACCGCAAGTACGACCCGGTCGTCTGGCTGGGCAACAAGCTGTTCCGCCGCTGATCCTGCGCGAGGCTGTAACTACCGACGTCGTCTCTCAGGCGATGCGTTGCCAGTTACAGTCTCGCGGCAGTCAGGCGCCGAGGCGACGAAATACGCTGCGGTGAAACACAATCGGGGCCACCTCGGCATCAATCGCCACTTCGTTGACCCGTAGGACGACGATGACGTGGTCCCCGGCCGGGATCGTCTGCTCGATCGCGCTCTCCAGCCAGAGTCCGGTGCCCTTGATGAAGACGGCGCCGGATTCATAGGACACCGTCTCCATACCGGCGAACCTGTCTCCGGTCTTGGCGGCCAGGGTGCGCGCGGCCTCGTCGTGCGCCTCACCGAGCACGCTGATGCCCAGCATCGGCAGGTCCTTGAGTTTGGGCCACGTGGTCGAGGTGTTCTGCACGCAGAACGAGACCAGCGGCGGGTCCAACGAGACGGGGACAAAGGTGCTGGCGGCCAGTCCCACCCGGACTCCCGAGACCTCGGCGGCGATCGCCACCACGCCGGACGGGAAATGACCGAAGGCCTCACGAAGTGTGGATGGTGTCAGCTTGTTCGATGCATTCACTGGACTTCATTCGCCCCTTGAGCCAACGACGGATTCGCGTTTCTGACCCTACCTGTCGAGTGCCCGTGCGCATTAGCCACATCGGGGTGCGCCCGCAGCCTGCTCTTCCAGGCATTGCGACCGTAGACCGAGAAGATCGGGTCCGACGGATTTTCGGTCGGTGTCCAGGTCCTATCGGTGCGGGCGGCGGGTGCCGACAGCTCCGGGGGCAGCGACAGCACCGGTATTTGCGCATCCAGCCGGGGGTTGAAGAAGAACGGGATCGAAATTCGCTCGGCGGTCCCGCCGCCCAGATTTACCCGGTGTTCGGTGGCACGCAGGTAGCCGCTCGTCGAGAACTCGAGCAACTCGCCGATGTTGACGATGAACGCCCCCTGCAACGGCGCAACATCGACCCAGCCGTGCGAGGCGCCCCGGCGCACCTGCAGTCCCCGACTGCCCGGCTCGGCCAGCAGCAGCGTCAGCACCCCGGAGTCCCGGTGCGCACCCACGCCCTGCGGGCTGGCCGCGCGGGTCGGATAGCGGATGACCTTGATCAGCGTGGCGGGCGTCTCGGCGAAGGCGGCGTCGAACACCTCGGGCGGGCTGCCCAGCGAGGCCGCCCAGTGCCTCAGCAGGATGCGGGCCACTCGCGAGAGGGCGGTGTCCCACTCGGCGATGATCGCCGGTAACTCGGGCAGCGCCACCGGCCACTGGTTGGGGCCTTGCAGCCACAGGTAGTCCGGCCGGCCCGGCCCGGCGATGGCCGGGCGCTCGGGCCCAATATCAATCTGCTCGCGCCAATCCACCTCGCCCAGGGTCAGCTCGCCGCCCAGCCGGGTGTAACCGCGGAAGTGCGGACTGTGCGCCATCGCGACGGCGTCCTTATCGGCCTGCGGCAGCGCGAAGAACGCGCGGGCCACTTCGAGCACCCGGTCAACCAGCGCCTGCGGTACGCCGTGGCCGGTCAGATAGAAGAAACCCACCTCGTGGGCGGCCTCGCGCAGGCCTTCGCGCAACACGTCGGTCTCGGCCGTCAGGTCCACCACCGGCAAGGCGGTGATGCTCTTCACACCTGTCACCGTTCCATTATCGCCGCAGGTAGAGAAGCCGTCGACGGCGTGAGCTGGGCCTTCCCAACCGGTTGGTTAATTAGACAATGAAATCTAGCTCACATTCCCTTGCGCCAACCGATCCAACGGCTATATTTAGCGGTGTTACTGGTGGGTAACTTAGCCCAAGTACTCAACCACAGCGTGGCATTCTCAACGAGGAGGAGAGTAGTGAGCCACTACAAGAGCAACGTCCGCGACCAGGTATTCAACCTGTTCGAAGTGTTGGGCGTTGACCAGGCGCTCGGCCAAGGCGCGTTCAGCGACCTCGATGCCGACACCGCCCACGAAATGCTTACCGAAATGAGCCGGCTGGCCGAGGGGCCGGTCGCCGAGTCGTTCGTCGACGGCGACCGCAATCCGCCGGTGTTCGACCCCAAGACTCACGCGGTGACCCTGCCCGAGTCGTTCAAGAAGTCTGTCCGCGCGGTGATCGAAGCCGGCTGGGACAAGGCGGGCATCGACGAGGTGCTGGGCGGCATGCCGATGCCCAAGGCGCTGGTGTGGGCCCTGCACGAGCACATCCTCGGCGCCAACCCGGCGGTGTGGATGTACGCCGGCGGCGCCGGCTTCGCCAACATCATCTACCACCTCGGTACCGAGGAGCAGAAGAAGTGGGCCGTGATGTGCGCCGAGCGCGGCTGGGGCGCGACCATGGTGCTGACCGAGCCGGACGCCGGCTCGGATGTCGGCGCCGGCCGCACCAAGGCAGTCCAGCAGGAGGACGGCTCCTGGCACATCGACGGCGTCAAGCGGTTCATCACGTCGGCCGACTCTGACGACCTGTTCGAGAACATCGTGCACCTGGTGCTGGCCCGCCCCGAAGGCGCTGGACCGGGCACCAAGGGACTGTCGCTGTTCATCGTGCCGAAGTTCCTGTTCGACCACGAGACCGGCGAGCTCGGCGAGCGCAACGGGGTGTTCGTCACCAACGTTGAGCACAAGATGGGCCTGAAGGTCTCCGCGACGTGCGAATTATCGTTCGGCCAGCACGACGTGCCCGCCAAGGGTTGGCTCGTCGGTGACGTGCACAACGGTATCGCGCAGATGTTCGAGGTCATCGAGATGGCCCGGATGATGGTCGGCACCAAGGCAATTGCCACGCTGTCCACCGGCTACCTGAACGCGCTGGAGTACGCGAAGTCGCGCCTGCAGGGCGCCGACATGACCCAGATGACCGACAAGACCGCACCGCGGGTGACCATCACGCATCACCCGGATGTGCGGCGGTCGCTGATGACCCAGAAGGCCTACGCCGAGGGTCTGCGCGCGCTGTACCTGTTCACCGCGACCTACCAGGACGCGGCCGTCGCCGAGGCGCTGTACGGTGTCGACGCGGACATGGCGGTCAAGGTCAACGACCTGATGCTGCCGGTCGTCAAGGGCGTGGGCTCCGAGCAGGCCTACGCGAAGCTGACCGAGAGCCTGCAGACGTTCGGTGGGTCCGGCTTCTTGCAGGACTACCCGATCGAGCAGTACATCCGGGACGCCAAGATCGACTCCCTCTACGAGGGCACCACGGCCATCCAGGCGCAGGACTTCTTCTTCCGCAAGATCATCCGCGACAAGGGTGTGGCGCTGGCGCACGTGTCGGAGCAGATCCAGAAGTTCGTCGACGCCGAGGCCGGCAACGGCCGGCTCAAGACCGAGCGCGAGCACCTGGCCAAGGCCCTGGAAGACGTCCAGGCGATGGCCGCCACCCTGACCGGCTACCTGATGGCCGCTCAGGAGGACATCTCCAGCCTGTACAAGGTGGGTCTGGGTTCGGTGCGCTTCCTGATGAGCGTTGGAGACCTGGTGATCGGCTGGTTGCTGCAGCGTCAGGCGGCGGTGGCCGTGCAGGCGCTCGACGCCGGCGCCAGCGGTGCCGACCGCTCCTTCTACGAAGGCAAGATCGCGGTCGCGTCGTTCTTCGCGAAGAACTTCCTGCCGCTGTTGGCCGGCACCCGCGAGGTGATCGAGACGCTGGACAACGACATCATGGAACTCGACGAGGCCGCCTTCTAAGACAAAGCTGTACACGCAAAATCCCCCGCTTCCACGTTGAAGCGGGGGATTTTGAGTCTCTGGCGGTATGGGGCGGGAGTACCAAAAAGACCGCCGCTGGATCCCCTCAAACCAGCGGCGGCCCTTTTCGTACGCCCGTCTTGTGAACCGGCGGTCGAATGGGGGATGCCCCGTGTTGCCGTCGGGGTCGGGGGGTCAGACCACAACACGGGACAATCCGCAGTCCGGTTACCCGTCCTCTGCTCGCACTAACCAGGTGTGACGAACTTCATGCGCGACCCGTGCGGGTGAGCCGATACCGAAAGCACAGGTCAGGCCTCCAAAATCGCTGCTACACCCTGTCCACCGGCCGCGCAGATCGAGATCAGCGCACGTACCGGCCCCCCGCCCTTGCTCTGGGCTTTCTTCTCGGCCAGCTGTTTGGCGGCCTGCGCCAGGATCCGCCCGCCGGTGGCCGCGAACGGGTGGCCGGCGGCCAGCGACGAGCCGTTGACGTTGAGTTTGGACCGGTCGATCGATCCGAGCGCGGCGTCGAGCCCCAGCCGTTCCTTGCAGTACTCCTCGGACTCCCACGCCTGCAGATGCGCCAGCACCACCGACGCGAAGGCCTCGTGGATCTCGTAGAAGTCGAATTCCTGCAGGCTCAGGCCGTTGCGGGCCAGCAACCGTGGCACCGCATACGTCGGTGCCATCAGCAGCCCGTCCCGTCCGTTGACGTAGTCGACCGCGGCGGTCTCCGCGTCCACCAGGTAGGCCAGCGGCGGCAAGGAATGCTCGGCGGCCCACTCTTCGGTGGCCAGCAGGGCGACCGAGGCGCCGTCGGTCAACGGTGTCGAGTTGCCCGCCGTCATCGTCGCGTCGCCGGCCTTGACGCCGAATACCGGGCGCAGCGTGGCGAGCTTCTCGGTGCTGGAGTTGGCTCGCAGGTTGTCGTCGCGGTACAGCCCGAGGAAGGGTGTGACGAGGTCGTCGAAAAAGCCCCGGTCGTAGGCCGCGGCCATGTTGCGGTGGCTGGCCACGGCCAACTCGTCCTGGTCGACCCGCTTGATCCCCATCTGCTTGGCGGTGATGGCTGCATGCTCGCCCATCGACAGGCCGGTACGCGGCTCGCTGTTGGCCGGGATTTCGACGCCGAGCGTGGCGGGCAGCGTCCCCACCAACTTCAGCCGTTGCAGGTTGGACTTGGACCGGCGCAACTTCAGCAGGGTGCGGCGCAGGTTGTCGCCCAGGCCGATCGGCGGGTCCGACGTCGTGTCCACTCCGCCGGCGGCGGCGACCTCGTAGCGGCCTGACGCGATGCCGTCCGCAGCCGCGATCGCCGCCTGCAAGCCGGTACCGCAGGCCTGCTGGATGTCGAATGCCGGTGTGTAAGAAGACAATTCGGACCCCAGCACACACTCACGCATCAGGTTGAAGTCGCGGCTGTGCTTGAGCACCGCACCCCCGACGACCACGCCCAGCCGCTGACCGCCCAACCCGAACCGGTCCACCAGGCCACCGAGGGCCGCAGTGAACATGTCCTGGTTGGACGCCTCGGCGTAGGCACCGTCGGACCGTGCGAAGGGAATGCGATTGCCGCCCAGCACGGCGACGCGCCGCCGGGGCTTCTCACTCGTCTGAGCTGCCTGATTGCCTGGCTGCGAACTTGCAGGGGCCACGTTCATCTCCAGTTTTCAGTTTGGGGGATTGGACGTTGGGACCCATACTACCCACGGTTCTTACTCTGCAGTAAGTTCGTCCCCGATACGGTTGGCTTGTACGGCACTCAAGAAACGGAAGGCAGCTCAGTGGCTCCCAATCGTCCGTCCGATCTGTTCTCACAAGTGGTCAACTCCGGTCCCGGATCCTTTTTGGCAAAGCAGCTGGGTGTTCCGCAACCCGAGAACCTGCGCCGCTACTCCGCCGGTGACGCGCCGCTGCCCGGATCCTTGCTGATCGGCGGCGAAGGCAGGGTGGTCGAGCCGCTGCGGGCGGCGCTGGACGGCGACTACGACGTGGTCAGCAACAATCTGGGTGGCCGCTGGGCCGACCGATTCGGCGGGCTGGTCTTCGACGCCACCGGTATTACGGCGCCCAAGGGCCTCAAGGCGTTGCACGATTTCTTCACGCCGCTGCTGCGCAATCTTGCCCACTGTGCGCGCGTGGTTGTGGTCGGCACCACACCCGACGCCGCGGGCAGCACCGACGAGCGGATCGCACAGCGCGCGCTGGAGGGCTTCACCCGCTCGCTGGGCAAGGAGTTGCGCCACGGCTCGACGGTGGCGCTGGTCTACCTGTCACCGGAGGCCAAACCGGCCGCGACGGGCCTGGAATCGACCATGCGGTTTATCCTTTCGGCCAAGTCGGCCTATGTCGACGGCCAGGTCTTCTACCTGGGCGCCGACGACGCGACGCCACCGGCGGACTGGGACCGGCCGCTGGACGGCAAGGTGGCGATCGTGACCGGTGCCGCCCGCGGCATTGGCGCGACGATCGCCGAGGTATTCGCCCGCGACGGCGCGCGTGTGGTCGCAATCGACGTGGAGTCCAGTGCCGAGGCGCTGGCCGAAACCGCGAGCCGGGTGGGCGGCACAGCGCTTTGGCTCGACGTCACCGCCGACGACGCCGTCGAGAAGATCACCGAGCACCTGCGCGACCACTACGCCGGGCACGCCGATGTGCTGGTCAACAACGCCGGCATCACGCGGGACAAGCTGCTGGCCAACATGGACGACGCGCGCTGGGACTCCGTCCTGGCCGTCAATCTGCTTGCCCCGCAACGACTCACCGAAGGGCTGATCGGCAACGGCAGCATCGGCGAAGGTGGCCGGGTGATCGGCTTGTCGTCGATGGCCGGTATCGCCGGCAACCGTGGGCAGACGAACTACGCCACCACGAAGGCCGGGATGATCGGCCTCACCCAGGCGCTGGCGCCGGAGCTGCACGAGAAGGGCATCACGATCAACGCGGTGGCACCGGGGTTCATCGAAACCAAGATGACAGAAGCGATTCCGCTGGCCACCCGCGAGGTGGGCCGCCGGATGAACTCGCTGTTTCAGGGCGGGCAGCCGGTCGACGTCGCCGAGGCGATCGCCTACTTCGCCAGTCCGGCGTCAAACGCGGTGACCGGCAACGTCATTCGCGTCTGCGGCCAGGCCATGCTGGGCGCCTGAGTCCGGTGGCGATGCGGGTGGGAACGGCCCGCTGAGGAGCGGACAGTTCAGCCGAAGCTCAAGGAGACACGAATGAATCAGCCAAGCGGCCTGCGGAACATGCTGCGAGCAGCGGCCGGGGCGCTGCCCCTGGTGTCCCGGACGGATCAGCTGCCCAGCCGCACGGTGACCGTCGAGGAACTGCCGATCGACCAGACGAACGTGGCCGAGTACGCCGCGATCACGGGTCTGCGCTATGGCAACAACGTGCCGCTCACCTACCCGTTCGCGCTGACCTTCCCGGCACTGATGTCGCTGGTGACGGGTTTTGACTTCCCTTTCGCCGCAATGGGTTCGGTGCACACCGAGAACCACATCACGCAGTACCGGCCAATCGCGGTCACCGACACCGTCGGGGTGCGGGTGCACGCCGAGAATCTGCGTGAGCACCGCAAGGGACTGCTTGTCGACCTGGTGACCGACGTACATGTCGGCAACGAAACCGCATGGCATCAGGTGACGACCTTCCTGCATCAGCAGCGCACCAGCTTGTCCGACGAACCCAAGCCCCCGCCGCAGAAGCAGCCGAAGCTGCCGCCACCGCCTGCGCTGCTGCGGATCACGCCCGGCCAAATCCGCCGCTACGCCGTCATCGGCGGTGACCACAACCCCATCCACACCAACCCGATCGCCGCCAAGCTATTCGGATTCCCGACCGTTATTGCGCACGGAATGTTCAGCGCCGCAGCGGTATTAGCTAATATCGAGGCCCGGATACCCGACGCGGTGAGGTACTCGGTGCGGTTCGGCAAGCCGGTGATCCTGCCCGCGACCATGGGCCTCTACATCGAGGAAAACGACCGGGGCAGCTGGGAGCTCGCCCTGCGCAACATCGCCAAGGGTTATCCGCATTTGACCGGAACCGTCCGGGCGCTGTAGCGACCGGATCAGCCGGGACGTTCGTCGTCGTCGTCAACGTCGAGTGTGCGCTCATGGCGGTGACTGTGCGCCCAGGGCGCCCTAGACGCACTTTCGACGACGAAAGCCGTCCCGGCTCAGCCGGCGCGTTCGTCCTGCTTCTGCGCGCGCACGCTCAGCAGTTTTTTGAGGCCGTGGGCGCCGGTCGCGGTCAGCAGGAAAACTCCGAACAGCCACAGCGGCGGCCGGGCCAGCTCCCAGACGAAGATCGCGGCCCAGATCGGCGAGCCCTGGGTGACCGCGAGCACCCCGGCGCCGCCGGCCAGCGAGACGGCCGGCACATGCAAATGCGTTCCGGTCAGCCAATTGATGGTCAGCACCAGCGCCGTGCCGGTCGCGGCGCCGGTGGCCAGCGACGGCGTGAGCATCCCGCCGGCACCCCCGGCCCGCAGGAACAGGGCGGTCAGCAACGGCTTCAACACCAGGATCGCGGTCGCCGCGGTCAGCGTCAGGCCGCTGGCCAGGCTGACGGTCAGGATGCTGCGGCCGTTGCCGGGCAGCTCGGGCCACCAATGCGAGCAGATACCCATCACCAGCCCGGCGCCGGCGAGCGCGGGGATCAGCACCCAGCTGCGGATCTGGCGGGCGGGGCGCGCGGCCGACATCAGCCGGTTAAACGCCAGCCCCACCGCGAGAGCGAACGGCGCCAGCAACAAGCCGTGTGCGGTCAGCAGGTAGGTGGACTCCCCGATCGGCCAGGCAAGGTTGGGCTGATCGCGGGTGATGGCCGAGCCGATCGCGACGGCCAGGCTGGAGGTCAGACATGCCGCGCCCAGCGCCCGCGGATGCCAGGTGTTGAGCATGATCCGCACCGAGAACAACGCACCGGCCAGCGGCACGGCGTACACCGCACCCAACCCGGCCCCGGCCGCGCAGGCCAGCAGGATCTCGCGGTCCCGGCCGGACAGTCGCCGCAGCCAGCACGTCGCGAAATCGCCTAATGCCGCGGCGAATTGGCGCGGCGCACCCTCCCGGCCCAGGGACGCCCCGGAACCGACCAACAGCACCTGCAGCATCGCGTCGATGCTCCATGACAGCCGCGGTATCGGCTCATGGCGGGCGATGGTTCCGGCCAGCGGCGGCACCTGCGCCCGGCGCCGCAAAATCCACCAGCCCAGCCCGGCCAGCGACGCGCCGACCATCGGCCCCAGCGCGCGGCGCACCGGGCTGCTGCCGGCGACCCCGACCAACAGGGTGCCGAAACTGTAGTTGTAGGTCAGGTGCTGAACAAAGCGCAGCACAAACGTCGTCGACAGGCCGGCGACCCCGGCCAACAGCCCCACAATGACGACGGCGCAGAAGAAGTCGACATTGCGGCCCGATGTCCAGGCGCGCACGCGGGGCACTGCACGAATCTAGCCCGCGTTGCGTGTTGAGGCGCTGATGTCCTGATCCACCGGCACGCCCCGAAGGCCGTGCCAGAACAGGTCGATCATCAGCTCGGCCGCCTCGTCGACGTCGATGTCGCCCGTGGACAGCCGATTGGCCATCGCCTCGCCGGCACCCACCAGCGCGACGGCCATCATCTGGTGCTCGGCGTCGGTGCGCGGCGTGCGACTGTTTTCCCGTACCAGCCCGGCCACCAGCTCGATGATCTGTTCACGTCCCTCGCGCACGGTGTGGGCGAACGCCTGCGAGCTGATGGCCTGGGTGTACATCACGATCCAGGACGCCCGGTTGGCGTCGATGTAGCGCAGGAACGAGCCGATGGTGTTGCGCAGCAAGTCCCTCGGGCTTTGCGTGAAGTCGATGTCGGCGCGCACCGCCTCGATGAACCGGGTCATCTCGCGATTCAGGCAGGCGCCGAACAGATCCTCTTTGGAGCCGTAGTACAGGTAGAGCATCGGCTTGGAAATCTCGGCCGCGGCGGCGATGGTGTCCATCGACGTCTCGTGGTAGCCGTTGACCGAGAACATCTGCACGGCGGCGTCGAGCATTTGCTGTTCCCGGACAGCACGCGGTAGCCGCTTGGTACCACCTGCCATCGCTGCGCCCTTTCAAGCCCTTCGGGCTCTGTCAATCTGACTCCAGGGTAACGACCGAGCGGCCGTTCAGTGTCCACACGTCCGGGCGGGTCCCTTCATCGTCGCCACCCGGACCAGCGATTGGTCCACCCCTGGCAACGCCAATTCGCCTGCGGATACTGCCTTTTCGAGGCGGTCCAGGACCGCGGGGACTTCGTCGGTGGTGACCCACAGCGCGACGTCGATACCCGCCTGCAAACTCCGCAGCGCCGCTTCGGCAACGCCGAAACGATCGGAGATCGCGGCCATGCTGGACAGGTCGTCGCTGAACACCGGCCCGTTGAAGGGCGGAGCCCCGTAGCCGATGCCGTCGCGCAGCAATTGCACCGCGGGCCGGCTCAAACTGGCCGGGTCGTCGCCGGTCAGCCCCGGAACCTGCAGGTGGCCCACCATGACAGCGACCGGTGTCGCGGTGATCAGCGTCCGATACGGCACCAGGTCGCTGGTTTGCAGATCGCTCAGCGGCGGGGTGACCACACCGCCCTTGTGCGAATCCCCGGAACCGTGCCCGTGGCCGGGGAAGTGTTTGAGCACCGGCAGCACTCCGGCGTCGCGCAGGCCCTGCGCATAGGCCCCGGCGTAAGCGGTGACGACGGCCGGGTCGTTGCTGAAAGAGCGGTTCCCGATCACGTCGTCGTCCGGCTCGTCGGAGACATCAACCACCGGCGCGAAGTCGACGGTGATGCCCAGGTCGTGCATCTTCTTGCCGCGCTGGGCCGCCTGGTCGCGGACCTGCTCGACGGTTTGGCTCTGGGCCAGCTGCCGCGGTGAGGGCGCGGTACCGATCAGCGATTTCAGTCGCGATACCCGGCCGCCTTCTTCGTCGACGCTGACCGCCAGCGGCAGGGGCCCCGCGTTGCCCGCGATCTCGGCCAGTGGGCCCTTGAAGATGTCCAGGTCCGTCCAGCTGCCGATGAAGATGCCGCCGACGTGGTAGCCATTGACCACCGCGCGGGCGTCGTCGGCGTTCTTCACCCCGACCATCAGCAGCTGGGCCAGCTTGTCGCGGGTCGACAGCTTGGCCGTGGGATCACCGCAAACCGGTGGCGCCGGAGGTGCGGCGACCACCTTGCTGCTCGTGGTGGATGCGGGGGGCCGGCCGGTGTCGTGTCCACACGCCGCCACTACAGCGGTGGCGGCGGCCAGCACGGCCAGAGTGCGCGGAAATGGCATCGGGACATGGTGTCACGACGGGTGTGCGCATCGATGCGCGCCCGACTGGGCCAATTCCATGGGCGTCGACCGAGGACCCGGGATACGTTAGCTACGGCTCATCAGCACGGGGAGGGAGGAGGCAGCGATGACTGCCTTCACGCTGGCGGCCGCGGCGGGTATCGCTGCGGGTTTGGCGATCGGTGCCGTCGCGACCGTCGGCGTCACGCTCGCCGCCGAAGACCACACCGTGGTGCCGGCCCGAGCCCCGTCCAACCCGTCCTGGCACTACCTCGTGCACTACGGCGACCGGTGCATCGGCGGTTACTGCGTACCGTGCGACAACCCGGACGACTGCTTGAACCAGATCCCGCCGATACCGGGACTGCCGCCGGAATTGCAGCCCTGACGCGACTCGCGGCCGTCGTCACGCATTTCCGATCCCGTCCCGGTTAGGTTGGCCACAGACCTGTGACTGGCAAGGGGAGGAGCCAGCGATGCCCGGGTTCGCGCTGGCCGCGGCCGTCGGCATCGCGGCGGGGCTGACGATCGGTGCCGCCGCGACCGTCGGCGTCACGCTCACCGTCGAGGACCATCGGATGGGGCCCGTACCAAGCGCGCCGGCCATCCCCAGTCCCGCGGGACCGTATCTGGTGAACTACGGCTCCCGCTGTTGGCATGGCCATTGCGTGCCATGGCCATGACTCGCGGTCCGCGGACCGGGACGGGCGTTCTGCTAGGTTGACTTCTGGGTAGTCCTCCGTGACGCCGCGAAACCCAAGGAGACCGATGAACCGGATCATTGCACCCGCTGCCGCGAGTGTGGTGGTTGGTTTGTTGCTGGGCGCGGCCGCGATCTTCGGGGTCACCCTGATGGTGCAGCAGGACACGAAGCCGCCACTTCCCGGGGGCGATCCGCAGTCGTCAGTGCTCAACCGGGTCGAGTACGGCAACCGTAGCTAGCGGCGATCGCAAGCGCGGCCGTGGCGATCGCAAGCGCGGCGTAGCCGGGCGCAGCGGGTCGTCACTACAGGAAGTAGCCGCGCGCAGCGGGTCGCCGCCATCGGGCTCAGTGGCGGCGCGTACTCCGCCGGCGGCGGACTCGGCCGTGAGCTTGCCCGCCGCGCCCCTCTCGCGGCGCTGGCTGTTGCTGGTTGGCGCGATCTGCCTGGCGCTGACGTTCGCGCAATCCCCCGGGCAGGTGTCCCCGGACACCAAGCTGGACCTGACGGCCAACCCGCTGCGCTTCCTGGCCCGCGCGACCAATCTGTGGAACAGCGAGCTGCCGTTCGGCCAGACGCAGAATCAGGCCTACGGCTATCTGTTTCCGCACGGCGCGTTCTTCGCGATCGGCCACTTGCTCGGCGTGCCCGGCTGGATGACCCAGCGACTGTGGTGGGCATTGCTGTTGACGGTTGGCTTCTGGGGCTTGCTGCGGGTCGCCGAGGCGCTGGGGATCGGCAGCCCGACTTCGCGTCTGATCGGCGCCGCCGCCTTCGCGCTGAGCCCGCGGGTGCTGACCACTCTGGGCTCGATCTCGTCGGAGACCTTGCCGATCATGCTGGCGCCGTGGGTGTTGCTGCCGACGATCCTGGCTTTGCGGGGCGGCAGATCGGTGCGGGCACTGGCCGGCCAAGCGGGGCTGGCGGTCGCGCTGATGGGCGCGGTCAACGCCATCGCCACGCTGGCGGGTTGTCTGCCGGCAGTGATCTGGTGGGCCTGTCATCGGCCGAATCGCGTGTGGTGGCGTTACACGGGATGGTGGCTGTTGAGTCTGGTGCTGGCGACGCTGTGGTGGGTCGTCGCGCTGGTGCTGCTGCGTAACGTCAGCCCGCCGTTTCTGGACTTCATCGAATCCTCGGGGGTGACGACGCAATGGTCGTCTCTGGTCGAGATGTTGCGCGGTACCGACAGCTGGACGCCGTTCGTGGCCCCGACCGCGACCGCGGGCGCGCCGCTGGTGACCGGATCGGCGGCCATCCTGGCGACCTGTCTGGTCGCGGCGGCCGGGTTGGCCGGGCTTGCCAGCCCGGCGACGCCGGCCCGCGGACGATTGGTGACGATGCTGCTGGTCGGGGTGGTGCTGATGGCCGTCGGCTATAGCGGCGGGTTGGGCTCGCCGTTGGCACACCAGGTGCAGCTGTTCCTGGATGCCGCGGGCGCACCGCTGCGCAACGTGCACAAGCTGGAGTCGGTCATCCGGATTCCGATCGTGCTGGGCGTCGCGCAGCTGCTGGGCCGGGTGCCGCTACCGGGCAGCGCGCCGAGGGCGCAGTGGCTGCACGCGTTCGCCCACCCCGAGCGCGATAAACGCGTCGCCGCGACGGTGGTGGTGCTGACCGCGCTGATGGTCAGCACCTCGCTGGCGTGGACCGCGCGCCTGGCTCCGCCGGGCACGTTCAGCGCGATCCCCCGCTACTGGCACGACGCCGCCGACTGGCTCAGCGCCCACAACGCGGGGACACCGACCCCCGGGCGGGTGCTGGTGGTCCCGGGTGCACCGTTCGCCACGCAGATATGGGGTACCACCCACGACGAGCCGCTGCAGGTGCTCGGCAGCAGCCCGTGGGGCGTGCGCGACTCCATCCCGTTGACCCCGCCCCAAACCATCCGGGCGCTGGACTCGGTACAACGCCTGTTCGCCTCCGGCCTCCCGTCCGCCGGTCTGGCCGATACCCTTGCCCGCCAAGGCATTTCGTACGTAGTCGTGCGCAACGACCTGGATCCCGACGCGTCGCGCTCGGCGCGCCCGATCCTGGTGCACCGCGCTATCGTGGGCTCACCGGGACTGGAAAAAGCGGCACAGTTCGGCGAGCCGGTCGGGCCCGGCACGTTGCCGGGGTTCGTCGCCGACAGCGGGCTGCGGCCGCGCTACCCGGCGGTCGAGATCTATAAGGTGGCCGCTGCCGGCAATCCCGGCGCGCCCTACTTTGCCGACGTCGATCAGTTGCCCCGCATCGACGGCGGACCCGAAGTGCTGCTGCGTCTCGACGAACGGCGCCGGCTGCTGGGCCAGCCGCCACTGGGCCCGGTGCTGCTGACCACCGACGCTCGCGGTGCCGACCTGCCCGCACCCGTCGTGACCGTGACGGATACCCCGACGGCGCGGGAAACCGACTACGGCCGCGTCGACGAACACTCGTCGGCGATCCGCGCCGACGGCGACAG
Organism: Mycobacterium sp. pR1184; assembly: GCF_041287235.1. Taxonomy (NCBI): domain Bacteria; kingdom Bacillati; phylum Actinomycetota; class Actinomycetes; order Mycobacteriales; family Mycobacteriaceae; genus Mycobacterium; species Mycobacterium sp. pR1184. Next base: position 8,295 of record NZ_JBGGKR010000017.1, on the reverse strand, counting down.
CCGGCACACCTTCAACAGGGTGCCCGACTACCCGGTCCCGGGCGCCGAACCGGTACTCGGCGGGTGGAACGGCGGCCGGATCACGGTCTCGAGTTCGTCGTCGGATTCGACCGCCATGCCCGACGTGGCTCCGGCGACCTCGCCGGCCGCCGCGATCGACGGCGATCCGGCAACCGCGTGGGTGACCAATGCCCTGCAAGCCGCGGTCGGGCAGTGGATGCAGGTGAACTTCGACCACCCGGTGACCAACGCGGCGCTCACCCTCACACCCAGCGCGACCGCGGTGGGTTCCCAGGTCCGTCGCATCGTGATCGACACCGCCACCGGCAGCACCACGCTGCGCTTCGATCAGCCCGGCAAACCGCTCACCGCGGCCCTGCCCTACGGCGAAACCCCGTGGGTGCGGATCACCGCCGCCGGCACCGACGACGGATCCAGCGGCGTGCAGTTCGGCATCACCGACCTGTCGATCACCCAGTACGACGCCTCCGGTTTCGCGCACCCGGTCGACCTGCGCCATACCGTGCGAGTGCCCGGTCCGCCGCCGGGCTCGGCGATCACCGGCTGGGACCTGGGCACCGAACTGCTCGGCCGGCCGGGCTGTGCCGCGGCGGACGACAGCGTGCGCTGTGCGCCGTCGATGGCGCTGGCTCCGGAGGAGCCGGTCAATTTCAGCCGCACCCTGACCGTTGCGGCGCCGGTGTCGGTGACCCCGCGGTTGTGGGTGCGGCCCCGGCAAGGCCCCCACTTGGCCGACTTGATCGCTGAGCCGAATACCACTCGGGCCCAAGGTGATTCAGACACAGTGGACATCCTGGGTTCGGCTTATGCGGCTACCGACGGCGATCCGGCGACCGCCTGGACGGCGCCGCAGCGCGTGGTGCAACACCGCAGCGCGCCGACGTTGACGCTGGTGCTGCCGCGGCCGACCGAGGTCGCCGGACTGCGGCTGGTGCCGAGTCGGTCGACGTTGCCCGCTCAACCCACGGTGGTGGCCGTCAACCTCGGCGACGGCCCGCAGGTTCGCAAGATCACGCCGAGCGACGATGCGGCCGCCCAGACCCTGGCGCTGCGGCCCCGGGTGACCGACACCGTCAGCGTCAGCCTGCTGGACTGGCAAGACGTCATCGACCGCAACGCGCTGGGCTTCGACCAGCTCAAGCCGCCGGGGCTGGCCGAGGTCGCGGCGCTGGGCGCCGACGGCAATCCGATCGCCCCCGCCGACGCGGCACGCAACCGGTCACGCGAGATCGTCGTCGACTGCGACCATGGCCCGGTCATCGCGGTCGCCGGCCGGTTCGTGCACACCTCGATCCGGACCACGGCGCAAGCGCTGCGCAACGGCGAGCCGACACCGGTGAGCACCTGCGATCCCAATCCGATCGCGTTGCCGGCCGGGCAACAGGAATTGTTGATCAGTCCCGGTGCCCAGTTCGTCGTCGACGGTGCACAACTCTCGACCGCCGAAACATCCAGTCCCACGCGGGTTTCGACGGTGCCGGCCGTGACGGGGGCGTGGGGACCGGACCGCCGCGAAGTCCGGGCCCCGGCGTCGTCCGTCTCCCGGGTGCTGGTCATTCCGGAAAGCATCAATCCCGGCTGGGTGGCACGCACCAGCACCGGGACCCGGTTGACGCCGGTGGCCGTCAACGGGTGGCAGCAGGGCTGGGTGGTGCCTGCCGGAGATCCCGGCACGATCACGCTGAGCTTCGCGTCCAACTCGCTGTATCGGGTCGGACTTGCCGCGGGCCTGGCGTTGCTGCCGCTGTTGGCCATGCTCGCGTTGTGGCGCCGGCGCGTCCGGTCCGACGACCCACCGGCGCCGCCTTGGACGCCCGGGCCCTGGGCCGCCGCGCCGCTGCTGGCGGCCGGGGCACTGATCGCCGGCGTGGCGGGGGTCATCGTGATCGGCGCCGCACTCGGCCTGCGGTACGCGCTGCGTCAGCGCGAGCGGTTGCGCGATCGGATCACCATCGCCGCCAGTGCGGGCGGACTCATTCTGGCCGGCGCGGCGCTGTCGCGGCATCCCTGGCGGTCGGTCGACGGGTATTCCGGCCATTGGGCGAATGTTCAACTGCTGGTGCTGATTTCGCTAGCGGTGCTCGCCGCCTCGGTGGTCGCCATGCCGGATCGCGGGCACCCGGCGCGCGACGAATAACGTTTCCGGCGTTGGCTAGCCGTTTATCGCCTGGTTGACTGGATACGCGGTCATCGTATGACCGCCACTGTCCGAGGAGTTGTGGCCATGGACTGGTTTTCAGCCCCCGACTACTGGTTGGGCAGGTTCGTGCTCGAGCGCGGCGTAGCGGCCATCTACCTGATCGCGTTCATCGCCGCCGCGCTGCAGTTCCGCGTCCTGATCGGAGAGCACGGAATCCTGCCGGTGCCGCGATTTTTGGCGGGGCGGTCGGTGTGGAGATCGCCCAGCATCTTTGTGCTGCACTACTCCGATCGGCTGTTCGCCTCGGTGTCCTGGCTCGGCGCCGCGCTGTCGGCGGCTGTCGTCGTCGGCGCGGCCGACGTGCTGCCGCTCTGGGCCGCGATGTCGGTCTGGCTGACTCTGTGGGTGCTCTACCTTTCGATCGTCAACGTCGGGCAAGCGTGGTATTCGTTCGGCTGGGAATCCCTGTTGCTGGAAAGCGGATTCCTGATGATCTTCCTCGGCAACGATCGCGTCGCTCCGCCGGTGCTGACGTTGTGGATGGTGCGCCTGCTGCTGTTTCGGGTCGAGTTCGGCGCCGGGTTGATCAAGATGCGCGGCGATGCATGCTGGCGCGACTTGACCTGCCTTTACTACCACCACGAAACCCAGCCGATGCCGGGTCCGCTGAGCTGGTTCTTCCATCACCTGCCCAAACCGCTGCATCGAATCGAGGTGGCGGGCAACCACTTCGCGCAGCTAGTGGTCCCGTTCGGGTTGTTCGCGCCCCAACCGGTGGCCAGCGTGGCTGCGGCGATCGTCGTGGTGACGCAGCTGTGGCTGGTGGCATCGGGCAACTTCGCCTGGCTCAATTGGCTGACGATCGTGCTGGCGTTCAGCGCCATCGGCGATTCGGCCGCCGCGCTGCTGGTGCCGATCCCCCGACATCTTGCCGCGTCGGGCGCGCCGCTGTGGTTCGCCGTCTTGGTGGTGGGCTTTGCCGGCGCGGTGCTGTTCCTGACCTACTGGCCGGTGCGCAACATGCTGTCACCGCGTCAGCGAATGAACATGTCGTTCAACCCGTTTCATTTGGTGAACACCTACGGCGCCTTCGGCAACATCGGCCGCGTCCGCCGCGAGGTGGTGATCGAGGGCACCGACGAACCGCGGCTCACCGCGCAGACAGTGTGGAAGGAATACGAGTTCAAAGGTAAACCCGGCGCTCCGGGACGGTTGCCGCGTCAGTGGGCGCCCTACCATTTGCGGCTGGACTGGCTGATGTGGTTTGCCGCCATCTCGCCGGGTTATGCCCAGCCATGGCTGACACCCTTCCTGCAACGACTGCTGCGCAACGATCGGCCCACGCTGCGGCTGTTGCGGCACAATCCTTTTCCCGATTCGCCGCCGCGGTATGTGCGAGCGCAGCTCTACCAGTACCGCTTCACCACACCGGCGGAGTTGCGGCGCGATCGGGTGTGGTGGCATCGCGCGCTGGTGGGTAGCTATGTTTCGCCGATGACGCTGCAGAAGACGACCTCGCCGCCTGCCGGGTGAGCGTGGTCAGGTAATTCTGCCCAGGTCCGTGAGGAGCTGGGAAACCACCGTGATCGTGGCAATTCGGCGGCCCGTGTCGTCATCGAGGTCGGCGCCCAGCACGGCGTTGGTCCTCGCCAGTTTCAGCACGCGGCCGGTCGCCACATAGGATTTCGTCGCTCCGGCGCGCAGGATCGTCACAGTCATGCTCAACGTCGGACAGGGACAGCCCGTCACCAGCGAACCGCAGTGCGTAGCAGTCTGATCCAGCATCTCGGCCATGGACCGCCGCTGAGTGCGGTGAAATTGAAGGCGCTGGCGACCGGCTCGTACGACATACGCAGCATTCGGTCGTCGCGACTGCCCTCGAGAAACTTCGCGTTCAGCGCCGTGCGTAGGACGTATTAACTCATGCGCGTTCTGGCCAGCGTGTGGCCTCGGGCCCGAATTGCCGTCACCATCGGATCAGTGCGGTCACATTCCGCGGATCGAGGAGGACGATCAGATGAAACGCACAGGCACAGGCTCACTGGCTGCGGGCGGGCTCAACTGGGATAGCCTGCCGTTGCGGCTCTTTGCCGGGGGCAATGCCAAGTTCTGGAATCCCGCCGACATCGATTTCTCCCGTGACCGCGAGGACTGGGAACGGCTGACCGATGAGGAACGCCTACTTGCGATGCAGTTGTGCGCCCAGTTCGTCGCCGGCGAGGAGGCGGTGACCGAAGACATTCAGCCGTTCATGGCCGCCATGCGGGCCGAGGGCCGGTTGGGCGACGAAATGTACCTGACGCAGTTCGCCTACGAGGAAGCCCGGCACACGCAGGTGTTCCGTTTGTGGCTCGACGCCGTGGGAGAGACCGACGATCTGCACCACTACCTCGAACCGCTATCCGCATACCGGCAGATCTTCTACGATGAGCTGCCAAAAAGTCTGGGCGCCTTGGCAACCGACCCCTCGCCGGCCGCGCAGATCCGGGCGTCCGTCACCTACAACCACGTAGTCGAGGGCATGATGGCACTGACCGGCTACCGCTCCTGGCACCACATCTGTGTCGGCCATAACATTCTGCCCGGCATGCAGGAGCTGGTCCGGCGCATCGGCGACGACGAGCGCCGGCACATGGCCTGGGGCACCTTCACCTGCCGGCGTCACGTCGCCGCCGACGACACCAACTGGGCCGTCTTCGAGGCACGGATGAACGAGCTGATCCCGCTGGTGCTGCAGGCCACCGAGCAGGCGTATGCGATTTTCGGCGACCCCATCCCGTTCGGTCTGGACATGGAGGATTCGCGACAGTACGCCTCCGACAGGGGAATTCGGCGGTTTGGCACCATATCCAGCGCCCGCGGCCGACCGCTTGAAGAGATCGACCTCGACTACTCGCCGCTGCAACTCGAGGACACCTTCGCCGTCGAGGACGAGAAGGCCCTGGCAGCCTCGGCACCAGTGCGATGAAAGCACTGGGGCCTTTGGCGGCGGCCACCATAGCGTTCGTACCGATTTCTCTCGTAGTCGCAACGACACCCGTTGTGGCACAGGCGGTTGCGTACTCCAGCAGCGCCGCAGACGAGGAGAAGAACCCACCCTGGTGGCAGTGGGGGCTGCATTATGGGGTGTTCATGACAACAGTCGGTCTTATCGCGTGGGTTATCGGATTGATTTCGCATCGCTCCAGTCCCGCCCCTCGGGTCCCGGCCGGTCCGGTCCCCCGCCGGGCAGTCTGGGTTGGGCCGGCATTTCCGACGACCGCTCAGGGAAACCCAGAGGTGAAGAGAAGAGTCCTCGTCGAGGCGGCTCATCGATGCGCCGTCCCCACCTGCCGGAATCCGACGACGGAGATAGCTCACATCGTGTCTGAGACGCAGCGCCGCGACGACTCGTTCGACAACCTAATCGCGTTATGCCCGAGCTGCCAAGGGAAAGGTATCGCCCGGCAGTCGATCCGCACGTACAAGCGCAACCTTGGGATCTTGAACAGTCGCTACTCCGATTTGGAGCGACGGTTGTTCGACCAGATCGCCGAGAGCGGCCGGAAGTCCTTCGTCGTCGAGGCCGGTTTGGAGATCCCACTGCTGCGCGCCGTCAATGACGGGCTCTTGAAACGAGTCGACTCGTCACCCGCATCGACTCATCACAAATACGAAGTCGCCGATGCCGGATTGGACTTCGTCAGCCGATACGCCCGGGGCGAAGACCTATCATGACTTCCCCCAACATTATTCGCAGAGAAGAGGATTTAGAGCGTTTCGTCCAGCTCGCCGAGACGGTCGGTCAGCCGCAGATTCTCGGAGTAATCCACCGGGCAGGCGATCAGCGAGACCCCATCGTCGGCGAGCGCGGTCTGTAGCGTCGGCAACAACTCGGCGGCGCTGTTGACCCGATACCCTTTGGCGCCAAAGCTTTCGGCGTACTTGACGATGTCGGGGTTGCCGAACTTCACGTAGTAGTGGTTGCCGAGCTCGAGATCCATCTTCCACTCGATCAGGCCGTAGCCGCCGTCCTCCCAGATCAACACCACCAGCGGGATCTTCTCCCGCACCGCGGTCTCGATTTCCTGCGAGTTCATCAAGAAGGCGCCGTCACCCACCACGGCGAGCACCTTGGACTCCGGCCGGGCCAGCTTGACTCCCAACGCTCCCGGCAGCGCAAAAGCCATGGTGGACAAGCCATTCGAAACCAAACAGGTGTTGCGCTCATAGGTCGGGTAGAGCCGGGCCATCCACATCTTGGTCGCACCGGTGTCGACGAGCACGACGTCGCTGCGGCCCAGCGCGGCCCGAATGTCGGCGACGATTCGCTGAGGCGCCAGCGGGTACCGCGAATCCTGTTGTCCCCGAGCGAATTCCTCGGCAAGCAGTCCTGACCCGGGTACCTCGTCGGCATGTTCGATGCCGTGACCGGCCAGCGCCTCGGTCAGGGCGTTGAGCGAAGCACTGATGTCGCCGATGATCCCGACGTCGACCGGGTAGTGCATGTCGACCTCGGCCGGGAAGCGATGAATATGGATGATCTTCTTGTCGGCTTGCGGGTTGATCCGGACCGGGTCGAATTCCTGCAGTTCGTAGCCGACCGCGATCACGACGTCGGCGTTGTCGAATCCGAAGTTGACGTAGTCGTGGCGCATGAACCCGATGGTCCCGATGGCGTTGGGGTGATCGTCGGGCATAACGCCCTTGCCGTGGAAGGTGTTGGCGACCTGAATCCCGAAGTCCTCGGAGAACCGGACCAATGCCGCGGTGGCGTCGGCGCGCGCGGCGCCGTGCCCGGCCAGCACCACCGGCCGCTTGGCGCTGCGCAGGATGTCGACCGCGCGTTCTATCTGGCCGGGAGCCGGCGCCTCGGCGCGCACCACGTTGCGCGGCAGCGGGCTCAGCTCGTAGTCGGTCTCGTCGGCGTCGATGTGCTCGGGCACCGCGAGGTAGACCGCGGCCGGGCGTTCGGCCTCGGCGACCTTGAACGCCTTGCGGAACATCTCCGGGATCGCACGTGCGGTGGGCACGCCGTCGGCCCAGCGGGTGATCGGGGCGAACATCGAGACCAAGTCGACATACTGGTGCGACTCCTTGAATTGGCGGTCCTGGCCGACCTGCGCGGAGATCGCCACCATCGGGGTGCTGTTCGTGGTGGCGTCGGCCACCCCGAGCTGCATGTTGATCGCGCCCGGGCCCAACGTGGCCGAGACCACGGCCGCCCGGCCCGTCACACGCCCGTACATCTCGGCCATAAACGCCGCGGCCTGCTCGTGGCGGGTCAGCACATAGCGGATGGTCGACGACGCCAGCGCCTGCACGAAGCGGATGTTCTCCTCCCCCGGCAGCCCGAACACGACGGATACTCCCTCGTTTTCCAGGCACTTGACCATCAGCTCGGCGGCTTTGCTCATCCGGCACCTCCCTGGAGGGAACGATAGTGGCAGGCTAGATGTTGGACGTATTGCCAACCCTTAAACGCGAAGGATGTCAGCGTGCCCATTGCCACGGTCAACCCGGCTACCGGCGAGACAGTCAAAACCTTCAGCCCGGCAACCGACGAGGAAGTCGAAGCGGCGATCGCCCGCGCCTACGAGCGATTCCGCGACTACCGCCACAACACCACTTTCGCCCAGCGTGCCGAGTGGGCGAACGCCACCGCAGACCTGCTGGAAGCCGAGGCCGACGAGGTCGGCGCCATGATGACCCTGGAAATGGGCAAGACCCTGAAATCGGCCAAGGCCGAAGTCATCAAGTGCGCCAAGGGCTTTCGCTACTACGCCGATAATGCCGAGCAGCTGCTCGCCGACGAACCGGCCGACGCCAAGGCGGTGGGCGCGAAGCGCGCTTACACCCGTTATCAGCCGCTCGGCGTGGTGCTGGCCATCATGCCGTGGAACTTCCCGCTGTGGCAGGCCGTGCGGTTCGCCGCACCCGCGCTGATGGCGGGCAACGTCGGCATCCTCAAGCACGCCTCCAACGTCCCGCAGTCGGCGCTGTATCTGTCCGACGTGATCGCGCGCGGCGGTTTCCCCGAGGGCTGTTTCCAGACGCTGCTGGTGTCCTCGAGCGTCGTCGAACGCATCCTGCGCGACCCCCGGGTGGCGGCGGCCACGCTGACCGGCAGCGAGCCGGCCGGCCAGTCCGTCGGC
>NZ_JBGGKR010000016.1:0-177472 GCF_041287235.1 Mycobacterium sp. pR1184 | reverse complement strand
CACCCGCACACACCCCAACGGCCACACCCAATGGATCCCCCCACCCCACCTCGACCGCGGCCAACCCCGCACCAACACCCACCACCACCCCGAGCGACTCCTCCACGACGGAGGCGACGACGACGAGGCGGCGTAGGGACTACAGCAGCGTGATCTGTTCGGGTTCCGGCTCGGCCGGCTCGAGGAGTTGCGGCCCGTTATTGCGGATGCTGTTCACCAGCCTCGACACCTCGCGCAGCTCGATTCCCCGCACGTCCGGGGCACGGGTCAGCAGCTCGGTGTCCAGCGGGGCGTCGGGATTCAACCAGGCATCCCAGTCCCGCTCGGCCAGCATCAGGGGCATCCGATCGTGGACCGCGGCCAGCTCACCCACGGCGTCGGTGGTGATGATCGTGCAGCTCAGCAGCGGGTCCGCTTCCTTGTCCGGTTTCCAGACCGACCACAGACCGGCCATGAACAACGGCTCACCGTCGTCGCGGTGCATGAAGAACGGCGTCTTGGCGGTCTTCTTGCCCGCGGCGTTGTCCGGATTGGGTCGCCATTCGTACCAGCCGTCCATCGGTACCAGGCAACGCTTGCTCTTGGCCGAACCGCGGAAGGCCGGCGAGGTGGCGACCTTGTCGGCGCGGGCGTTGATCAGCAGCGGCCCCTTGTTGTCCGGCCCGCCGTCGGGACCGGCCTTGACCCACGGCGGAACCAATCCCCAGCGCATCAGCCGCACCCGGCGAGTCGGCTCGTCGTCCGGCTCGCTGTGGCGGGATACCACGGTGGCGACCGTAGTGGTGGGCGCCACGTTGTAGTTGGGCTCAGACGCACGTTCCGAGGTACCGGTAGCTTCGTCGATCGCCTTGATCTTCTCGGCCAGCAGGGCCGGATCCGTCGTGACCGCAAACCGTCCACACATGACTTCCATGGTGCCCCGTACCCACGACACCCGCCGACACGGCAGGATGAACCCGTGAGCACCGACCCCTGGACGGCCCCCATCGCCCTGACGCCGGTGCACGCAACCGTGACCGTGCCGGGCTCGAAATCGCAGACCAACCGGGCGCTGGTGCTCGCGGGTCTATCGAGCGCGCAGGGCCAGAGCGCCTCCACCATCAGCGGCGCGCTGCGCAGCCGCGATACCGACCTGATGATCGGCGCGCTCACTTCACTGGGGCTGCGCGTGGACGGGGACGGTTCCGAGCTGACGGTCAGCGGCCGGCTCGACCCCCGCCCCGGCGCCCGCGTGGACTGCGGCCTGGCCGGCACCGTGTTGCGCTTCGTGCCGCCGCTGGCCGCGCTGGCGAACACTCCGGTGGAATTCGACGGCGACGAACAGGCCCGGGTCCGGCCGATCGCGCCGCTGCTGGACGCGCTGCGTGAACTGGGCGTACCGATCGAGGGCACCGGCCTGCCGTTCCGGGTGCTGGGCAGCGGATCGGTCGCCGGCGGCACCGTGGCAATCGACGCGTCGGCGTCGTCACAGTTCGTCTCCGGCCTGTTGCTGTGCGGCGCGTCGTTCAGCAACGGCCTGACCGTGCAGCACACCGGTGCGTCGCTCCCCTCGGCCCCGCACATCGCGATGACCACCGTGATGCTGCGGCAAGCCGGAATCGACGTCGACGATTCGGTGCCCAACCGCTGGCACGTGCGCCCCGGCATTGTCACGGCCCGGCACTGGGAGGTCGAGCCGGACCTCACCAACGCCGTTGCGTTCCTGTCGGCGGCGGTGGTCACCGGCGGCAGCGTCCGTATCACCAACTGGCCATCGACGAGCGTACAACCCGCCAACGACATTCTCGATGTGTTGGGCAAGCTGAATGCCGTTGTCACCCAAACTAATTCATCGCTCGAAGTGCAGGGCCCCGAGGGCTACGACGGCTTCGACATCGACCTGCGTGACGTCGGCGAGCTGACGCCGTCGGTCGCGGCCCTGGCGGCGCTGGCAACCCCCGGTTCGGTGTCACGGCTTTCCGGCGTCGCCCATTTGCGGGGCCACGAGACCGACCGCCTCGCCGCGCTGAGCGCCGAGATCAACCGGCTGGGCGGCGACTGCCAGGAGACCGCCGATGGTCTGGTGATCACCTCGACACCACTGCATTCCGGCATCTGGCGGGTGTACGCCGACCACCGGATGGCGATGGCCGGCGCGATCGTCGGACTGCGAGTGCCCGGAGTCCGGATCGACGACATCGGCGCCACCACCAAGACATTGCCGGAATTCGCCCAATTGTGGGCGCGGATGCTGGCCGACGGGGAGTCCAGCGGTTGAGACCGGGTGACTACGACGAGTCCGACGTCAAGGTCCGATCCGGCCGGGGTTCACGACCCCGGACCAAAACCCGTCCCGAGCACGCCGACGCCGAGGCCGCGATGGTGGTCAGCGTCGACCGCGGCCGATGGGGATGCGTGCTGAGCGGGCGGCCCGATTGCCGGGTCACCGCCATGCGGGCGCGCGAGCTGGGCCGCACCCCGATCGTGGTCGGCGACGACGTCGACGTGGTGGGCGACCTGTCCGGACGGCCGGACACACTGGCTCGCATTGTGCGTCGCGGTCCGCGGCGAACGGTGTTGCGGCGCACCGCCGATGACACCGATCCCACCGAACGGGTCGTGGTCGCCAACGCCGATCAACTGCTGATCGTGGTGGCGCTAGCCGATCCGCCGCCGCGCACCGGGCTGGTCGACCGTGCGCTGATCGCCGCGTATGCCGGTGGGTTGACGCCGATCCTGTGCCTCACCAAGACCGACCTCGCCCCGCCCGAGCCGTTCGCGAAACAGTTCGCGGATCTGGACCTGACGGTGGTCGCCGCGGGCCGCGACGATCCGCTGCTGGCGGTGGCGGAGCTGCTCGCCGGCAAGATCACAGTGCTGCTGGGACATTCCGGAGTGGGTAAGTCCACTTTGGTGAATCGCCTTGTGCCAGAAGCTGATCGGGCGGTTGGCGAGGTCACGGACATCGGCAGGGGCCGGCATACTTCAACGCAGTCGGTCGCACTCCCCCTGAAACCGACGCGAGCGGGTTCGGGCTGGGTGATCGATACGCCGGGCATCCGTTCGTTCGGACTGGCGCATATCCAACCCGACGACGTGTTGCTGGCATTCTCGGATCTTGCTGAGACCGTGCAGGATTGCCCACGCGGATGCGGCCACATGGGACCGCCGGCCGACCCGGAGTGTGCGCTCGACAGGCTCTCCGGTCCCGCTGTTCGTCGAGTCGAGGCGGCCCGCCGGTTGCTCGCCGCACTCAGGGAGCAGTGACATGGACTCGGACAAACCGCCGTTGGTGCTGTTGCACCCGTTCCTGCTGTCGGGCGTCGTGTGGCAGGACGTGGCGCCGCTGCTATCGACCACTCACCAGGTCTTCACGCCGAGCTTGCTCGGCCACAGCGGAGGCCCGCCGGTCGAACGTCGCCCGGCGACGATCTGGGACGTGATCGATGCGGCCGAGGCCTACCTCGACGACAACAATCTGCAGCGCCCGCACGTTGCCGGCAATTCGATGGGCGGCTTCGTCGCCGTCGAACTGGCCCGGCGCGGCCGGGCCGCCACAGTCTGCGCCTTGTCACCCGCGGGTTTCTGGACCGCCGGGCGCGGGCCTACCGCGCATGCCCGGGGCGCCGGCAAAATTCGCAGACTCGCTGCGGCGTGCAGGCTCGCCGCGCTGGCCGGCCCGGTGGGACCGCTGATGTTCAAACCGGCGGTCGTGCGCCGGCTTTCCCTGAGATTCCTGAACAGCGCCCGCCACGGCGATCGACTGCCCGCAGACCAGCTCTTCGCGCTTAACCGCGTCGTGGCCGCGTGCTCGGTCGACAAGGAAGTGCTGTCCACCGAAGCAGAGCAGGTTGCCGCGATGGACCCCCTGCCGTGCCCGATCACCCTTGCATGGTCGGAAAAGGACGCGATCTTCCCGGTCGCGACGTACGGCGAGGTGGCGCGTCAACGCCTGCCCGCCGCGAGGTTTGAGATCCTGCCCGACGTCGGCCACGTGCCGATGTTCGACGATCCCGAACTGGTCGCACGCACCATCCTCTCCGCGACGCTCAGTGAGACTTAGCCAGCCGCATGCCGAGCTCGTCGGGTGGCACCAGATGCCCTTCGCTGCAGCGGATTTCGACGCCGGCTTCGGCGCCGCAGCCCAGATGCGTGAGCCGCAGCCGGTTACGGCCCGGCAGGTGCTGTCGCCCCCACTCGAACAGCGCCCAGACCACCGGCATGAAATCGATGCCGGCCTCGGTCAGCACGTATTCTTCGCGGCTGCGCTGCCCCGGCTCCTGATAGGGCCGGCGCGCCAATAGCCCCAGCTCGACCAGCTCGGACAGGCGTGCCGAGGTGGCCGCCTTGGTGATACCGACGCGGTGGGCGAAGTCGTCGAACCGAGTGGTGCCGTAGTACGCCTCGCGCATGATCAGCATCGCGGACTTGGTGCCGACCACCGCCATCGTCTTCTCGATCGCGCACTGACCGACCGCCGACCACTTGTCCCGATCCGCCAGGGCGCCCTGCAGAAATGTCATGTAGATCACCTCCCGTCTGGGTTGATTTTAGTATACCTAGGCGTTTTGCTGGGTATAGCAAGCAATACTCAGGACTCGAGGAGGAGTCATGACCGTATTCTCGACCGGTTCCCAGGGCCGCGACGCCGTGATCGTCGGCGCCGTGCGCACCCCGATCGGCAAGGGCAAGGCCAGCGGCGCACTGCACGACGTGCTGCCCGTCGACCTGTTGGCGCACAGCCTGCGCGAACTGGTGGCCCGCACCGGCGTGGACCCGGCGCAGGTTGACGATGTCATCGCCGGAGCCGTCACCCAGGTCGGCGATCAGGCGGTCAACATCGCGCGCAATGCGTTGCTGGGCGCGGGTTTCCCCGAGTCGGTTCCCGGCGTCACGATCGACCGGCAGTGCGGCAGCAGCCAGCAGGCCATCAGCTTCGCCGCCCACGGCGTCATCGCGGGCGCCTACGACCTGGTGATCGCCGCGGGCGTGGAGTCGATGAGCCGCGTGCCGATGGGCACCCAGGTATTGCCGGGCAGTGACCCGTTCGGCGAGGGTATGGCCGCGCGCTACCCCGAAGGTCTGGTGCCGCAGGGCATTAGCGCCGAGCTGATCGCCGCGAAGTGGGGTTTTTCGCGCAGCCAGCTCGACGAGTTCTCCGCCGGCAGCCACGACAAGGCCGCCCGCGCCACCAAGGACGGCTTGTTCGAGAATGAGCTGATCCCGATCGCCGGGCTGCACACCGACGAGATCATTCGTCCCGCGACCACGGTCGAGACGCTGGCCACGCTGAAGCCCGCGTTTTACAGCGAGAAGATGGAACAGCGCTTCCCGCAGATCAATTGGGAGATCACGCCGGGCAACTCGTCGCCGCTCTCGGACGGCAGCGCCGCGGTGCTGATCACCACCAGCGAGGTCGCCAAGAAGCTGGGCCTGCGGCCGCTGGCGCGCATCCACACGACGACCGTGGTGGGCGATGACCCGCTGTACATGCTGACCGGCGTCATCCCCGCGACCGAAAAGGTCTTGCAGCGAGCGGGATTGACGCTCGCCGATATCGACCTGTTCGAGGTCAACGAGGCCTTCGCGCCGGTCGTGCTGGCCTGGGCTCACGACACCGGCGCCGACCTGGCCAAGACCAACGTCAACGGCGGCGCCATCGCGATCGGACATCCGTTGGGCGCCAGCGGCGCTCGCATCATGACCACCATGGTCAACGCGCTCGAACAGCGGGGCGGACGGTATGGCCTGCAGACCATGTGCGAGGGCGGCGGCATGGCCAACGCCACCATCATCGAGAGACTGGATTAGGTGGCCCTAGCAACTTCCGGGTCTGGCGACTCCTCGCCCGTGCTCCCCAGCGTTTATAGCCGGGAGCACGGGCAGGGTGATGGAGTCACTACGCCCACCCACCGCCGAGCGATGGCCGGGTGCACAACGCCCGTGCGCCAGTGGCGCAAAACTCAAGCGGCGTTGGTTGGTTGCTCCCAGGTTTGGCGATAACCACGGGGAGCAAATTCTTCTAGTTGGCTTGGACCGCAATCCAATTCCAGCGGACCGGTGACTTTCACGAAAAAGGGCACAACGATCGCGAGCCCGAACTACGCTTCCAATCGACGAGCGGGCAACGTCACAACAACAAAGACGCACCAAACGTGGGGTTGGCAAGCATGTTGTTCCGTGCAGCTCTCGTCTCAGCAATTATCGGAGCCGCGACCATCGGCGCAGCGCCACCGGCTGACGCAAGCCCTGGCTGCCCAGAAGGGCCGGATTACACAGCGTCGTCTGGCGATTGTGTCCCTCGGCCGGTAGCGGCACCCTCACAACCGCCGGGTGCCACTGCCCGCTGTGCGGACGGGACTTGGTCATTCAGCGAACACCCCCACTCCGGGGGAACGTGCCATGGCCACGGCGGTGTCTCCCAGTACCTCTAGATGGATAGCGAAGACAATGTTGCTCTGCGGGGGACAACGAATTATCGGCATACTGCTCGCCGTCGGCACCTTCAATACTGCTGCCATCGGAGTTGCCACTTCAGCCAGCGCCGACAGTGCTGATTTCATACAGATTCTAGGGGCTAACGGCGAGGATGTATCGACACAGGAAATCCGTTACAGATCAATCGATCTCGGCGAAGCGATCTGCGATCTTCTCGACGCCAATCAAGATCCGAACGCAACGGTCGATTATCTAGTGAAACTCGGCCATTCGAACCGCAACGCCAACATGTGGATGGCCGCTGCAGTGATGGCCCTCTGTCCAAGGCTGAACTACCTGACGCACTACCCGCCCAATCGTTGAATATTGGATGTTGGTCAACGCTTTGGAGCAGCGCGGCGGCCGGTACGGGTTGCAGACGACGTGCGAGGGCGGGATGGCCAACGCCACGATCATCGAGCGCCTGGCGTAGGCAGTCCGACCGTGGTCGATCATTTCCCGGTAATCGGCCCCAACTGTGGCGGTATGGTGTCATCTGAGGCAGGTCCGATTGCTGAAGGAGTCGGGATGCAGCGGCGGACGACTTGACCAGGGTGCTCCCGCCGAAAGCATGGTGTTAATGAGCGTGATTTACGCCGAACTGGCCGAGAAGCTCGATTCCGGTCACGATGCGGTGCTGTTGGCTATGGACGACGCCGGTGTCTGCGAGGTGCTCGCTGCAGCTAGGCAGGCGGCGCAGCAAGGATCAGCTCGCCTAGACCACGGCGCATTGACTTTCCTGTTCCGCATCGAAGCTGGCGCCGCAGACATTGAGTTCCAGGATGGCACCGTCGTGTGGCGGCTCGATGCCGCCAAAGCCGCGGAATTGATCGAATTACTCAATTCGATGGTCGATTCAGGGATTCCAGATGGTCACCACTATCTCGAAGGCATGTCCACACCCACCGAGACCGTAGTCTTATCCCGGAATGAGTACCCCCTGAGCTCCCTACCTCCTGAGGCGGTATTCCCCCCGACGGCCTGAGGTTCAACGACTTGCGACGGTGCCAGGTGACCAGCGGCTAGCGTCGGCGTACCGCGAAATCGCCTAGCTCGGCCTGTCGATTGGGGCAGCCGAGCGTCCACTGAGCGCGAAGAGTGGTGAATAAACGGCGCTGAGTGCACGATCGGCGCAATAGCCTTGGTGCGGCTAGCTTTTCCCTCCTAGCGTTCGGCGGCTCGCTCACCGTCACCCGGTGGCGCGAGTCGCCGTTCGAGGGCGCCGGCGATGTCGGTGGTGGTCACTACGAGAGCGATCATGAATTCGATCAACTGAGTTCGACTGACGTCGATCTGGCGCCGGTACCACTGGGTTGTCAGCTCGAGAAGACCACTGATGACGGCCAGCGCGGTCATCATGACGTTCTCGTCGGCTCCGGCGGCCTCCCCAAGTAGCGCGCGCACCTGCCCGACCATGACCTGAGTAAGGACGTCGATGACCTCGCGGCGACGGCCGGCGAGCGCCTCGGCGGTCTGCAGCTCGATCAGTAACGCTGAGCGCCGTGGGTCCTCGTCGATGAACGCGAACGCGAACTCGATGACGGCCCGAGCCCGGGGTTTGAGGTCGGCCGACGAGTCCGCAACCACCGCCATGATCCCGGTCAGCGCGCGGGTGAATTGATCCTCGAACGTCGCGATCAGAAGCTCGTGGCAGCCGGGAAAGCTTTCGTAGAAATAGCGGTCGTTGAGTCCCGCGCGGGCACTGACGGCACGCACGCGCAGGTTGCCCACACCGTGCTCGGCGATCGCGTCGAGAGACGCCTCGATGAGCCGTTGCCGGCGCTGCTCACGTCGCTGGTCAGCGGTCAGTCCGCGATGGACAGCCATAAACCTCCGGTCCGAAGGGCGGGTTGCGCCGCGCGTCACTTTGGTGAAGGATCTCACCAAAGTGGTCTTTGGTGAAACACTTCACCAAAGATATCAGGGGGCAACAGGGGTGGGCCGTCGATGACGAGTGTGCGCGAAAGTGTCATGGGACTTCGTGAATTGGGACGACGGGCACCGCGCCGGGCCGGCGCTCCGCGTGAATACAGCCCACGTCTTGCGGCGCTGGGCCGCTTCTCGATGAGACACAAAGCCGGCGTGGTCGGCGCGTGGGTCGGTGCGGCGGTAATCCTGGCCGTGGTCCTTCCACAGCTCGAGACCGTGGTGCGGGAGCAGTCAGTACAACTCCTGCCCAATGAGGTTCCGTCGTTTCACGCGCTCGACGCGATGGCGACGGCATTCAACGAGGGCGGCGCAAAGACATCGATTGTCGTCGCGATGGAGGACCCAGCCGGGCTGACGCCGTCGGCACGGCAACACTACGACGCCCTAGTGTCCGCGCTGCGCGCCGACAAGTCGCACGTCCTGCTGGTCCAGGATCTGCTCGCTGACCCGATCACCCGACCCCAAGCGGTCAGCAAAGACGGACAGGCCTGGTTCCTACCAGTCGGGATCGCCGGCACACTGGGCGATCCCAAGGCAGCCGAGTCGGTCGACGCCGTGCGCGCCAGCACATCCGCGGCGCTCGGCGGGTCTTCGACCACCGCCCACGTAACCGGCCCGGCTGCGACGTTTCATGACGAGATCGCCTCTGCCGAGCACGACCTGCTGATCATCTCCGTTGCCACCGCCGGCCTCATCGCGCTCATCCTGCTGCTGGTCTATCGATCGGTGTTCACCGCACTGCTGCCGCTGCTGGTCATCGGTGCCAGCGTGGCCGTCGGCAGAGGCGTCTTGTCGGCCCTGGGTGAGTGCGGCCTGCCCGTCTCCCAGGTCACCGTCGGGTTCATGACCGCCGTGTTGTTGGGCGCGGGCACCGACTACAGCGTCTTTCTCATCAGCCGCTATCACGAACAACGGCGACAGGGCGTCGCACCGGAACAAGCCATCAGCCACGCCTGCGGCAGCATCGGGCGCGTCATCTTGGCCTCGGCAGCCACCGTCGCCTTTGCACTGGCCGCCATGGTGGTTGCCCGCCTCAGCATCTTCCAGGGGGTGGGCCCGGCTTGCGCCATCGCCGTGCTGATTGGGTTTCTTGCCACCATCACGCTGCTGCCGCCGCTGCTGGTGGTCGCCGCCAAACGCGGTATCGCCGAGCCGCGCACCGATCAGTCCCGGCACTACTGGACTCGCGTGGCTGTCGTCGTGGTGCGGCACCCGTGGCCGGTGCTGGCTGCCAGTCTGGCCGTTTTGCTTGCCCTGGCTGGTGTCGCGGCAACGATGAAGATCAGCTACGACGACCGCAGCGGTCAACCCGCCGGCACCGCCAGCAACCAGGGCTACCAGTTGCTCGACCGACACTTTCCCAAAGACACCGTGATGAACGAATTTCTGCTGGTTGAGTCCAACCGTGACATGCGAAGCGCAAAAGGCCTCGCCGACCTCGATGAGATGGCCTCCCGCCTGGCCCAACTGCCGGGAGTGACCCGCGTCTCCGGTGTCACGCGCCCCACCGGCAAGCGGCTCGATCAAGCCCAATTGTCTTGGCAGAACAAACAAATCGGCGACAAAATGGCCGGTGCGGTCGCCGACGGTGAGGCTCACGAGGACGACCTTGCCAAGCTCACCCATGGGGCCGACCAACTGGCCGCCGGCCTGGACCAACTCGACACCACACTGCGCCGCGCACTCACCCCGGTCGCCGGCCTGCTGACCCAAGCCCAAAGCGTGGGGCAACAGCTGCAGAACCACCGCCCCCTGTTCGAGTCGGGGTTGCGTCCCCTGGCCCAGCAGGCCGCCGCAGCCGTCGCGGCCATCGATCCTCTGGTCGAAGGCCTCAATACCTCGCCCTGGTGCGTGACCACACCACAGTGCGCGCAACTGCGCGACGAAACTCGAATGCTGGTTACGCTGCGCAACGGCGGCTTCTTCGACCAGGTTGCCGAGCTCAGCCAAAACGCCACGCTGTCAACCACTCTCAACAGTATCCAAACCGCTGCTCACACCATGCAGCAAAGCCTCGGCGCTACCGGCGACCCGGCCGACATCGTCGGCAATATCCATCGGCTCCAGGACGGCATCGGTCAACTCGCGTGGGGCGCTCGAGCGCTGGCCACCGGCGTACACGCCCTTGCCGACAGCAACATCCAGATGCTCAGCGGCATGAGCAAGATCGCCGCCCAATTGCAAGGCTCGGCGCGCGCCACCTCCGAATCGGACGCCGCCTCGGGTTTCTACCTACCCCCAGACGCCTTCGATAACCGCCAATTCAGCGATCTGGCAAGCCATTTCATCTCTCCCGACGGACACACCGTCCGATTCGCCGTCGCCTCGTCGTACGATCCCTACTCGGCTGATGCGATGGCCCTGAACCAACGCATCATCGAGACAGCCAACGCCGCCCGACCCAATACTTCGCTGGCCAACGCCGCGATGTCGACCGCCGGCTTCCCCGCCGTCAACTCCGATCTGCAACACATGCTGACCGCCGACTTCGAGCGTCTGGGAACGGCGACGTTGATCATCGTCGGTGTCATCTTGATCCTGCTGCTACGTTCCGTCGTCGCCCCGCTCTACCTGTTGGGCACCGTCGTGGTGAACTATCTCGCCGCCCTCGGCTTGGGAGTCCTGGTGTTCCAGTGCGGACTCGGTCACCAGATCGCCTGGCCGGTACCCCTTTTGGCGTTTGTGTTGCTGGTGGCCGTGGGTGCTGACTATAACTTGCTGCTCATGTCCCGGCTACGCGAAGAAGCCGGCCACAACATTCGGGTCGGTGTGCTGCGCACCGTCGTCAGCACCGGTTCCGTGATCACCTCGGCAGGCATCATCTTTGCCGTCAGCATGTTCGGACTGATGGTTGGATCCGTCGACATCCTCGTCCAAGCCGGATTCATCATCGGCTCAGGGTTGTTACTGGACACCTTCGTGGTCCGAACACTGACCGTCCCCGCCATCGCCACCCTCCTAGGCGAAAAGAGTTGGTGGCCGGTACCGACACGGAGCTCTCGCAACGGCCTCGGTTAGGCGCTTCGACGCGTAAAGAAAGGACCATCGACCCTAGAAGCTCTCGAGCGGCCCGCGCATCGTCTGTCTCAAGGATCACCTGACGAAGGGAGCGCCGCAGATGTGCGGCTGGGGCTGGATGTGGAACAACGGTGGCTGGGGCTGGGGCTGGGGCTGGGGCAGCGTCGCGATGTACATCGTGTTGGCAGCACTTCTGATGACGGTAGTGGTTGTGGTGGCCTTCGCGATGCGCGATGTGATTCGCCGTCAGGACCAGGGCGCCGGAACTTCGGTGTCTGACCGCGATGGCTAGGTTGACGCGACGGGCGGCCCTCGTCGCGCTCGGTTCGATCGCAGCAAGCAGCGTCGTAGGTCTCGGCTATGTCCTTCGCAACCTGATTGAGCCGTCCTCGGCTATCCGCCTCACCGATGGAGGCGGTTTCATGGGTGCCGGTCACATGGACATGAGCCGCTACATGGAAATGTTCAAGCGACACAACGAGATCAGTCGTGTGGTCGAAGACATACCCGGCGGCGTGCGCACCACCACCGAATCGAAGTCCGCGGACCTGACCTCTCAACTGCAGGCGCACGTCTCAAGCATGTATGCCCACCTGGATCAGGGAACCGAGGTCATGTGCATGAGCCAAAGCCTGCCGGTTCTTTTCCGTCACGCCGGCGGATATCGCCGCCAGCTCACGCTGACCCCTACGGGCGTGATCGCCGAAGAGACCGCAGACGATCCCGCGCTCACGGAAACCATCCGGGCACACGCCCGAGAGGTCACCGGTTTTGTGAACGAGGGCATGCCGGCGATGATGCAAGCAATGATGGGGCCCGGCGGCATGATGGGTCCCGGCGGCATGATGAGACCGCCCTGAATCGCCACTACTTGCTATTGGCCTGTTTCAGGTGCGCTATCTCGTTGCCCCACACCGAATCCGCGCCAGCATCGCCGATCCGGTAGATCTGAACCATCGTCGCGATACCGACGGCGAGCGTGACAATTGCCACCGTCGCGGTGACGCCCAGGTGACGCGGGCCGGACCGGCGTTCGGCCAACCCGAGCGCCAAAAGTGCGGCGGCAACGACCAATAGGGCAACAGCAAAATAGATCATGGTGTCGCCCAGCTCGGCGTGCTCGCGCAGTATCGGGCTCGGATTGCGCCGCAAGTCATACAACCATCCACCGGCGTTGGCCGTGATCGGTGTCAGCACCGCCGTCACGACGGCGAGTATGCCGGTCAGCCAGACGAGATGTCCCCGCCGGCCGGCAGGCCACAGGGCGCACACGATCTCCAGCAGAGCCGTCAGGGGCGCGAGCACCACGAGGAAATGCACCAGCAGCACATGGGCGGGCAAGCCATGAATGACCGTCATGAAGGTCCTTTGTACGTCGACATACCTCGGGCGCCAACGTCGTGGCTTGTCCGGCGGCTGGCTGGAACGGACGCCCAGTGAGGTCGGGCGAGCGTGATCATAACGTCGTTCACCGCTGCAAAGGCAAAGCTAAATACGGCTACTCCGAAAAAGTTTGATGAGGCTGCACTTGCTGGCGCGACAGGGTGGAAATGCGCTTGGCTAGGCGACATGGGTGACGAGCAGCCACTTCAGCAAGACGAACCAACGCATGCGGCCGAACCGCATGCCGGCCACAGCTCAGGCCGGCTGAACAGCCTTCGGGCGGCGGTGTTAGGCGCCAACGACGGCATCGTTTCGGTGGCCAGCCTGGTGGTCGGTGTGGCCGGGGCAACCTCAGAGCGCGGCCCGATCTTCACCGCCGGACTGGCTGCCCTGGTGGGCGGGGCAGCCTCGATGGCGCTGGGTGAATTCGTGTCGGTCTCGAGCCAGCGGGACAGCGAGAAGGCGCAGCTTGCGACCGAGCGACATGAGCTTCGGCACATACCCGATGCCGAATTGGCCGAGCTCACTGCCATCTATCAGGACCGGGGCCTATCGGCTGAAACCGCAGCGCAAGTTGCCAAGGAGCTGACGGAACACGATGCGCTGACCGCGCACGCGCACGCCGAACTCAACATCAACCCCGAGGAGCTGGCCAACCCCTGGCAGGCCGCCGCGGCGTCGGCAGCGTCGTTCATCATCGGAGCGTTGCTACCGTTGATATCGATCCTATTGCCGCCCACCGCCTTTCGGGTCCCGGTGACATTCGTCGCCGTGCTCGCGGCCTTGGCGCTCACCGGTGCGCTCAGCGCCCGCATCGGCGGTGGCAGCGTACGGCGGGCGGTGTTGCGGGTCGTGCTCGGAGGCGCGGCAGGTCTAGCGTTCACCTACGGCATCGGCCATCTCTTCGGCACCGCGGTCCAGTAGTACCGCGCTCGGCTGCGGATTCGATCACGCCCTCTTTCGCGCGCCCGCGCGGGGCGAGATCAGAGCCACCCGGTGCGTGCGGCGGCAACCGGCTCGGCGGGCGCGGGGGCCAATTCCCCGTCTCGCACGCCGTCGAGCATCCGCTTCACCGCAGCGACAATGTCCGGAGCGGCCGCGGCGAGTCCGGCCTTGTCGGCCTCGGGAACCTCGTCGGGTTCGACGCCCGCCCTTGCCAGCACGGCGGCCGGATCAGCCAGCTGCTCGGCCAACCACGACACCGGATCGGCTGACAGCTCGGGGACGAAGTGCCGGCGCCCGGGTTCCCAGCCCTTGAATTTGGGGTGGTGATGGGCCCGGTCCAACGTCCCCGGCGGACTCTCGGTGGACCCGAACAGATCCACCCGCCATACCGGGCGGTTGAAGGCGATCGGAATGCCCGCGTATATCGATCCCTGCGGCTCGGCCCGATCGACGACACGGAGTTCCAATCTGACTCCCCGCTCCGGGGTTTCCTGACCTTCGTTCGGGGTCGGGTCGACGAAGAACATATCCCCGACGACCACGCCCAGGGTTTCGAATCCAAACGCTGCAAGCATGTTTCCGAGAGTAGACCTAGGCGGCAGGTGCGCGGAGACTCAAGACACCGGGGACAACGCGGCGTCCAGCAGCCCGGCGAGGTTTTTCCAGTACAGCCAGTCGGCGACGGCGCAGCGCTGCACTACCGGGTCGGCCGCGGCGTACGCATCGCCGCGGACGACGTGCTGAGCGTGAGCGACGTAGGCCTGGAAGGCCTGCAGGTGTGGCGCCTGACGGCGGGGGTCGTTGCTGACCATCGGCTTCATCACCTGTAGCCACTTCATGAAGCGCTCGTCAGCGGGCGGGTTCGCGTCGGCTGGTGGTAGCAGTTCACGTAGGCGCGCGTCGGGCGTCTGCGCCAGCCGCTCGGCCGCTTCGGGATTCACCACCTCCAACCGCGACCGGCCGATCATCTCCCCGGTGTCCGGGATGTCATCGACGTTGAGTACTACCTTCGCGACGCCCGGATCGGAATCGGCCAACTGCCCCTCGGTGGCGATCACCGCGCGCAGGGTCATGTCGCGCTGAGCCGCCCAGCTTTGCACGGCCACCACCGGATACGTAGCCCAGCGGGCCCGCTCGGCGGGTGGAATCGCGTCGTCCGCCGTGGCCATGAACACCCTTTCGGGCAACTGCACGCCGTCCGGGATATAGGCCAGCCCATAGCTGTTGGCCACCACGATCGCGCCTTCGGTGGTCACGCCGGTCACCCAGAAGAATCCGAAGTCCGGCGGCCTGTCGCCGACGGGCGCGTTCAATGCCGCCGCGATGCGCCGCGCCAGCTGCAGCGGATCGGCGCCGCGTCGGCGTGCGGCATCGGCAGTTGCCGCCTCGGCCACCGCATCGCGTTCAAGACGAGCCGGTGAGACCGGAATCGCCGCGATCCCAGCGACTTCCGCCACCTGAGCCGCATCCCTCGACTGTGCGACGCGGTCGCCACGCGGCGCCCGACGATGGGTTGCCGCGGCAGGTCGAACACCCGAAGACTGACCCGGGGACACTCGCCCGGCCTGGCCGCCCACCGCCGGCACCGCGCCACCACCCGGGCCGCCACCCGGCGCGACGGACCCGCCCGCGCCACCGCCGCCAGCGGCTCCCGGCACCGTCGGCATGACACTCGCGCTGGCGGGCGCAACCCGCGGTGAATCGTCATGCGGCCCAGCCTGATACGGTTGCGCATCCGGCAGCGCCGACCCATCCGGATCGTCGCCACCGCCATCCCGAGGTACTGACGCCGGCCGGCGGACGGTGCCCGCAGTTGTGGGGCCGCCGACCTGTGTCGGGTGACCAGGAACGCTGGCGGCAGGCGTCGCCGACACAGCGGGAATGATTGCCGGAGTTGGCAACTGGCCACCTACCGGAATGCCGGGCAACGACGGCTGCGGACCTGCCGGTCCGGCGGGCGGGGGGGCCATCGGCCCAGCGACCGGCGGCGCGACCGGTCCCGGCAGCGCGGGGTTGAGATCTGACGGGTCGTCATCCCCCGGCGCTGCAGGTGGCGCCTTCTGGTCGAGCAAGTCTTGCAGCGCGCTGGACGGCGGTTTCCACGCCTTGCTCGCCAGAATCTGCTCGGCGGTCATTGTCACCACCGCGGCATTAGCCTCGTGGGTAGCAGCGACCACCGCGTTGATCGCTTCGGTCCGTTCAGCTTCGCTCAGCCTGAACTCGTTCGCCAATGCCTCGATCTTGGTCTCGGCGACTTCGACGTTGTCATAGATATCGGACTTGGCCTGGATGATCGACCTGCCAACATTTCTGTGCCAGGTGATCACGGTGGCGAGACCATCCTGCAACGAAGCCAGTGCTTCGATCAGCGTTCCCACTTGACGATTGGCGGCACCGGAGGCGCTTCCCGACCAGACGTCGCTGCCGAAGATCTCGAGCTGCTGATGCCGGCAGTTATCCGCTACGTCACTGACCTTCCGCAACACTTGCATGTACTGCGCGGCGCGGTCAAAGTTGATGTCCTCGTCGGACTCGGGCCAGCCGTTCGGGGCAAGCATCTTCTCGGCATGCTCACCCGTCGGCGGCGCCAAACCCATCGATTACTCCTCGTTTCGCGACTGCCGGCTATTGTTTGGGCACTTCCTTGGCACTCCGCAGACCGATGACGCCCTCAGTCCAGGACCGCTGCTCGGTGTACAGCGCCTCCTCATCCCCTTGCACGCGTTTGGCTTTGCCGGTGCCCTTGTCCCCACCCGCGGCGGGAGCCCCGCCCATACCGCCGCCCATCGCGCCGGCGCCCGGGACGCCTCGGCCGGCCATTCCGGGCCCAGCTGCGGCTCCGGCGGCAGCGGCGCGTGCCGTCGCGCCGTCTTCTCCCCAGGTTTGCAACGGCGTGCCCGGCACACCGGCCCCACCGAAGGATGCGGGCTTGACCCCACCATCGTGCGGAAGTTTCGGCGCGCCTTGGCCTTTCAGGTCTCTTAGCGCCTCGGCCAGCTGCGGTTCGGACGTCTGTGCCGCCGAAGGCATCATCGGCATCATCGGTGTCGACGGAATGAACGGCAGACCACCCTGATCACCGGAAGGTGTAGGCGGCCCAGGCGTCGGCTTGTCGTCGGGTATCCAGTCCGGCCGCGGCGGCGGCTTGAGAACATGAGACTTCTTGATGTCTTCATCGCTCGGCCGCACCGATGGCTTCCACGGCTTGGGCGGATCAATTTTCTTGGCGCTGGGCGGCGTCGTCGGATTCACTTGCGACACCGGCAAACCCGATTTGCCGCGGAAATCAGTGAGCAGAGCCAGCGAGTTTTTCGACGCCTCGTTGTAGGTTGTCATAAACGTTTCGTAGCCGGAGTGCATATTGGCTCGGGCCCACGCCTCGAGCTCGAGCAAGCTTTTGTAATCCCACTTCACCCGCTTTCCGTAGCGAGCATCCTTGCCCCAGACATGCTGCTTTCGCAAGGCGCGGAACTCGTCGGCAATCGTTTGGGCCTGACGAGACATCTGGTCGCTGAATCGCGCCATAGTGTCCAGCCACGTTCGCTGCAATTCGAAATTCTCCCCGACGGCGGTGGCAGCCTCGCCTTCCCATTCGCGGAAGGGCCGGAAACGATCGCGGGCCCGCAGTAACGCGTCGTGGTATTTGGCCCACTGTTCGGCAAAGCGATCAAACGATGCGCCTTGATCCATTTGCTCGAGTTCCAGGGCCGCCTGTTCGAGGTTGTGCAGCCCGTCCATCGCCTCTTCCGGCACGTCTTGGTTCGGAGCAACGCCGGCGCCGAACATCGCGGGGCCGGAATCGCCGGGCGCGGGCACGGACATGGCCGCACCCGACAACGACGTTTCGTTGCGCAGCGCTGCCGCCGCGTCTTCGTCGACGTGGCGATATGCCTTGGCCGCATTCCGCAGCGACTGGGCCAGGTCTTTGCGCGACTTGTCGAAAAGCCCTAGGTAATAGCGCATGTTGTCAGCGGAATAACCAAGGTCTTTGGCGCCCTGTTTGACGATCGCCAGGCCGCACGGAGGTTGGGGGACTTCGGTGGGTATGCCTCGTCCTTGCTGATCCACCAGCGGCGCTTCCAACTCGTTCGCCCGAGCTATCAGTTCCTCGTAGACGACTTTCGTCATCACCGGTCCGGTCATGGCGAATCACCTCCTAGCTGCCACAGAGCACGACGAATGAGCGCGCGACCAAAGTCCGGTGAAATTCCATCACGCCCGCGCTGCGACAACTGGCGAATCAGCAACGCCGATTACCGGCCATCTCGGCACCCCTTCGACGACACCTTGGCGTCACCCGCAGTTAGCCTAACCTGGGCTGCGGGCAGCTCCCCGCACCAATATTCGAGCCGAATCGCGGGTCGCCGCCGGCGACTCGACGCGCGGCCGCGTTGCTTGACCTTGGTACCCTACGGGGGTACCGTCCAGCTCATGCTAGACGGCGCGGCCGGCTCTTGATCGGCGACTCCACGCTGCGGTGGATTGTCACCGCGCTCTTCGGTATCAGCATTGCGACCTACGTCTATCTCCTTGTCGCCCAACGTGACCGCTCGACGAGCACGATCGACCATCTGCTGCACCTGACGATGGCGGCCGCAATGATCCTGATGGCGTGGCACATCGGAGGGGATGTGTCGACGGCCGGGCCGATGATTATCTTCGGGTTGGCGGGCGCCTGGTTTGTGCGGGCGGCCTGCAGAGGCTCGTCTGCCACCGGTGAGCGAATGACCAACTCCTACTACGCGGTGATGGCGGCGGCGATGGTGTGGATGTACGCGGTGATGAGCGGTGGCCTGCCGGGCCAGGCCAGCCACCCGAAGTTGGATTCGCTGGCCATGAACATGCCCGGCATGGACATGCCGGTACACGAGATGTCCAAGGCCCCAGCTGGATTCGGGTGGATCACCGCGGTGAACTGGATCGTGGTACTCGGTTTCGCGGTTGCGGCGCTGTATTGGTCAAGCCGTTTCGCCGCCCGGCGGCAGTCCGCACGCTTGGAACCGCTGTATCAAGCATGCGCTGCCGCCGGCACCGCGGCGATGTTCTTCGCCCAGCTTTAGGCGCAGCGCCTAGGCCGCCAGATCGTCGGCGTCCTTGAGCATCTGCTCCATTTTCTTCATGGCGCGCTTGTCGCGGCGCCAGCCCCGAACGGTGGCGATTGCGGTCTTGAGGCCGCGCCGCCGACCGGTCTGCGGATCGGTACCCGCGAAGTCGGCCTCCAGTTCGGCGAACATCCGCTCGCTACGGGTTTCCGGCGCGTCGTCGGCATTGTCCAGCAAGTACTTGTTGGGCAACGACAGCTTGGCCATCGTGCGCCACGTCTTGCCGTACTGCACCAGGAAAGACCCAGTGGTGTAAGGCAAGTCGTACTTGTCGCAGACCTCGCGCACTCGCACCGAGATCTCGTGCAGCCGGTTGCTCGGCAGGTCCGGGT
This sequence comes from Mycobacterium sp. pR1184, assembly GCF_041287235.1. Classification (NCBI taxonomy): domain Bacteria; kingdom Bacillati; phylum Actinomycetota; class Actinomycetes; order Mycobacteriales; family Mycobacteriaceae; genus Mycobacterium; species Mycobacterium sp. pR1184. Next base: position 158,307 of record NZ_JBGGKR010000016.1, on the reverse strand, counting down.
ACAGGTGGTGCTCGATCTGGTGGCACAGGTTGCCGCTCATGAACCGCAGCGCCGGTCCCGCCTCGAAGTTGGCACTGCCCAGCATCTGGCGCAGGTACCAGTGCCCCTTCGACTCTCCGATCATGTCGGTCTTGGTGAATTTCTCTGCGCCATCAGGGAAGTGGCCGCAGAAGATCACCGCGTTGGCCCACACATTGCGGATCACGTTGGCAACGGCGTTGGCCTTCAACGTGGACTTGTAGGTCGCTCCGGGCGACAGCGAGGTCAGTGCCGGGAACGCGACATAGTCCTTGAGCACCTGACGGCCGGCCTTGGCGAAGAACTCGTCGGTGCGCTGCCGCGCTTCGTCCTGATCCATCCGCTTCTTGACGATCTTGCCGATCTCCACGTGCTGCAGGCCGACGCCCCATTCAAAACCGAGGGCCAGCAACGTGTTCCACACCAGGTTGAAAAGGTTGAACTTCTTCCAGCGCTGGTCGCGGGTGACGCGCAGCATGCCGTAGCCGACGTCGTCGTCCATCCCGAGGATGTTGGTGTACTTGTGGTGCACGAAGTTGTGGGTGTAACGCCAGTGTTTGGACGACCCACTCATGTCCCACTCCCACGAGGAGGAGTGAATCTCCGGGTCGTTCATCCAGTCCCACTGGCCGTGCATGACGTTGTGGCCGATCTCCATGTTCTCGATGATCTTGGCCACGCCCAGGGTCACAGTGCCGGCCCACCATGCCGAGCGCCGCGAACTCGCGGCCAGCATCAGTCGGGCGGACACCTCCAGCGCACGCTGTGCGGCGATGGTGCGGTGAATGTAGCGGGCGTCCCGCTCGCCGCGTGAGTCCTCCACGTCCTGGCGGATAGCATCCAGCTCAACGGCCAGGGCTTCGATATCAGCGTCGGACAGATGCGCGAATACGTCGATGTCTGTGATCGCCATCGTTCTCACCTCCCGGCGTTCGATTTTGTGGTCAGTACCTACGCTATCGTAACCTACGACTCCGTAGGTTACCTATGAGTAATACCTAAATGTCGAGCACACAATCGCCGGAAGCTGCCGACACGCAGGTCTGCACCCGGCTCCCGGGCTCGTGTTCCTGCCCGGTTCGCAGGTCACGCACGTGACCTTCCAGCAGGGGTACCACGCAGGACTGGCAGATACCCATCCGGCAGCCGAAAGGCATCTGGATTCCGGCGCCCTCCCCCGCATCCATCAGTGAGGTCGCGGCGTCGGCGGCCACCGTGCGGCCGGTTCGGCCGAAGGTCACCGTTCCGCCCTGGCCGGCCGGTGCCGCCTTGGCCACCGCGAACCGCTCCAGGTGCAACCGGTCACTGATGCCCGCGGCCGCCCAGACCTTCTCGGCCTGGGCCAGCATGCCCTCCGGTCCGCAGGCCCAGGTTTGACGTTCGCGCCAGTCCGGTACCTCGTCGTCGAGCCGGGCCAGGTCGAGCCGCCCCTGCGAACGGGTCTCGCGCACCTGCAGCCGGTACCCGGGGTGCACCGACGCCAGCGCGGCCAACTCGGCACCGAACATCACGTCCGATTCGGTCGGCGCTGAATGGACGTGCTGAATGTCACCAATCTGCTTGCGGCGCACTAACGTTCGCAGCATCGACATGACCGGCGTGATCCCCGATCCCGCGGTGAGGAACAGAATCGACGGCGGAGCCGGGTCGGGAAGGACGAAGTTACCCTGGGGTGCGGCCAGTCGCACGATGGTGCCCGGCTCGACGCCGCCCACCAGGTGGCTGGACAGGAAACCTTCCGGCATCGCTTTGACGCTGATGGTCACGGTGCGCTCCGGTCCGGACCCCGACCGCGCCACCGGGCTCGACGTCAGCGAATACGACCGCCAGCGCCAGCGACCGTCTATCCGCAGCCCGATCCCGATGTACTGGCCGGGCTCGAAGTCGAAGCTGAAGCCCCAGCCCGGCTTGATGACCAGGGTCGCGGAATCCTCCGTCTCGCGGCGAACCTGCACGATGCGGCCCCGCAATTCTCGCGCCGACCACAGCGGGTTGGCCAGGCGCAGATAGTCGTCGGGCAACAGCGGCGTCGTGATGCGGGCAGCGATCTGGCGCAGCGCATGCCAGCCGGGGTGTCGTTCCGCCCCGGCGACCGTGGGGCGCTTCGTGTCGACCACATTCGCGGTTACCGATTGGTATTTCCTACCCATAATGAAAGCTACGGTACCGTAAGTTACGTTATCTTTTCCAGGCTGACCCGCCCGGATTGCGTCACATTCTCCGGCCGGTCGTGGCGGTCACAACAGATCGAGCAGGAACGGCAGCTCCTGGTTCGCATACCAGGCCAAATCGTGGTCCTGGGCGTCGCCGACGATCAGATCGGCATCCTCATCCCCCAGGTCAGCGGCATCGATGGCCTCAATCGCCTTCGCCACGTCCTCCTCGGCGCCGGCGTTGTCGACATAGGCCGCGACCACCTGGCCCATCGAGACCGGCCCGGTGATTCTGACGACCGCATCGTCGAGATCGGGGCGCAGGGTGACGTCGTCGACCTCGGCAGCCAGCACCGCCCGCCGTGGCCGCGCCGGTTGATCTCCCTCGGCGTCGTGGGCCGCCAACAAGCGCAGCGACGCCAGCGCCGCCTCACGCAACGCGACGTCGGCGAGCTCGTCCTCGTCGCCCTGCGCATAGGCCTCGCGCAGTGTCGGAGTCACCGCGAACGCGGTGCCGTTGACCGGCTGCAGCGAGTCCTCGGCGACGAGCTGCTGCAGCATCGTCAACGTGACCGGAATGTAGACCTGGGTCGCGCCCATCCCTAGGCCTCGATCAAGGTCGCCGCGTAGTCGTCGACATACGTCGACAGCTCGCGCGGCGGACGATGATAGTTGCCGCTGACGACCGGACGGTCCGGCAAGTCAACCTTCGGCTCGTGCACCTCGTGGTAGGAGATGCTGGACAACAGGTGGTGCATCATATTCAGCCGCGCGTGCTTCTTGATATCGGATTCCACGATGTACCAAGGACTTACCGGCGTGTCGGTGTGCACCATCATCTCGTCCTTGGCGCGCGAATAGTCCTCCCACCGATACACCGACTCCAAGTCCGTGGTGGACAGTTTCCAGCGCCGGACGGGATCGTTGCGACGTGCCTTGAAACGGCGCAACTGTTCGGACTCGGAAACCGAAAACCAGTACTTGCGCAGCAGAATCCCGTCGTCGATCAGCATCTGCTCGAATATCGGAGTCTGCCGCAGAAACAACACATGTTCTTGCGGCGTGCAGAATCCCATGACTTTCTCGATGCCGGCGCGGTTGTACCACGACCGGTCGAACAGCACGATTTCGCCCTTGGAGGGCAGATGCGCGATATACCGCTGGTAATACCACTGGCCGCGCTCTCGATCCGTGGGCACCGGCAGGGCGGCGATATTGGCGGTACGGGGACTGAGGTATTCGGTGATCCGTTTGATGGCACCGCCCTTGCCTGCGGCGTCACGGCCCTCGAAGAGCACCACGATTCGCGCGCCGGAAAACCGGACCCACTCCTGCAGCTTCACGAATTCTGCTTGTAGCCTGAATAATTCGGCTTCATACACGGCATCGGAGATCCTGGCACCGTCGCGCGCGGACGATTTCTTTTTCTTCGCCTTCGCTAGCGGTGCGCCATCATTCGAAGTGCTCACATCAACGAATGGTAGATGCACGCATACCAATTTTCACCGCTACCGACTAGCGAGAAGCGTCGAGTAGTTCCTCGAGTGATTGCTTCAACAGCGCCGGCAGCAGGTCGACATCGCTCATCGCCTCGCGGTCGGCGTTGATTCCGAAATACAGCGTCCCGTTGTACGACGTCACACCGATGGCCAGCGCCTGATTGTGCAGTAGCGGCGGCACCGCGTAGGTTTCCAGCAGTTTGGTGCCGGCGATATACATCTGCGACTGGGCGCCAGGGGCATTGGTGATCAACAAGTTGAACAACCGCGCCGAGAAGCTGGTGGCCACCCGGATGCCCATGGCGTGCAGGGTCGGTGGCGCGAACCCGGACAACGTGACGATGGTCCGGGCGTCGACCAACCGGGCGGCCGACGGATTGGATTCGGTGGCGTGCGCGATCTGCGACAGCCGCACCACGGCATTGGCCTCGCCCACCGGCAGGTCGACCAGGAACGGGGAGACCTGACTGATCATTTGGCCGGGCCCGGTCGAGTCGTGCTGATCCTCGGCATACACCGAAACCGGAGCCATCGCGCGGATGGTGGCGCTCGACGACACGGCCATCCCGCGCGACATCAGCCAGTTGCCCAGCGCGCCGGTCACCACGGCGAGCACCACATCGTTGATGTCGCAGTCGTAGCGGGCGCGCACCGTCCGGTAGTCCTCGAGACTTCCGCGGGCGACGGTGAACCGCCGATGACGCGAAACGGTGGCGTTGAGCGGGCTACTGGGCGCGGTACCGCGCGCGACCGTGCGCGCGATGTCGAAGACCCGGCGACCCGCGTTGAGCAGCTCGCCGTAGTTCGTCGCCGCCCCGGCCATCGCGGAGCCGACGGCCTGCAGCTGCGTGCCCGGGCCCACCAGCCAGTCGGTGAGCGCGCCCAGCAGCAGCCGCGTCGAGCCGGGTTCACGTTCCGGGATCCAGATGTCTTCGGGGAACGGCGCCGGCTGCCGGGTCCGGTCGGCGATCACATGGCCGATCTCCAGCGCGCTCATCCCGTTGATCAGCGCCTGATGCGACTTGGTATAGAGCGCGACCCGATTCTTGGCCAGGCCTTCAACCAGGTACATCTCCCACAGCGGCCGCGTCTTGTCCAGCGGCCGCGCGGCCAGCCGGGCGACCAGTTCGTGCAGCTGCTCGTCACTGCCCGGCGACGGCAGCGCCGAGCGCCGCACGTGGTAGGTGATGTCGAAATCGGCGTCGTCGATCCACACCGGCCGGGCCATACCGACCCCCACTTCGCGCACCTTCTGCCGATAGCGAGGTATTTGCGGCAACCGCTGTTCGACGGCGGCGAGCAGCGTCTCGTAGCTCAGTCCGTTGCGCGGGCGCGCCAGGATGGACAGCGATCCGACGTACATCGGGGTGGCGGTGTTTTCGAGCCGGTAGAAGGATGCGTCCGCTGTGGACAACCGGGTCACCATTGCGGCCCTGGCCTCCTTGGTCAATCCTTCGGGTTCCCCGATGTTCCCGCTCACCGTAATCGTCCGCTAGGCCACAACACGGCGCGGGTACGCGCGATGTCGAATTGTGCGATGATGGCCGGCAATTGAAAGCCCCATTGTCTGTCACTCTCCTGCAGGCCGCTCGTTCACCGATGACTTGGAGAGTGCGCGTTGACCATCAGCTCCGTAAACCCCGCTCACCGTGACGATTTCGCCGTCGTGCCGGTCGTCGAGTACGAACCGCCGCCGCGGGAGGTGCCGCGCAACGTCGCCGGCTGCCGGCAGCCGGCGGTGGCACGCCGAAGCGGCGGCGGCCCGCGCCGGCCGTACAGCGGGCGGCCGGTCAGGCAACCCGAGCCGACGGCGGTGGCCTGGTCCGCGGCAATGCGTCAGGCGGCGGCCTTCGCCGACGCCGCGCTGCGCCGGGTGCTGGAGGTCATCGATCACCGGCGGCCGGTGTCCCAGCTGCAGCCGCTGCTGGTGCGCGGCCTCGTCGACTCCGTGCTGTCGGTGAGCCAGTCGCGCGGCGGGCACCAGGGCGCCGCGGTGCTGCGCCGGATGCGGCTGCAGCCGGTCGGGCACCGGGATGCCGAGACCGCCGCCGAGGTGTTCGGCTCCTACAGCCGCGGCGACCGCATCCACGCCATCGCCGCTCGGGTCCAGATGCTGCCCACCGGCAACGGAATCCGGTGGCAGGTGGTGGCCCTGCACATCGGCTGATCGGCTAGGCCGGCGATCCTGCTCCCTCGCGCGACGGGCCGCCCGAGAAGCGGGCCAGCACCGGACCCAGGATCGCCATCACGAACACATACGCCGTCGCCAGCGCGGCCACGGTGGGGATCGCCGTGCCGACCAAGCCGATGATGATCAGCGAGAACTCGCCCCGCGCGACCAGTGCGGTGCCGGCCCGCAACTGCCCGCGCCGCGCCACGCCGTCACGCCGGGCGGCGAAGATCCCGGTGGCCACCTTGGTGGCCGCGGTGACGGCGGCCAGCGCCAGCGCGACCGGCAGCACCGGAACCAGCGAGTGCGGGTCCACCTGCAGCCCGATCGCCACGAAGAAAATCGCGGCGAACAGGTCGCGCAACGGCCCCAGCACCTTGCGCGCCCGCTTCGCGGTGTCACCGGTCAGGGTGAGCCCGACCAGGAAGGCACCGACGGCGGCCGAGGCGTGCAGCGATTCGGCCAGCGCCGCCACCATCAGGGTCGCACCCAGCACCCGCAGCAACAGCTGCTCGGAGTCGGCATTGGCCACCAGCCGGCCCACATGATGGCCCCAGTAATAGGACGCGAAGAACGCCGCGAAGAGCGCACCGATCGCGACGGCCATCCCCGCGACCGCCTCCAGCCCGGTACCGCCGGACGCCAGCACCGCGAACAGCGGCAGGTAGGCGGCCATCGCGAAGTCCTCGAGCACCAGCACCGACAGAACGGCCGGCGTTTCACGGTTACCGAGCCGGTGTAGGTCCTCCAGCAGGCGCGCGATCACACCGGAGGACGAGATGTAGGTGACGCCGGCCAGGGCCAGGATCGCGATGCCGTCCAGCCCCAACAGCCATCCCGCCACCGCTCCCGGGGTGGCGTTGAGGACCGCGTCGACCCCGGCCGAGGGCAGGTGGTGACGCAGACTGGCGGCGAATTCCGTCGCGGAGAACTCCAGTCCGAGGGTCAGCAGCAACAGCACGACGCCGATGGGTGCACCCGTCATGATGAACTCACCGGCGGCGGCCACCGGCCAGATACCGCCTTTGCCCAGCGACAGACCCGCCATCAGATAGACCGGAATCGGCGACAGCGCGAACCGCCGCGAGATGGCCCCCAACACCGCGAGTGCGGCGAGGAGGGCGCCTAGCTGAAACAGCAGGGCCCCCGAAACCTGCACTGGCTCAACCCTTATCGACGATTTGCTCGACGGCGGCGATGCCCTCTTCGGTGCCGATGACGATCAAAACGTCTCGTTCCCGCAGCATTTCGGCCGGACCCGGCGAGGCGAGCACATCCTCGTCACGCACGATCGCGACAATCGACGCCCCGGTGCGGGTACGAGCATGGGTGTCGCCCAACGGTTTGTCGACGAACGGGCTGCCCGGCTCGATATGGACCTGACCCGCCTCGAGCCCGGGCACTTCGCGGGTGAGCGCGGTGAACCGCTCGGCAATGCGGGGAGCGCCCAGAATCAGGGCCACGGTGTCGGCCTCTTCGTCGGTGAGGTGAAACACCGGGCGGGCCTGGTCCGGATCGTCGGGGCCGTACAGCACGACGTCGAAGTCGCCGCCGCGCCGCGCGATGATGCCGATCCGGTCGCCCTTATGGCTGACGAACTCGTATCGCAGACCGACGCCCGGCAGCAACACCTCCTTGACATCCATATCCGCAACATACCGGGAACCCGCGGCGTAATACCGCACAGATGGCCGCGATACAGACCGAGTTCATATTCAGCAGGACTAGTGCTGGCCGGCCGCCGCATGCGGGTACCGCCGTGTCCCGGGCACCAACGCCGGCACCTCGCGACGGTAGGCCCGGTACGGCTCGCCCAGCGACTCGACCAGGTCGTGTTCCTCCAGCCGCACTGCGATCAGGATGTAACCCGTGGTGGCGGCGCTGAACAGCAGATGCCCGACCGTCATCGTGGGTGTCGCCCAGAATGCGATCAGGAAACCCAGCATCAGCGGGTGACGCACCAGCCGGTACAGGTACCGAACACGAAAGTCTAATTCGCGGTAGGGTTTTCCGCGCCAGGCCAGGTAAACCTGCCGCAGACCGAACAGGTCGAAGTGGCTGACCATGAAGGACGAGAAGAACACCGTGGCCCAGCCCAGCCAGAACAACGCCCACAAAAGCACCCGTGCCGCCGGCAGACTCACGTCCCACACGACGTCGGGCAGCGTGCGCCACTGCCAATACAGCAGCAACAGCGCAGCACTCGCCAGGATCACGTAGGTACTGCGCTCGATCGACGCGGGCACAAATCGGGTCCACCATCTCTTGAACGCGGGTCTGGCCATCACGCTGTGCTGAATTGCGAAAACACCAAGCAGGAGTACGTCAATCAGCACCGCCAGGCCAACCGGGGCCGAGAGCGCATGGTCGACGCTGCGGGGCACCGCGATGTTGCCGACGAATCCGATCGCGTACGTGAACGACACCAGGAACAGCAGATAAGCCACTGCGCCGTAACAGATTGTCAAATATCGACTCATGTACAGATTGTCCGCCGAATCCCCGGCGAGGGAATGGGGCGATTGCCTCAATTTTCGGCAGTCGGTGAGGACAATCCCTGTTGCAGGGCATACATGCTGGCGCCGATGCGATTCGAGACGCCGATCTTGGCGTACGTTCGCTCCACATGATTGCGGGCGGTCTTCTCGGTGATCACCAACGCCGCCGCGATCTCTTTGTTCGAGGCGCCGCGAGCGACCAGGCGAAGCACCTCGATCTCGCGCGGGGTGAGACCGCCCGGACGCGGCTTGGGCCGCCCGGCGGGCCGGCCCGCCGCATGCAGCACCGCTTCGACCGCGACGGCGTCGAGTTCACCGGCGCTCACCCGCTCGTGCATCCGCTGACTCGCCGCGCCGGGCGACAACTCGCAGCGGTATGGTCTTGGCTCACAAGCGGATTGGTAACTGACCGCCGCTGCCAGGATCCGGTCGGGCAGACTCAGCGCGGCACCGGCAAGTCCGCGTGGATAGCCCGATCCGTTCAGGCATTCATGGTGGTTTCCGGCGACTTCGGCCAGCCGTCCCAGCCCGCGAACCTGGTTGAGGATCCGGGCGGTGAGATAGGGATGCAGCCGCACCCGCTCGAATTCGCCCGCGGTCAAAGATCCTGGCTTGGACCATATTTGATTCGACACACCGATGCGGCCCAGGTCGTGAACATGGCCCGCACGTCGCGTCAGGGCCGCCGAACCGGCGTCGACGCCGGCCGCGATTGCCGCATCGCCGGCCAGTCCGGCCACCGCACGCGAATGTCCAAGGGTGAACGGACATTTGAGGTCGACGAAGTCGCCGAACGCGACAAGCAGTGCGTCCAGCCCGTCGTCGTCGAGCCGTTGCTGGCGATCGGGGGCCTCGCGCAGGGCCGCCGCCCACGCATCGCCGGGAGCCGGGCCGGCCAGGATCGCGTCGGCATTGTGGATGAAGGTGTCGACGACCTTCGGGTCGAACTGGCCACCGCGGCGACTGCGAGCCATCGCCACGGCACCGTCAACGCCGTAGGTGCGGTGGTGCACCTCGACCATCTCGGCGAGCTGGGCGACCCGCATCTGGATCGGAATCTCGTCGCCGTGGGCGCCGGCGGGCAGGCCGCCGCCGTCGTAGCGCTCGAAGGCGAACGCGAGCGACGCCTGGACGCTGGGGCCCAGGCCGATGCGATCCGCCAGCAGCGCCGCGGAGGTGCAGTGCGAGTGAATGAGCCGGGACAGCTGACCGCGCGCATTGGCGAACAGGGTTGCCATGATGGTCAGCCGCTGCGTCAACGGCTGACCGCGACCGATGTTGCCCAGCAGGAACCGCCAATACGGCAGGCCCGACCAGTCGACCAGATACGAGTCATGCCGGACCGCAATGTCATCGCCGAACCACCGCGCGTATTCATGGGAGTCGGCGTGACATCCGATCCACATGACAAGTGTCGTGTAGTAGACGCAATCCCGTTGCGCGTCGGTCAGTCCCAGCCGATCCGCGAGCCGGGTCGCGATCATCGCCGCACGCAACATGTGCTCGGCGGGCTGTCCCAAGCCGAGGTCGATCGCCACCGATAACGCCGCGAGCAATTCGGCCCGGCTGGGCGCCTCGCCCGCCGGCGCCGGCTCGGCTGGGTGCGACGCCATCGGCCCATTGTCCCCTTCGCTCAGGTGCAAGTTTCAGCAAATCGAAATAGTGCGCCGCACGGCGCGGTGACGGGTCGGGTCGAACGCCTCCAGCCGGCCGCCCCCGGTCACGAACAGCCCGCGCTGCGGGACCCAGAAGTCGGCCAATCGGGCCTGCCGCGACAACGGGGTCACCACGCCGAGGTCCTCGCCGCGCCATACCGCGCGCGAATCGCTGACGGCCCAGAATCGCTTGGGAGCGATCATGAATCGCTGGCCGTTCGGCGCGTTGCCGGATAGCCGCACCCGCCCGGTGCCCATCAGCGGTCCGGCGACTCGCCCGAGAGCGCCGAGGGCCCATCGGCTGGTCCACGCCCGTGCGGGCAGCCGCGGGGCGAGCGCGCTCATCAGCCGGGTCGACGCGCTGGTGCCGAGATCGAGATGCCACTCGAGCAAGCCGGCAATCCGGACGTACAGCGACCACGGCGTCACCCAGGCGACGTCGATTTCGCACCGCACCGCGTCGTTCGGCGTGGCCGCGCTGAAGAAGCGGGCGCAGCTGAGTTCACCGGAGCTGGTCGCGTAAAACGTCCAGACCCCCGCGGCATCGCGATGCCAGACCGACCGGTAGCCCGGCGCGAACGACGACGTGGGTATGCAACGCAGCGCGAGGTAATGCCCGCTCGCGAACGGCAGCCCCAGAACCCCGAAGCCGGCAAATCTTTCGTCGTCGCCGGGGGGCAGCGTGGCGTTGTGCAGAACGGCCGAAGCGGCGTCGGCAGGAGTGTGCGACGTAGTCATGCACCGATGCTGCGCGGCACCGCGGGACCCGCGCATGAGGCTTATGCCTCAAATCCTGCTCGCGAATGTGCGGCCAGCCGCACACTCACCGCCGAATGTGCGGCCAGGCGCACACTCGGCGAATCCGAGCCGCGCGTCTAGCGCTTCTTGACCGACTTCGGCGGTTTGGCGCCGCGGCCCTGCTGGCGGGCGGCCGCGCGGCGCTCGCGCCTGCTGGCCCCGGCGGGCACACCGGCCGGAGTCTTCTGCGCGCCACCGCCGTTGCGCTGGACTTCGGCCGAACCGTCTTCTGCCGGACCGGAATACGTCAGAGCGGGAGCCTCGGTATCAATACCCTTGGCGCGCAAGGTGCTTGGAGCCGGTTCTTTCGGCGCCGGTGCGGCTGCGGCTGGAGTGTCCTGCCCGGCGGCCGCGGCGGCGGTCGCGAACTCCGCCAGGCCTTCCGGCGTTTCCACCGGCGCGACCTGCGCAGCGGGAACCGCTTCCACGCTGACGTTGAACAAGAAGCCGACCGACTCCTCCTTCATGCCGTCCAGCATGGCCATGAACATGTCGTAGCCCTCGCGCTGGTACTCGACCAGCGGATCGCGCTGCGCCATCGCCCGCAGCCCGATGCCCTCCTTGAGATAGTCCATCTCGTAGAGGTGCTCACGCCACTTGCGGTCGATCACGTTGAGCAACACGTTGCGCTCCAGCTGTCGCATCGCGCCTTCGCCGGCGATCTCCTCCAGCTCGGCTTCTCTTGCGGCATAAGCCCGTTCGGCGTCTTTGACGAGCGCCTCGAGCAGCTCCTCGCGAGTGAGATCGTCATGCTCGGAGTCCGCGTCCCGACGGGTGAGCGACTCGTGCTCGATCCCGACCGGATACAGCGTCTTGAGCGCCGACCACAATGCGTCGAGGTCCCAATCCTCGGCGTAGCCTTCGGTTGTCGCGCCGTCCACATAGGCGGTGATGACATCGCGGACCATCTCGAACGCCTGCTCCTGCAGGTTCTCGCCCTCGAGGATGCGCTTGCGCTCGGCGTAGATCACCTTGCGCTGCTGGTTCATCACCTCGTCGTACTTGAGGACGTTCTTGCGGACCTCGAAGTTCTGCTGCTCGACCTGGGTTTGCGCGCTCTTGATTGCGCGGGTGACCATCTTGGCCTCGATCGGCACATCGTCGGGCAGGTTCAGCCGGTTGAGCATCGCCTCGAGCGCGGCGCCATTGAACCGTCGCATCAACTCGTCACCCAGTGACAGGTAGAAGCGCGACTCACCCGGGTCGCCCTGCCGGCCGGAGCGACCGCGCAGCTGGTTGTCGATACGGCGCGACTCGTGGCGCTCGGTGCCCAGCACGTACAGCCCGCCGGCCTCGATCACTTCTTCGGCCTCGGCGCTGGCCTCTTCTTTGACCTTGGGCAGTTCCTCGTGCCAGGCCGCCTCGTACTCGTCGGGCGTCTCCACCGGGTCCAGACCCCGGGCGCGCAGCCGCTGGTCGGTGAGGAAGTCGACGTTGCCGCCCAGCACGATGTCGGTACCGCGACCGGCCATGTTGGTGGCCACGGTGATGCCGCCGCGGCGCCCGGCCACCGCGATGATGCCGGCTTCCTGCTCGTGGAACTTCGCGTTGAGCACGTTGTGCGGGATGCGGCGCTTGGTGAACTGCCGCGACAGGTACTCCGAGCGCTCGACGCTGGTGGTACCGATCAGAACCGGCTGGCCCTTCTCGTAGCGCTCGGAGACGTCGTCGACGACCGCGATGTACTTGGCCTCTTCGGTCTTGTAGATCAGGTCGGACTGGTCTTGGCGGACCATCGGCTTGTTGGTCGGAATCGGGACCACGCCGAGCTTGTAGATCTCGTGCAGCTCGGCCGCCTCGGTCTGGGCGGTACCGGTCATGCCGGCCAGCTTGTCGTAGAGCCGGAAGTAGTTCTGCAGCGTGATCGTGGCCAGCGTCTGGTTCTCGGCCTTGATCTCGACGTGCTCCTTGGCCTCGATGGCCTGGTGCATGCCTTCGTTGTAGCGACGACCGATCAGCACGCGACCGGTGAATTCGTCGACGATCAGGACCTCGCCGTCGCGGACGATGTAGTCCTTGTCGCGGTTGAACAGCTCCTTGGCCTTCAGCGCGTTGTTCAGGTAGCTGACCAGCGGCGAGTTCGCGGCCTCGTAGAGGTTGTCGATGCCCAGCTGGTCCTCGACGAACTCCACCCCGAGCTCGTGCACACCGACGGTGCGTTTGCGCAGGTCCACCTCGTAGTGGACGTCCTTTTGCATCAGCGGGGCCAACCGGGCGAACTCGAGGTACCAGTTGGAGGCGCCGTCGGCGGGCCCGGAAATGATCAGCGGCGTGCGGGCCTCGTCGATCAGGATGGAGTCCACCTCGTCGACGATCGCGAAAGTGTGTCCACGCTGCACCATGTCCTCGACCGAGTGGGCCATGTTGTCGCGCAGGTAGTCGAAGCCGAACTCGTTGTTGGTGCCGTAGGTGATGTCGGCGTTGTAGGCCACCCGGCGCTCGTCGGGGGTCATGTTGGCCAGGATCACCCCGACCTGCAAGCCCAGGAAGCGGTGCACCCGGCCCATCCACTCGCTGTCGCGTTTGGCCAGGTAGTCGTTGACGGTGACGATGTGCACGCCCTTGCCGGCCAGCGCGTTGAGGTAGGCCGGCAACACACAGGTCAGCGTCTTGCCCTCACCGGTTTTCATCTCGGCGACGTTGCCCAGGTGCAGCGCGGCCGCGCCCATCACCTGCACGTCGAACGGTCGCTGATCCAGCACCCGCCAGGCGGCCTCGCGGGCCACCGCGAAGGCTTCCGGTAGCAGGTCATCGAGGGTTTCGCCGTCGTCGAGCCGCTTACGGAACTCGTCGGTCTTGGCCCGCAGCTCCGCATCGGTGAGTTTCTCGACGTCGTCAGACAACGTGTTGACATAGTCGGCCACGCGCTTGAGGCGCTTGACCATGCGACCTTCACCAAGGCGCAGCAGCTTCGACAGCACAGCTAGGTCCCCTGTGGGTAGGAGTCTTCGTTAGTAAGGCGACTCCCATCGTAGGTGACGACCTGCTGATGGCCGCCGATCCTCAGGAGAGCCGGATCAGTCCGTAGTCGTAGGCGTGACGGCGATAGACGACCGACGGCCGCTCGCTCTGCTTGTCGTAGAACAAGAAGAAGTCGTGTCCGACGAGCTCCATCTCGTAGAGCGCGTCGTCGACCGTCATCGGCGTGGCCTGGTGTTCCTTGGTGCGCACCACGCGGCCCGGCTGATGGTCCCGATCGTCATCACCGGTGTCGTGTTGATGCGGCTGCGCGGGCGCATTGTTGTTGCGGAAAGTGCTCTCCGGCGGGGCCACCGCGGTGGCCTCGGCCAGCGAAACGGGGGTCTTTTCGCCGTAGTGCACCTTGCGGCGGTCCTTACCGCGACGCAGCCGGCTTTCCAGCCGGACCACCGCGGACTCGAGCGCGGAGTAGAAGCTGTCGGCACAAGCCTCACCGCGCACTACCGGCCCACGGCCCCGCGCGGTGATCTCCACGCGCTGACAGGACTTACGTTGGCGACGGTTGCGTTCGTGCTTGAGCTCGACGTCGAAGAGGTAGATGGTCTTGTCGAATCGTTCCAAGCGGGCGAGTTTCTGCGAGACGTAAACGCGGAAATGATCGGGAATCTCGACGTTGCGCCCCTTGAACACAACCTCGGCGGTGGTGGTCGGTTCCTGCGCGTCGATCCGTACCGGTGGTTCGTCCAGAAGCTGAGTGGAATCCACGGTGAGCCTTGACATACGTGACAACTCATTTCTCTCTTCACGTCCACGCGCCCTGCGTGCCGGCTTTCCAGAAAAAGCTTCGACGGGGTGGAAACGGTTTGCGAAAATCACCGCCGTAGGCAGCCCGCCGTCGCAAGGTGTCGAACACTCACCCCCTCCGCACGTGCCATCTCAAGCTGGGAATTCGCGACCAGTGAGTCGGGGCCGGTAGGTCCCGAAGAGTTGTTGAAGGTTGTTCTCGACGTTAGCTCGTGTTCGCCTCGCCGTGCCACCGATTTGATGAACCCGTAGCGAGTTCTTCACGTCTTCTTGGCAATTTCACTGGTTTACGCCGAGATTCGGTGAGTCAGGCGACTGCGATCGCCAGCACCGCGGTCACCCGCACTCCGGCCGCCGACAAGACCCGGACCGACTCACCCGCGGTCGCGCCGGTGGTGACGATGTCGTCGACGAGCAGCACCTCGGTGCGCGGCGGCCGGCCCCGCAGCAGCACCCGGCCCGCGACATTGCGCTCGCGCTCGGCCGTGCCGAGACCGACGGAGTCGCGGGTCAGCGCTTTCATGCGTAACACCGCTGCGACGGTGGCGTCCGGATGCCGGGCCACGGCGGCGTGCGCCAGACGGGCGACGGGGTCACCGCCGCGCCGGCGGGCGGCCGCACGCCGAGTCGGTGCGGGCACGACGGTCAGCGGGGTTTCGACGATGCCCCAGGTCAGCAGCCGGTGGACACCCACGGCCAGCGCCTGGGCCAACGTCGGGACGAGATCGCGGCGGCCCTGCTCCTTCATCGCGAGAATCGCCTGGCGACGGGCACCGGCGTAACGCCCCAGCGCGAACACGGGTACCTGCGGGTCGACGCGGGGGCTGATCAGGTGCGGTTCGTCGGGCTTGACGACGAGCTCCCTGGCGCACGCGTCGCACCAGCGGGCCGACGCGGTCCGGCAGCCGCCGCACTCCAGCGGCAGGATCAAATCGAGCACGGCCCCAGTGTCACCGGCTGGGGTGACATCAACAGCCCGCCAGCTCTTGCACGATGTCGGCGGCTGAACCGGTTCGCGCGTCGCGGAACCCCGCCCCCGTCCACATGCCGACGCCGTGCGGGTCGCCCAGCTTCACCGCGGCCGCCTGGATGGGGGCGGTGATCATGGCGGCCTGGGGAAACCCGAATACGGAGTGGGCGTCGTGTCGGTCGATGAATCGGTTGCGCAACGCGCGGGCATACCGCCCGGTGAACGCCCGCGTCACCACGGTTTCGGTGAACTGCGGATCGCGCAAAGCCGCACGGTGCACCGGATTGGTTCCGGCCTCGTCGGCGAGCAAGAACGCGGTGCCGATCTGCACCGCGGTGGCGCCGGCATCCAGTGCTCGACGCACGGCAGCCGGTGTCCCCAGTCCGCCGGCCGCGACGACGGGGCAGTCGAAACAGGCGACCAGGGCCGACACCAGATCGTCGAGAGGATCGGCGGCCGGCGCGGCGATCGGGTCGAACGTAGCCCGATGCCCACCGGCATCGGGTCCTTGGGCTACCAGCGCGTCCACTCCAAAACTGGTGGCGATCAATGCTTCTCGTACCGTCGTCACGGTGGCGAGGGTCAGGATGCCGGCATCGCGGAGTCGGACGCACGCCGCCTCGGTCGGCGGACCGAACGTGAAGGACACCACTTCCGGTCGCAGATCGCACACCACGTCGAGCTTCGCCGCGTATTCGTCGTCTTCATCGCGCGGTGCACCCAGCGCCACGCCGTAGTGTTCCGCCTCGTCCTGCAGCGCCGCCGCGAACGCGCCCAGTTCGGCGACGGTGGCGACCCTGGCCTGGGGCACAAAGAGATTCACCCCCAGTGGGCCCGAGGTGAGTCGGCGTGCGACAAGGATCGAGTCGGCCAATTCGTCGGCGGACGACAGGCCCCCGGCAAGAAAGCCCAGGCCGCCGCCATGGGATACGGCAGCGGCCAGCGCCGGCGTCGACGGGCCACCGGCCATCGGCGCGCCGAGCACTCGAAGAGTCAAATCCCCCAACGTAAATCGATCAAACATCACATACCTCCCCCATAGCGACCTGTCGCGGGACGCGGACCGCTGGACAGATTGCGTAGCTTCCGCTCTACCGTGCGTGCAGCGGCGACATCTAACAACGCCGAGCGGTCCTGACGTGAACCCGCTCTTCGGCGGTGAAGCGCTGGAACGTCCTGCGGCGCAAGGTCTCCGTCGGCGTCTCGCGGTAGCGGGCCGAGTGGGCCGCGGCGAACCTGCCGAGATTGGTGAAGCCCCAACGGTAGGCGACCGAAGCCACGGTCACCTGCGACGGGTCCGACCTGAGCAACGCATGGTGTGCGCGCCGCAATCGGACCTCGCGCAGATAGGCCATCGGCGAGGTATCCAGGTGGCGCTGGAATCCCTGCTGCAGCGTGCGGACGCTGATGTGGGTACGGGTGGCGATCGAGGTCAACGTCAACGGCAGATGCGCTTCTTCTTCGATGATTTCGATCGCGGAACGAATCGCCCGCGGCGCGAACAGCCGCATGTCTTTGGCAAGAGCCTCGCGGTGGGGATGGTCAGCGGCGAGCAGGAAACCGCGGACCAGGCTGTCGACGAACGGCAACCCGACCAGCGGCTGATTGAGCACGCTGTCGGCCCGGAAAACCTGATCCTTGAAAAGCGCCACCATGTTGATCCAGCTGCGCGTCGCGGCCGACCCCATACGCATGACGGGTGTGAATTCAGGCTGGGACATCACCTGCCAGCCGAGTGCGTCGCTGAGCGCATCGTCGACGGCCGAACGATCGAATTTGATACAGATGAATCTGGTTCCGGCGCTCCACTTCATCGAAGCGTGACCCTGTGGGAGGTAGATCGTGGCGGTACCGGGTCCACCCGCCAGCGGCAGGCCCCGGTATTCACCCTCGGCGCGTCCGGCGCGCAGCACGACGATCCGATAGGCCCCACACAGCTCGCCGGCATCCAGCGACATCTCGGACCCGACAGCGATTTCGGAAATGGTCGCCGCACCGATGCGACCCACTCGATGACACATGGAAAAGCCGTCGGGATCGGTCAGGAGCTGCGTGTGGAGCCGGCCGCAGCACACGACGGCGAAATCGTCGAAATTCTTCACCTGCTTCCAGATATGCGCGCCCGTTGCTTGCGCTGTCGGTGATTCCGCCATTCGGCCACCTCCCTGCACGAATCCACTGATGCCCCTTCCACATCCGCGTGCCAACAAGCTAACGTCGCCAACCAGCGTCGCACCATGCCGCGCCGGTGGCCGTGCGCGATCCGGATAATCCGGTGCGCATTTAGGCTAGCCGCCGGTATGGACGGATCCCTGCGGTCTAGCGTGGGTAACGTGGCGAGCGACGCCGTCGGCGGAACCGGAAGTGAGCCCATGATCCACGCAGAATCTGTTACTGTTCAGCATCTTTCAGATTATCTGCTCGTGGCGTCGGAAGCTCGAGCGGGCGGTGACATCGTGCACTGTCGCCACCGGGACTATCAGCCACGCATCGTGGTCGATATCCCAGACATCTTTTCCGACAACATCATTGAACGGTCTACCTGACGTGCACCTGGGCATGATCCCCGACGACCCGGCCGAATGGAAGGCTCTGGCGTCACGACAACTACCGTTGCCATTGTTCGAAACGCACTTTGCGTTCGGACGTGCACGCGCGATCATGGCGGCAACCAAACTCGGCGTGTTCGAGTCATTGAGCCGCCAGGCGGCCACAGCCGCCGAAATAGCCGACCGCTGCGGAACCGATGCGGTGGCAACCCAGCAGCTGCTGGCCGCCCTGGCCGGGTCGGATTACCTGTTGTACCGCGATGGCCGGTACGCGCTGACCACCACCGCGCGCACCTGGCTACTGGCGGAAAGCCCGCGTTCGATGGTCGACGCAGTGCTTTTCGCGTTCGACGAGTGGGAGCTGATGATGCATGTCGAGGACTATGTGCGCACCGGCATCCCCCTCGAGCTGCACCAGACCATGACCGGTGTGCAGTGGGACCATTACCTTCGGGCCATGCGGGCACTGGCCGGTCTGACGGCGCAAGAAGTCGCGCAATTCATTCCGGTGCCGGGCGGTGCCACCGACATGATCGATGTCGGCAGCGCGCACGCCCGCTACTCAGTTGCATTGTGCCGGCGTCACTCCCGCCTGCATTCGGAGGTGCTGGACTCACCCGAGGCGGTCCGGGCGGCGGCGCCACTGCTGGCCGCCGAGAACATGGGCACTCGGGTCGTGCACCGCGAAGCCCACGCGCTCTCGTATGACTTCGGTGTCAAGACCTGCGACGTGGTGCTGTTATGCAATCTGGCACATAACTTCACCGCGGCGGAGAACGCACTGCTGTTCTGGCGGTTGGGACGGGCACTGCGACCACATGGGGTCTTTGCGGTAATAGAGCCCCTGCGGCTCGAAACAGGCTATTTTGCAAGTCAATTCGCCGCACTGGACGAGTTGTACTTCGGTGCGACCAGCCGATCGGGAGCATGGACCTCGCGTGACACCGCGGGATGGCAACGGGATGCTGGCCTGGAACCCGCGGCCCAACCGGTGACGCTGAGCCGCGGCGACATCGCCCTACAGATCGCGACGAAAATCTAGCGTCACCCCGGCAGCACCGGAGCAGCGCCACTGGTCATCAAGCCCGGCACGTCCGACCAACTCTGCTGGCTTTCCGGCGCGGACGCCGAATACTGCAGCACGCCTTGCGGTGCCGCGACGTAGACCGTCGACGGGTTGGCCGCGATCGCGGTCAGCGGAATCTGCAAGCCGTGGGCGGGGGCGTCGGAGTTCACCCCGTCGAGGTTCACGTACGAGACCGGATGGGCAAGGTCGTTGCGGGTCACCACGATGTCGTCGCCGGTGCGCCAGTACAGGGACACCACCGAATTGCCCAGCCCGAAACCCAATCGCCGGGGATAGGTCAGCGCATATTGGCCGGCTTGGGTCTGCTCTACCCCGGCGAGAATGACCATGCCGCCGATCACCATTGCGGCCCGCGTGCCGTCGCGAGACAGTTGCAAGTCGCTGATCGGGCCGGGGAACTTGCTCGCCACCGCCCCGGAATCCACCGGCAAGCGCGCGGGTTGCCCGGACGCCGGCTCCTGGATAGCCCGCAGCACGTTGTTGCCGTCCACCACCACCCAGACCGCGTCGTCCAGCGCCCAGCTGGGACGGGTCAGGCTGTGTCCGTCGGCTGACTGCACCGCCTCGCCACCGAGGTCGCCGATCCACAGCGACTCCGCCATGTCCGGCGCGCCGCGGTGCAGCGTCACGACGGATGCCACCTGTCGGCCGCTGCGGGACAACGCCGCGAGCGTCTGGTCACCCATCCGGCCGAACGCGCCGTTCACCGTGGTGGTCCGCTGCCCATCCAGACCGACCAGCGATCCGTTGATCAGGGCGTGCAGCCCCGCGCCGGCACCGTCGGCCGCGCCCGGGTCGGTCGCGGCGACGTCGGAGGTCGTCCACCCTTCGGCGAACCTGTCGTCCAGCGGCGCGCCGTCGGCATTGATCACATACGGACCTCTGATGTCGGCTCGGGCCAGCGTCCAAATGATCTGTGCGGCAAGCAATTGCCTGCTGTGCGGATCGGTGGTGGACAGCTTCTGCAGATCGATGCGCGCACCGCCGTAGCCTCGCCCGATCCCGTTCTTGCCGCCGTCGGCGCGGGTCACCGGCCCGCGCAGGCGCAGCGGCGGGGCGAGCAGGTTGCGAACGGTGTGCGCCATCTCGGGCCGCGGCCCAGCCAGCAGCTTGGAGATGAGTTCGGTGGGCAGCTGATCGTGATCGGCGACCGCGACATAGCGCGGATCGGGCACCACCGTCTTACCGGTCGGGTCGGCGAAGTAGAGCGTATTGCGTTTGTAGGTAGCCTGAAACTGTTGCCAGTCCAGGAAAACGCCGTTGGGCAGCTTGTCGATTCGCCAGCCACCGGATGTCTTCACCAGCTCGATCGGGCCGGGGTCGGGCAGCACACCCTCGGCTGTTTCGAACACCCCGACGTCGGACAGCGAGCCCAGGATGTCGGCCCGCATTGTCGCCGAAACACGTTCCGCGCCACGGGTTTCGACGAACACCACGTGGTCGATCAACAATGCGCTACCGGCGTCGTCCCAGGCATTGGATGCCGATTGAGTGAGGAACTGCCGCGCCGCCAGGTGCCGATTCGCTGGATCGGCTGTGGCCTTGAGGAATTCGCGCAGCAACACGTCGGGGTCCATGCCCGGGGTCGGCTTGGGCAGATTCGACGGGGCCGGTCGCTCGACCGTGCCGATGGCCTGCGGCGCCGATGTACTGGGAACCCCCGCACAGCCGGCCAGCAGCACCGCCAGCAGTGCGACGAGCTTCCACCCGGCGACGATGCGGGCCGAAGCAGCCCGCTGAGGAGTCGGGTAATCGGGCGTCCGCCGCATCACACGCCCCTTTCGGCGTGCTCGTGTTGGCGCGGACGCTCCTTGCCCGTCGGTGACACGGGCTCCCCGGCCGGCGGCGCCGGCTGCGGGATCGGCTTCATCGGCAACGGGCTGGTGGTGACCTTGTGGCCGCGGACCAGCGGGAGCGTCAGCCGGAAGCAGGCGCCCTGACCGGGCTCGCCCCACGCCTCCAACCGGCCCTGGTGCAGGCGCGCATCCTCGACGCTGATCGCCAGCCCCAGCCCGGTCCCGCCCGAGCGGCGCACCCGCGACGGGTCCGAGCGCCAGAACCTGCTGAACACCAGCTTCTCCTCGCCGGGCCGCAGCCCCACCCCGTAGTCGCGCACGGTGACGGCGACGGTGTCTTCGTCGACACCCATCCGGATGCGCACCGGTTTGTGCTCGGCATGGTCGATGGCGTTGGCGATCAGGTTGCGCAGGATCCGCTCCACCCGCCGCGGATCGACTTCGGCGATCACCTCTTCGGACGGCATGTCCACCAGCAGCTCGATGCCGGCGTCCTCGGAAAGGTGGCCGACATTGCCCAACGCGCTGCGCACCGTGGTGCGCAAATCGACTGCCTCCACCGACAATTCGGCCACACCGGCGTCGTGCCGGGAAATTTCCAGCAGGTCGTTGAGCAGGGTCTCGAAGCGATCGAGCTCGTTGACCATCAGCTCCGTGGAGCGTTGCAGGGTGGGGTCCAACTCGGAGCTGTGGTCGTAGATCAAGTCGGCGGCCATTCGCACCGTGGTCAGCGGTGTACGAAGTTCGTGGCTGACATCGGAGGTGAATCGGCGCTGCAGGTTGCCGAACTCCTCGAGCTGGGTGATCTGCCGCGACAGACTCTCGGCCATGTCGTTGAACGACACCGCCAGCCGGGCCATGTCGTCCTCACCGCGCACTGGCATGCGCTCGGACAGGTGCCCCTCGGCGAACCGTTCGGCGATCCGCGACGCCGACCGCACCGGGACCACCACTTGCCGCGATACCAGCAGCGCGATTCCGGCCAGCAGCACCAGCAGCACCGCGCCACCGGTGATCATCGTGCCGCGCACCAGCGTGATCGTGGCCTGCTCACTGGCCAGCGGGAAGATCAGGTACAGCTCCAGGTTGGCCACCTGCGACGACGCCGGCGTACCGACGATCAGCGCCGGTCCCGAGAAGCCTTCGGTGTGCACCGTGGCGTACTGATAGGCCGCCTGCCCCGCCTTGACGAAGCCACGCAACGAGGCGGGCACCTGGTCGACGGGTCCGGCAGCGGTCGCGGCGCGGGGGCCGTCGCCCGGCACCATCAGCACCGCGTCGAATGCGCCGGCCAGGACGGGGCCGGATGCCGGATCTGTTTTCGACGTCAACGTGTTGCGGGCCAGTTGCAGGCTGCTGTCCAGCGAGCGCGTCTCCTCGCCGTTGACGATCCCGCCGACAGTGGTGCGGGCCCGCTCGATCTGGTCGATGCCCGCCTTGACCTTGACGTCAAGAACGCGGTTGGTGACCTGGCTGGTGAGCACGAAACCGAGGGCCAGGATCACCGTCAGCGACAGCCCGAGAGTCAACGCCACGACTCGAAGCTGCAGGGAACGGCGCCAGGCAATGCCGACGGCTCGACTCAACGCACTCATGCCCCGAGTCATGGGGCCGGTGCGTCCCCAGCGGTGACCGTGGATACGTCGCCGCGAGCCCCAGATCAATGGCGGCGCTCCTCAGCATCTTGATGTCTTACACCGGCGCCGACAGTGCATAGGCGCCGCTCCTCAGCATCGCCGCGCTCTGCATCGTCGCCGGCGCGGATCACGGAGGTCCGGCCTTGTAACCCACTCCTCGAACGGTCAACACCACAGTCGGGTTCTCGGGGTCTTTCTCGACCTTGGCCCGCAGCCGCTGGACGTGCACGTTCACCAAGCGGGTGTCCGCCGGGTGCCGGTAGCCCCACACCTGTTCGAGCAATACATCACGAGTAAACACCTGGCGCGGTTTGCGTGCCAGCGCGACCAGCAGGTCGAACTCGAGCGGGGTGAGCGAGATCTGCTCGCCATTACGGGTGACCTTGTGCGCCGGCACGTCGATTTCGACGTCGGCGATGGAGAGCATCTCGGCCGGCTCGTCGTCGTTGCGCCGCAGCCGCGCCCGCACCCGCGCCACCAGTTCCTTGGGCTTGAACGGCTTCATGATGTAGTCGTCGGCGCCCGACTCCAGGCCGAGCACCACATCCACGGTGTCGGTCTTGGCAGTCAGCATCACAATCGGAACGCCGGAATCGGCGCGCAGCACCCGGCACACGTCGATGCCGTTCATACCGGGCAACATCAGGTCAAGCAGCACCAGGTCGGGCCGCAGCTCGCGCACCGCGGTCAGAGCCTGCGTGCCATCACCGATGACCGCAGTGTCGAAGCCCTCCCCACGAAGAACGATGGTCAGCATCTCCGCGAGCGAAGCGTCGTCGTCGACGACCAAAATCCTTTGCCTCATGGAGTCCATGGTGTCACCAGATCGGGACAAAACTCGGGCGCCACACGGGCGTTTCTTCTTGGAAACGGCCGAATCGTGACAAATCTGTGCTAATTGCCGGCCAAATCGGCCGCCAACCGCGCCGGGTCGACGTCCGCGTCGACCACCAGCCACCGCCCGCCCCAAGCCGCGTCGGCCAGCCCGGCGTACACCTCGCCGGTGCGCTGCTGCAGCCCGTCGTCGCGCTCGTAGCTGTCGCGCGCCCGGCCGGGATCGGTCTCGGCCCGGCTGCGAGCCCGCTGTCCGGCCAGCTCGGTCGACACGTTGAGCAGCACCTGCCAGTCCGGCGCCGGCAGTCCGAGCCGCTGGAATTCCAGCGCGTAGACCCAGGACGCCGCGTCTCCGGAGGCGTCCTGGTGCAGGCGCGCCGCACTATAGGCCGCGTTGGAGGCGACGTAGCGATCGAGAATCAGCACGTCGTGGCCGCGACGCAGCTGCTCGATGTCGTCGGCCGCGCCCGCACGGTCCAGCGCGAACAGCATCGCCATCGCGTAGACCGACGTCGCGAGGTCACCGTGCTGGCCGTGCAGCGCCTCGGCGGCGATGTCGGCGGTCACCGACTGGCCGTACCGCGGGAAGGCCAGCGTGGCCACCGAGTTGCCGGCGGCTTCGAAGGCCTTGCGCAGCCCTTCGGTGAGCGTCCGCTTGCCGGAGCCGTCGACTCCCTCGATCGCGATCAGCACGCGCTATCCAGCACCGCGGGCGTCACGCTCGCGTGGCGCTCGGCGTCCAACGTCACGCTGGCGTGACACTCGGCGAGAGGGAAACGGCTCAGTAGCGGTAGTGGTCCGGCTTGAACGGGCCTTCGACGTCGACGCCCAGGTATTCGGCCTGGTCCTTGGTCAGCTTGGTCAGCTGACCGCCGAGCGCCTCGACGTGGATGCGGGCCACCTTCTCGTCCAGGTGCTTGGGCAGCCGGTAGACCTCGTTGTCGTACTCGTCGTTCTTGGTCCACAGCTCGATCTGCGCGATCGTCTGGTTGGCGAAGCTGTTGCTCATCACGAACGACGGGTGCCCGGTGGCGTTACCGAGGTTCAGCAGCCGACCCTCGGAGAGCACGATGATCGACTTGCCGGAGTCGCCGAACGTCCACAGGTCGACCTGTGGCTTGATGTTGAGCTTCGTCGCCCCGGAGCGCTCCAGCGCGGCCATGTCGATCTCGTTGTCGAAGTGGCCGATGTTGCCCAGGATGGCGTGGTCCTTCATCGCCTTCATGTGGTCCAGCGAGATGATGTCCTTGTTGCCGGTCGCGGTGACGACGATGTCGGCGTCGGCGATGGCGTCCTCGACGGTCACCACGTTGTAGCCCTCCATCAGCGCCTGCAGGGCGTTGATCGGGTCGATCTCGGTGACCGACACCCGCGCGCCCTGGCCCTTGGCGGCCTCGGCGCAGCCCTTGCCCACGTCGCCGAAGCCGCAGATCAGCACGTTCTTGCCGCCGATCAGCGCGTCGGTGCCACGATTGATGCCGTCCAGCAGCGAGTGCCGCGTGCCGTACTTGTTGTCGAACTTTGACTTGGTGACCGAGTCGTTGACGTTGATCGCCGGGAAGGCGAGGTCACCGGCCGCGGCGAATTGGTAGAGGCGCAGCACGCCGGTGGTGGTCTCCTCGGTCACACCCTTGACCGACTCGGCGATCTTGGTCCACTTGCCCTTGTCGGTCTCGAACCGGGTGCGCAGCAGGTTCAGGAAGACCTTCCACTCCGCGGAGTCATCCTCTTCGGCGGGCGGCACCACGCCGGCCTTCTCGTACTGAGCGCCGCGCAGCACCAGCATGGTGGCGTCGCCGCCGTCGTCCAGGATCATGTTGGCCGGCTCGCCGGGCCAGGTCAGCATCTGCTCGGCACACCACCAGTACTCCTCGAGCGACTCGCCCTTCCAGGCGAACACCGGCACACCCTTGGGCTCCTCGGGGGTGCCGTGCGGGCCGACGACGACGGCCGCGGCCGCGTGGTCCTGGGTGGAGAAGATGTTGCAGGAGGCCCAGCGGACCTCGGCGCCCAGCGAGGTCAGCGTCTCGATCAGCACCGCGGTCTGCACGGTCATGTGCAGCGAGCCCGAGATCCTGGCGCCCTTCAGCGGTTGCACCTCGGCGTACTCGCGACGCAGCGACATCAGGCCGGGCATCTCGTACTCGGCCAGGTCGAGCTCTTTGCGGCCGAATTCCGCGAGTGACAGATCAGCGATCTTGAAGTCGATGCCGTTAACAACGTCGGCGGTCAGAGTCATGGCGTGTCTGTTCCTCAAAGTGGATTTAGTTAGCTTGGGTATACGCTCGTCCGCCACTGTAGTAGGCGGCCGAAGGGCGGCCAGGTCAGGGGACGTTGATCACGCCGTGACGCTCGGCGAAGGGCGTCATCAGCCGGGCGAGGTCCTGCGCGACGTCTCCCCCGGCTTCGCCGGGTGGTGCCCCCAAGTCGGCCTCCGGCGGCATCGACACGTAGCTCAGCGCCAGCCGCACGATGGCCCGGGCCAGCACACCGGCGTCCTCGTCGCTGGTAGCCACCCAGCTGTGGGTGAATGCCACGGTCAACCTGTCCGATGCCCGGGTGATGATCGGACCGCTGTCGGTGGTGATGATCTGCAGCAGGTCGGGTTTCGCGACGCCGGTCAGCAGGGAGATCACCAGCGGGTCGGCCGCCGATTCGGCGAAGAAGGCGCGGAAGCCCTCCAGGAATGCTTCGTAGATGCGGCCGACGTTGGCGTCGATCGCCGCATGGACGGCGTCGACGAGGCGGTCGGCCAGGCGCAGGGCGTATCCCTGCGCCAGGCCTTGCCGCGAACCGAACTCGTTGTAGATGGTCTGCCGGCTGATCCCGGCACCGCGGGCCACGTCGGACAGCGTGATCGCGGACCAGTCTCGGGTCAGCAGCAAGTCGCGCATCGCGTCCAACACCGAGTTGCGCAGCAGATCACGCGACGCCTCGGCATAGGGAATCCGCTTCACAGGCGCGACAATAGTGCTCACGGACGCGCAACCTCCACCATCTCGAAGTCGGATTTGGCCGCGCCGCAATCCGGGCAGCTCCAGTCGTCCGGAATCTCGTCCCACCGGGTGCCCGGGGCGATGCCGTCTTCCGGCCAGCCCTTGGCCTCGTCGTACTCGAATCCGCACTGCACGCAGACGAAAAGCTTGTAGTCGTTCATTGGTTCACTCCTATTGTTTCGAAGTCGACCTTCTCGAGCACCGCGCAATCGGGGCAGCACCAGTCGTCGGGGATGTCGCTGAACGGCGTACCCGGCCGAAAGCCTTCCCGCGGAGCGCCTTTCGTTTCGTCGTAGACGTAGTCGCAGCCCGGGCAGCGGTAGGCGGTCATGCCGGCACCCCGTATTTCGCCAGCACCTTGTCGCGCATCCGCGGGTGGACGTTGACCTTGCTGATGTCACCGTCGTAGTGCGCCAGCACCCGGTGGTCCATCACCTTGCGCCAGACCGGCGGGACGTACGTCAGCGCGATCATCGACGCGTATCCGCTCGGCAGGTTGGGCGCGCCCGCCATGCTGCGCAACGTCTGATACCGCCGGGTCGGGTTGGCGTGGTGATCGCTGTGGCGCTGCAGGTGGTAGAGGAACAAGTTGGTGACGATGTGGTCGGAGTTCCAGCTGTGCACCGGCGCGCAACGCTCGTAGCGGCCGTTGGCATTCTTCTGCCGCAGCAGGCCGTAGTGCTCGAGGTAGTTGACGGTTTCCAGCAGCGAGAAGCCGAAGACCGCCTGGATGACGATGAACGGGATCACGCCGACGCCGAAGACCGCGATTAGCGCGCCGAACAGCAGCACCGACATCGCCCAGGCG
Source organism: Mycobacterium sp. pR1184 (assembly GCF_041287235.1). NCBI lineage: Bacteria > Bacillati > Actinomycetota > Actinomycetes > Mycobacteriales > Mycobacteriaceae > Mycobacterium > Mycobacterium sp. pR1184. Next base: position 131,116 of record NZ_JBGGKR010000016.1, on the reverse strand, counting down.
TTGAGCACGTCGTTGGACGCATACGTCCGGGGGTCCCACGGACTGCGGCCGAGCCGGCGGATCCGCTGTGCCTCCAGATGAACCGAGGAGCGCAAACTGCCGAACACGCTGCGGGGCAAGAACTCCCAGAATGTTTCGCCGAAGCGGGCCGACGCCGGGTCCTCCGGCGTGGAGACGCGCACGTGGTGACCGCGGTTGTGCTCGATGTAGAAGTGGCCGTAGGCGGTCTGCGCCAGGGTGATCTTGGACAGCCAGCGCTCCAGCGAGTCCTTCTTATGCCCCATCTCGTGCGCGGTGTTGATGCCGACGCCGCCGAGCACACCGACCGACAGTGCGACGCCGATCTTGCCGGCCCAGCCCAGGCCGCCGTCAAAGCCCAGCCATCCCAGGTCCGACGCGGTGAACAGGTAGGCGCCCAGCACGACGCTGAGGTACTGGAACGGAATGTAGATGTAGGTGCAGTAGCGGTAGTACCTGTCGTTCTCCAGCCGCTCCATCACCTCGTCGGGCGGGTTCTGTCCGTCGGGCCCGAACCGCAGGTCCAGGATCGGCAGCAGGATGTAGAGCAGGATCGGCCCGATCCACATCGGCACCTGGGCGGCGCCGTGCCAGCCGAATTGGTTCAGTCCCCAGACGATCGGCAGCATCACGAACAACGCCGTCGGGGGGATCAGGCCCATCAGCCACAGGTAGCGCTTCTTGTCGCGCCACTCGGTTGCGCCGAGTTCGTCGGCCGCCTGGATCTGGGTGGTCATATGCCAAACCTCCTTGTGAGTCATACCACGTTGAGATTGGACAATACCGCCACTTGCGTCCTCTGTCTAGACAAAGGGCGCTGATTTGTAAAGCAGATCGATTAGGTCTGCTGGACGGCCAACCGACGACCCTGCATCGAGTGGCGATATCCGTAGCCGAGATAGATCGCGGTCCCGACCACCAGCCACACGCCGAACCGGACCCAGGTCAGGGCGGTGAGGTTGAGCATCAGCCAGACACACGCACAGATCGAGGCGATCGGCAGCAGCGGCACCCACGGCGCGCGGAAGCCCCGCTCCAGGTCCGGGCGGGTGCGGCGCAAAACGATGACCCCAGCGGAGACCAGGACGAACGCGAACAGCGTGCCGACGTTGACCATCTCCTCGAGCTTGCTGATCGGGAAGACCGACGCCGTCGCCGCGACCACCAGCGCGACCAGCACGGTGATCCGGACCGGCGTCCCGCGCGAACCGGTCTTGGCCAGCGACCGCGGCAACAAGCCGTCGCGCGCCATCGCGAACAGGACCCGGCACTGCCCGAGCACCAGCACCATCACGACGGTGGTCAACCCGGCCAGTGCCCCGATGGCGATGATCTTGCTCGCCCAATCGATGTGATTCGCAGTGAATGCGGTGGCCAGGTTTGCCGGCTTGCCGCCGGGGACGGTCTTGAGCTGGGTGTAGGAAACCATGCCGGACAACACAACTGAGACGGCGACATAGAGAACGGTCACGACGGCCAGCGACGCCAGAATCCCGCGCGGCACGTCACGCTGCGGATATTTGGTCTCCTCGGCCATGGTCGCGACGATGTCGAACCCGATGAATGCGAAGAACACGATCGACGCCCCGGCGAGCACGCCGTACCACCCGTAGTGGCTGCTGTGCGCCCCGGTGAGCAGCGACAGCACCGACTGGTTGATGCCGCTCGCCTGATGCCCGGCTTCCGGCTTGGGGATGAACGGCGAGTAGTTGGAGCCCTTGATGTAGAAGGCACCGACCAGTACGACGAAGATGACCACCGACACCTTGATGCCGGTGATCACCGCCGAAACCCGGGACGACACTTTGGTGCCCGACGCGACCAGGGTGGCCACCACGGCGACGATCAGCAGCGCACCCCAATCGATGTTGACCGACCCCACGTCGACGGTGCCACCGCCGAACCGGAACACGGTGCCCAGATAACTGGACCAGCCCTTGGACACCACGGCGGCACCAATTGCCAACTCCAGCAACAGATTCCAGCCGATGATCCACGCCAGGAACTCACCGAAGGTGGCATAGGAGAAGGTGTACGCGCTGCCCGCGACGGGCAGCGTCGAGGCGAATTCGGCATAGCACAGCGCCGCCAGCGCGCAGGTGGTCGCGGCGATCAGGAACGAGATCCAAATCGCGGGGCCGGTGATATCGCCAGCGGTCGACGCGGTGACCGTGAAGATGCCCGCGCCGATCACCACCGCGACGCCGAAGACCATCAGGTCCCACCAGGTGAGTACTTTGCGGAGCCGAGTCTCCGGCTCGTCGGTGTCCTCGATGGACTGTTCGACTGACTTAGTACGCCATCGGTTGGACATATGCCCGCCTCTCGTTAACGTCAGAAGCCATTGGACCGCACAGTACTGGGTACTCCCCCCGGATGCCGGACTGCGCACCGACGCGAGACCACGCCGTCGTGATCGGCGCGAGCATCGCGGGTTTGTGCGCCGCCCGGGTGCTTGCTGACTGGTATTCGCAGGTCAGCGTCTACGAGCGCGATGAACTACCGAACACCCCGGCACATCGCGCGACGATTCCTCAGGACCGCCATCTGCATCTGCTGATGGCGCGCGGGGCCTGCGAACTCGACTCCTTGTTCCCGGGCCTGCTCGAGGACATGGTGGCCGCGGGGGTGCCGATGCTGGAAAACCGCCCGGACTGCATCCACCTGGGTGCGGCGGGCCATGTCCTCGGGACGGGCCACACGCTGCGCGACGAATTCACCGCCTACGTGCCCAGCCGGCCGCACCTCGAGTGGCAGTTGCGCAGCCGCGTCCGCGACATCGACAACGTCACGATCGTGCGCCGATCGGTCGCCGAACCGCGGTTCGACGCGGCACGACAGCGGGTGACCGGTGTGGTGCTGGACCCCAAGGACGAGGCCGGCGGCGAGCCGGAATTCGTGCCCTCCGACCTGGTCGTCGATGCGGCGGGTCGGGGCACTCGGCTGCCGGTGTGGTTGACGCAGTGGGGGTATCAGCGGCCCATCGAGGAGAGCCTGGACATCGGCATCAACTACGCCAGCCACCAGTTCCGGATCCCCGAGGGATTGATCCCGGAGAAGGTGGTGGTGGCCGGCGCCTCCCACGACCAGTCGTTGGGGATGGGCATGCTGTGCTACGAGGACGGCACCTGGGTGCTGACCACCTTCGGCGTGGCCGGCGCGAAACCACCGACGACGTTCCCGGACATGGTCGCGCTGGCCATCAAGTTGCTCCCGGCGCACTTCACCGACGCGCTGACCGGCGCCACACCCGTTGGCGCACCGGCATTTCACGCCTTCCCGACCAGTAGATGGCGCCGCTATGACAAGCTGGACCGCTTCCCGGCCGGCATCGTCGCATTCGGGGACGCCGTGGCCAGCTTCAATCCCACCTTCGGGCAGGGCATGACGATGACGTCGCTACAGGCGGGTCACCTGCGGCGGGCCTTGGGAACCGCGCAGGAAGACTTAGCCGGCGAGCTCCACCGGGCGACCGCCAAGACGACCTATCCGGTGTGGACGATGAACGCGATCGGCGACGTCGCTTTTCACCACGCCGGCGCCAGCGCTCCGATCCCCTGGTGGTGGCGGCCGACGGGAGCACTGTTCGACCAATTCCTCGGCGCCGCCGAGACCGAACCCGTGCTCGCCGAATGGTTTTTGCGCCGCTTCTCGCTGCTCGACAGTCTCTATATGGTTCCACCGCCGCGGATCGTCGGCCGGACCATCGCGCACAACGTGCGGCTGTGGCTGCGCGAGCGCCGCGAGTCGCGTCAGGCCGCCCAGGGGCCGGCCGTCACAAACCTACGGTCGCCCTGAACAACTTAGCGGGCTGGTGCGCGACCAGCCCCACCGGTCCGTCGTCGGCGGCGACCCACGCCGCCATCCCGCGCTGCAGCGTCAATGAGCCGGACTTTCCGTGCAAGACCGCGGAACCCTCGGCGCACAACAGGATTTGCGGACCGTCATGGTGTGGTGACGCGTCGACTTCGTGGCCGAGGTGTTCGCCCTCAAGGGTCAGCAGCGCCACCGCGAACTCGGCGGCCGGGGTGTCGTAGATAAGCCCGAGGCCCTCTCGGTGCACGTGCGGCCGCAGCTGTGCCTCGGCGGTGGGCGCGAAGTCCAGCACCCGCAGCAATTCGGGCACGTCGACGTGCTTGGGCGTCAGCCCGCCGCGTAACACGTTGTCGGAGTTGGCCATTACCTCGATCGCGAACCCGCGCAGATAGGTGTGCAGGTTGCCGGCCGGGATGTAGAGCGCATCGCCCGCGGCGAGGCTGATCCGGTTGAGCAACAACGACGCCAGCACGCCGGCGTCCCCGGGGTAGCGTTCGCCGAGTTCGAGCACCGTCTTGGCCTCACCCGCGAATTCCGTTGCGCCGGAACTGACGTACTGAATGGCGCCGTCGATCACCGCGGACACCAGCACATCGACGTCGGGCTGCGGTGCGGTGATCCAGGTGGTGAACAGCGCGCGCAGACCGTCGGCGTCGGACTGGTCGTTCAGCAGTTCGATGTAGGGGTCGAGGTCGGTGACGGCCAGCGCGCGCAGCAACTCGATGGTGGCCGATGCCTGACGGAATCCGGCGAGTGCCTCGAACGAGTGCAGAGCCACCAACAACTCGGGCTTGTGCGACGTGTCGCGGTAGTTGCGGACCGGCGAGGCCACCGGGATGCCCAACTTTTCCTCGCGCAGGTAACCCTCGATCGCCTGTTCGGCACTCGGATGCGCCTGCAGCGACAGCGGTTCGTCCGCGGCGAGCACCTTGACCAGGAACGGCAGCACGTCACCGAACCGTTCGCGCGACGCGGAGCCGAGCTGTCCCTCCGGGTCGGCGGTCACCGCCTCCAGCAAGGACAGTTCGCCCTGCTCGGTCTCCAGGAAGGCCGGATCCCCCGGATGTGCGCCGAACCAGAGTTCCGCCTCGGGGTGAGCCGCGGGCACCGGACGCCCGGTGAATTCGGCCAGCGCGGTACGCGATCCCCACGCGTACGTCCGTACAGCACCGCGAAGCAGTTCCACTTGTCTATCTATCCCCGCACCAGTCGCAAGTAAACGGCGGCCATCTCCAGCCGAACGGCCAATACTGCCAGTTGCTGTTCGGGGCGGGTCGCTCCTCCTGGCGCCACCGACCCGACCAGGCCGCCGGACCCGCCCACGCCGCCGGGCGCTTCGGGCACGTCGTGCGCCGCGATCAGGTAGACCTCGTCCAGCCCGGCCACCCGAGCGGCCACCACTGTCCGGTCGTCCGCCAGCGTGAACGCCAGCACCCGCATCCGCTCGGGCAACGGCCCGTCGATTTGTTCGTCGTGAAAGAGTGCATCCACCGGCGGTCGGCCGGCACCGACATGGACGGGCTCGCGCAGCGCCACCACCGCGTCGGCCAGCCCGGTGGCGGCGACCACCTGGTGCGCGATCCGCAACAGCTGCGAACTGCCATGCCGGGCCAGCGCCAGCGTCGCGAGACAGTCACCTGCCAGCACCACCGGGTGGTGCGATAAGCGCGCGGCGATCATCTTGGCCGGGTTGGTGAACAGGTCACGGCTCGCGCTGTTGCGCAGCGCCTCGGCATCCAGCTCGTCGGCGAGCGCCGGCAGGTCGATGTCCAGCCGGGGGTCAACGGTTTGCAGCGTCGCCAAGCCGGCGGCCAGGTACCGCGACAGGCCGAACTGTCGGGAAACCACAGCCGCGGCGCCAGCGCCGCGGCGCGCCCGGCCGTGGAGTCGCGCAGCGGACCTTCGTAGGGCGCGACGACGACCACCCGTGCGCCGCGGCGCACCCCGGTCGCGGCGGCACCGACCAGGGCCGGGTCGCCGGGGTCGTCGCCGGCGACGATCAGCACGTCGAGCGGACCCACCCACGGCGGGGCCTCGCTGACCAGCACGATCGGTGCCGACGCCGCGGCGCCCTGCGTCGCGGCCAGCATCGCCCCGGCCGTCTCGGCGGTGCCGCGGCCGGCCACCCAGATCACGCTGCGCGGCCGGTCGCCGGTGCGTAGCGAGTCCAGGGCGCCCTCTTCGGTCGCGGCGGCAATCGCGCGCACCTGCGCGCCGGCCGACGAGGCGGACCGCAACAGGCCCTGCCGGTCGGCGGCGATCAGGCCGTCGCTGTCTTCGAGATCGATCGCCCGGGTTGCGTTCACGGCACACCCTCATTGCGCTGCGCCTGGCCGGCGATTTCGGCGCTGATCTCGGTGACCATCGCTTCGACGTCCTCGGTCGTGCGGCCCTCCGCGTTCAGCCGCAGCAGCGGCTCGGTGTTGGAGGTGCGCAGGTTGAACCAGCTGCCGTCGCCCAAGTCCACCGTCACCCCGTCCATGTGGTCGATGGAGTGGATCCGGCTGCCGAACGACTTCAACACCGCGTCCACGCACTGTGCGGCGTCGGCCACCTTGAAATTGATCTCACCGGACGACTCGTAGCGCTGGTAGTCCGCGGTCAGCTCGGACAGCGGCCGGTCCTGCTCACCGAGGGCGGCCAGGACGTACAGCGCGGCCAGCATTCCCGAGTCGGCGCCCCAGAAGTCACGGAAGTAATAGTGCGCGGAATGCTCGCCGCCGAAGATCGCGCCGGTTTCGGCCATCAGGCCCTTGATATAGGAGTGTCCGACGCGCGAGCGCAGCGGTGTGCCGCCGCGCTCGGCGACCAGCTCGGGCACCGCGCGCGAGGTGATCAGATTGTGGATGACGGTGGCGCCGATTTCGCGGCCGAGCTCGCGCGCGGCGACCAGGCTCGTCACCGTGGACGGAGAGACCGGCATCCCGCGCTCGTCGACCACGAAGCACCGGTCGGCGTCGCCGTCGAACGCCAACCCGATGTCGGCGCCGGTCTCGCGGACGTAGAACTGCAGATCCAGCAGGTTGGCCGGGTCGAGCGGGTTGGCCTCGTGGTTGGGAAACGACCCGTCGAGCTCGAAGTACAACGGCAACAACGTGATCGAGTCGATCGGGCCGAGCACTGCCGGTGCGGTGTGGCCGGCCATGCCGTTGCCGGCGTCGACCGCCACCCGCAGCGGCCGCAATCCGGAGGTCGCCACCAGCGACCGCAGGAACTCGCCGTAGTCGGACAGCACATCGCGATCGGTGATAGACCCCGGCTTCCCGTCGTAGCCGCCGACTCCGGCGATCAGGTCTTCGGTGATCACTTTCAGCCCGGTATCCGCACCGACCGGTTTAGCACCGGCCCGGCACAGCTTGATGCCGTTATAGGCGGCGGGGTTGTGGCTGGCGGTGAACATCGCGCCGGGGCAATCGAGTGATCCCGAGGCGAAATACAGCTGATCGGTCGAGGCCAACCCGATCCGCACCACGTCCAGGCCCTGGCTGGTCACCCCGGCCGCGAAGGCAGCGGCGAGCGACGGCGAGCTATCGCGCATGTCGTGTCCGATCACCACGCGTTGCGCGCCTTCGCCGCGCATCAGCGCGGCGAAGGCTGCCCCGACATCGGCAACCAGCGACTCGTCGATCTCCTCGCCGACCAGCCCACGGATGTCATAAGCCTTGATGACACGGTGGACAGTCGCGGCGGGCCGAGACATGCGGGGCCTCCTTGACGCCGTGGATTGATTTGCCTCTTGGCGTCAGCCTATCGGCCCGAGCGGTCCCCTAGTCGGACGGATCGGGCAACACCCGCAGATGTCCGCGGCGGCGACCGGACCGCTTTTCCGGCGTCGCGAGCAGATGGCTGCTGGGCGCGGTGGCCTGCACTCCGGTGTGATGCAGATGCGCAGCGGTGGGGGTACCTCCCGCTTGCGGGGGAAATCCGTTCAACGGCATGCCGGTACCACCGGCGTGCGGCAAGGACGCGTTGCCTGCACCGCGTTCGCGCACGGCGTCGGCAAGCGCGACCAGGTCGTCTTCATCGGGATTCGTGGGCTCCGAATTCAGGGGCCCGGCGTGGCGCACCAGATCCCATCCGCGGGGGGCCGTGATGCGGCCGGCGTGGCCGACGCACAAGTCCCACGAATGCGGTTCGCGCGCGGTCGCCAACGGGCCCACCACTGCCGTCGAGTCCGAGTAGACGAACGTCAGGGTCGCCACGGCGTAGTGCGGGCACCCTGGCCGGCAGCAGCGACGGGGAACGTTCACGTCGGAAAGGCTATCGTGCGCAAACGCCGCCGAAGCGCCGGACACGCGCATCCGTTCGGGCCACGATGTCCAACCGTTACCATCGGCGCGTGGGTGATTCGCGCAGTTTCCCGCGCAACGGACGGCCGTCGGGCCGAACGCCCGGACACCGGGCAACTCGGCGCGGGCGCGATATGCGCGGTCCTTTGCTGCCGCCGACGGTGCCGGGGTGGCGCAGCCGGGCCGAGCGATTCGACATGGCGGTGCTCGAGGCCTACGAACCCATCGAGCGGCGCTGGCAATCACGGGTGTCGGAACTCGACGTGGCAGTCGACGAAATCCCACGCATCGCCGCCAAGGATCCGGCCAGCGTGCAGTGGCCGCCCGAGGTCGTCGCCGATGGACCGATCGCGCTGGCCCGTTTGATCCCCGCCGGGGTCGACGTTCGAGGAAACTCGACGCGGGCGCGAATTGTGCTGTTCCGCAAGCCCATCGAACGACGCGCTAAAGACACCGTCGAACTTGGCGAATTACTGCACGAGATTCTGGTGGCGCAGGTGGCCATCTACCTCGACGTCGAACCGACCGTCATCGACCCGACGATCGACGACGAATAACCCACGCGGGTTCGCCGGTCAGATGATGCCGCGCTTGAGGCGGCGGCGCTCCCGTTCGGAAAGGCCACCCCAGATGCCGAAGCGCTCGTCGTGTGCCAGCGCGTACTCCAGGCACTCATGACGTACCTCGCAGCCCAGGCAGATCTTCTTGGCTTCGCGAGTCGATCCGCCCTTCTCCGGGAAGAAGGCCTCCGGGTCGGTCTGCGCGCACAGCGCGCGGTCCTGCCATTGGTCCGGGGTGAGCTCGGGCTCCGGCAACGGCTCGGGCTCGAATGCGCTTGGCGCATCAGGGACCACGGTCAAGTGGGGTCGGGTAATCGGCGCCGGCGCGGAGCTGATCGTGGCGCGCTCAGTGCTTGGCATGACGCCCCATAGGTGCTCGTAAGACATGCGTCGTACGCCTCCTCAGCTGGTCTTTGAGAGAGTGGTTGTGTCCCGCTGTTCTGATGTAACAGACAATTCGAACAAGTGATCGAATCCCGGTCTGCGACACCGGAACCGGCCGGCCAACCGAAAATGACACTGATGTGATTAGACACGGGTTAATCTGCCGGGTCAAGCGTTTCGGCGCATTTCCATACCATCTCGTGATCAGTTTCCGGCGTTTCTGTTATTTCGGGCCTTCGGCGTGTCCGTCACAAACCCTCGCCAAAGATCCCGGCCGGTACTGTCGTCCGGTGTGAAGGTCACCGTTCTGGTCGGTGGAGTCGGCGGCGCCCGGTTCCTGCTGGGTGTTCAACAATTACTCGGGCTGGGTCAGTTCGCAACCGGGGGAGAAACTTCCGACCACGAGCTGACCGCCGTCGTGAACATTGGCGACGATGCCTGGATCCACGGGGTTCGGGTTTGTCCGGATTTGGACACCTGCATGTATACCTTAGGTGGAGGCGTAGACCCGGAGCGCGGGTGGGGCCATCGCGACGAAACCTGGCACGCCAAAGAGGAATTGGCGCGCTACGGCATGCAGCCCGACTGGTTTCAACTCGGCGACCGCGATTTGGGCACCCATCTGGTGCGCACCCAGATGCTCAACGCCGGCTACCCGCTCTCGCAGATCACCACGGCGTTGTGCGACCGCTGGCAGCCCGGCGCGCAGCTGGTGCCCGCCAGCGACGACCGCTGCGAAACACATGTGGTGATCACCGATCCGGCCGACGACAGTCGGCGCGCGATCCACTTCCAGGAGTGGTGGGTGCGCTACCGGGCCGACGTGACAACCCACAGCTTCGCCTTCGTCGGCGCTGAAACGGCCAGTGCCACAACCGATGCCCTCGACGCGATCGGCAACGCCGAGATCATCATGCTGGCCCCGTCCAATCCCGTGGTGAGCGTCGGCGCGATCCTGGCCGTGCCGGGTATTCGCGGCGCCTTGCGGGCGGCGTCCGCCCCGATCGTCGGCTACTCCCCGATCATCGGCGGAAAACCGTTGCGCGGCATGGCTGATGCCTGCCTCGAGGTGATCGGGGTCGAGTCCACCGCCGAAGCGGTCGGCGGATATTACGGAGCACGTAGCGGCACCGGGATCTTGGATTGCTGGCTGGTGCACGAGGGCGATCACGCCGACATCGACGGCGTCGCGGTGCGGGCGGTGCCGCTATTGATGACCGATCCGAAGGCGACGGCCGAAATGGTCCGGGCCGGACTGGATATTGCGGGCGTGGCGCCGTGACTCGTTCGCCCAGGGAGCACGGCACCGCCGCGACGATCGAAATCCTGCCCGTCACCGGGCTTCCGGAGTTCCGCCCCGGCGACGATCTCGGCGCCGCGGTCGCCGCCGCCGCCCCATGGCTGCGCGAGGGCGACGTCGTCGTGGTCACCAGCAAGGTGGTGTCCAAGTGCGAGGGCCGGCTGGTGAGCGCGCCCGAGGACCCCGAGGAGCGTGACGAGCTGCGGCGCAAACTGGTCGACGATGAGGCGGTGCGGGTGCTGGCCCGCAAGGGCCGCACGCTGATCACCGAGAACTCACTGGGGCTGGTGCAGGCCGCCGCCGGCGTCGACGGATCCAACGTCGGCCGAAGCGAACTCGCGCTGCTGCCCGTCGACCCCGACGGCAGTGCCGCGGCCCTGCGCGACGCGCTGCGCGAGCAGCTCGGCGTCGACGTCGCGGTGGTGATCACCGACACCATGGGCCGCGCCTGGCGCAACGGTCAGATCGACGTCGCGATCGGCGCGGCGGGACTGGCTGTGCTGCACGGCTATTCGGGCGCGGTCGACGAGCACGGCAACGAATTGGTGGTCACCGAGATCGCAGTGGCCGACGAAGTGGCCGCCGCGGCCGATCTGGTCAAGGGCAAGCTGACCGCGATGCCGGTGGCCGTCGTGCGCGGGCTGACCGTCGTCGACGACGGCACCACGGCGCGCCAGTTGTTGCGGCCCGGACCGGAGGATCTGTTCTGGCTCGGCACCGCCGAAGCCATCGAGATGGGCCGCCGCGAAGCCCAGCTGCTGCGCCGGTCGGTGCGCCGGTTCAGCGCCGAACCGGTGCCGCCGGAGCTGATCGAGGCGGCCGTCGCCGAGGCGCTGACCGCACCGGCCCCGCACCACACCCGCCCGGTGCGGTTCGTCTGGCTGCGCACCGCGGCCACCCGGACCCGGCTGCTCGATCGGATGAAGGACAAGTGGCGCACCGACCTGGCCGGTGACGGAAAGCCGGCCGACGCGATCGATCGGCGGGTGGCGCGCGGCCAGATCCTCTACGACGCACCCGAGGTCATCATCCCGATGCTGGTGCCCGAGGGCGCCCACACCTATTCCGACGATGAGCGCACCAATGCCGAGCACACCATGTTCACCGTCGCGGTCGGCGCGGCCGTGCAGGCATTGTTGGTCGCGCTGGCCGTTCGGGGGGTGGGCAGCTGCTGGATCGGCTCGACGATCTTTGCCGCGGATTTGGTCCGCGCCGAGCTGGAGCTGCCGCCCGATTGGGAGCCGTTGGGCGGCATCGCGATCGGCTACGCCTCCGAAGATGCACGGCCCGAAGGGCCGCGCGACCCGGTGGATCCCGGAGATCTGCTGATCCGCAAGTGATACTGACCCGGTGAAAACGTTCGCGGGCAAGGCGGCCGCATCTGCCGACAAGGTTCGCGGCGGCTACTACACACCGGTGTCGGTGGCGCGGTTTCTGGCCCGCTGGGTACGTGAGGCCGGACCCCGCATCCTGGAGCCCTCGTGCGGTGACGGCCGGATCCTGCGCGAGCTGGCCGCGCTCAGCGAGCAAGTACACGGTGTGGAGCTCGTGTCACACGAAGCGCTCAAGGCACGACGCTTCGCTCCCGTCGACGCCGCGAACCTGTTCAGCTGGGTCGCCCGCAACGAGGCGACCGGCTGGGACGGGGTGGCGGGCAATCCGCCGTACATCAGGTTCGGCAATTGGGCGTCCGAGCAACGGGAGCCGGCGCTGGAGCTGATGCGCCGTGCCGGGCTGCGCCCCAGCAGGCTGACCAATGCCTGGGTCCCTTTCGTCGTCGCGAGCACCGTAATGGTGCGCGACGGCGGACGGGTGGGTTTGGTATTGCCCGCCGAATTGCTGCAAGTCAGTTATGCCGCGCAATTGCGCGAATTTCTGCTCGCGCAATACCGTGAAATCACTCTGGTCACATTTCAGCGGCTGGTTTTCGACGGCATCCTGCAAGAAGTCGTGTTGTTCTGCGGGGTGGCCGGTGCCGGGCCCGCGCGAATCCGGACGATCGATCTCGCCGATGCCGACGCGCTCGCGCAGGCGAGCCTCGACGGCGACGCCGCACCCGCGCTACTGCACGAGAAGGAGAAGTGGACCAAGTATTTCTTGGACCCCGCCGCGATCCGGCTGCTGCGCACGCTCAACCGGTCCGACGACTTGACGCGGCTCGGGTGCATCGCCGACGTCGACGTCGGCATCGTGACCGGCCGCAACAGCTTCTTCACCTTCACCGACGCACAAGCCCGCGAGCTGGGCCTGGGAGCACACTGCGTCCCGCTCGTCTCGCGCAGCAGCCAGCTCAGCGGCCTGGTCTACGACACCGATTGCCGGGCAAGCGATATCGCGGCCGGCCAGCGGACCTGGCTGCTCGACGCCCCGGAGCAGCCCGCCGATCCCGCGCTGATCGCGCACATCGACGCCGGTGAGGCAGCCGGGGTTCACCTCGGCTACAAGTGCTCGATTCGCGCGCCGTGGTGGCGAACCCCGTCGCTGTGGTTTCCCGATCTGTTCCTGCTGCGCCAGATTCACCTGGCCCCGCGGCTGGCCGTCAACGCCGCCGCGGCGACCAGCACCGACACCGTACACCGGGTGCGGCTGCGCGGCTGTCCCGGAAGCGACCCGGCGGCGTTCGCGACGGTGTTCCACAACAGCGCGACATTCGCCTTCGCCGAGATCATGGGCCGTAGTTATGGTGGAGGCATCTTGGAACTCGAGCCGACCGAAGCCGAGCAGCTGCCCATTCCAGCCCCGGCGCTGGCCGGCACCGACCTGGCCGCAGATGTGGATCTGCTGCTGAAGGCCAACGAAATCGAGAAGGCCCTCGACACCGTCGACCGTCATGTGCTGATCGACGGGCTCGGCTGGTCACCCGGTGTCGTCGCGCAGTGCCGAGCGGCCTGGCACACGCTGCGCGACCGCCGGACCAGGCGCGGCGCCCGGTGAGCATCCGCGATTCGGCCATCTCGGTGCTCACCGACTGGCGGGCACCCGACCCGACGCAGGAGTCGCTGCGGCACGCCGTGCTGGCGTTCGTGCACGGTCGCCCCGACGCCTGCCGCCGCGAGTGCGAAGCCGGCCACGTCACGGCGTCGGCGATCGTGTTCGACGACACCGGCACCCAGGTGTTGCTGACCCTGCATCCCCGGCTGGGCCGCTGGGTCCAGCTCGGGGGCCACTGCGACGATGACGACGCCGACATCGTGACCGCGGCGCTGCGCGAAGCCGTCGAGGAGTCCGGCGTGCCCGACCTGCGCATCACACCGGAGCTGGCCGCGATTCACGTCCACCCGGTCACCTGCTCGTTGGGCGTCCCGACCCGGCATCTGGACCTGCAATTCGTCGCGCACGCGCCCGCCGGTGCGCAGATCGCGATCAGCGAGGAATCCGACGACTTGCGGTGGTGGCCGGCCGACGCGCTGCCACCCGGCACGGATTACGCGCTCGCACACCTGGTTTCGCGAGCGCGCGCGACGGGATGAACCGGCGAGTGTGCGGCTAGCTTCACACTCGAAGCCGAATGTGCGGCCAGCTTCACACTCGCGGACGATGGCGACGCGAGCGCGATCACCGTCAGACGTCGCTGGAGTAGCGGATCCCGCCGTCGGGAATCGAGACACCCGGCCAGACCCGGGCGCCGCGCAACAGCTCGCAGCGCGCACCGATGTCGGCGCCGTCGCCGATCACCCCGTCGCGGATCAACGCGCGCGGACCGATCCGGGCCCCGAAGCCGACGATCGAGCGCTCCACCACGCTGCCGGCCTCGATCTTGACGCCGTCGAAGATCACCGCGCCGTCCAGCCGCACGCCGGGACCGATCTCGGCGCCGCGCCCGACGACCGTGCCGCCGATCAGCACCGCGCCGGGCGACACCGCCGCGCCTTCGTGTACCAGCTTCTCGCCGTGATGGCCCTGCAGCGCGGGCGACGTGACGATGCCGCGCACCAGGTCCGACGATCCGCGGACGAAGTCGTCCGGGGTGCCCATGTCCCGCCAGTAGGTGGCGTCGACGTAGCCGCAGAACTTGACGTCGGGGTCCGACAGCAACGCCGGGAACACCTCGCGCTCGACCGACACCGGCCGCCCGCGCGGAATCCGGTCGATGATGCTGCGCTCGAAGACGTAGGTGCCGGCGTTGATCTGATCCGTCGGCGGATCCTCGGTCTTCTCCAGAAAGGCCAGGACGCGGTTGTTCTCGTCGGTCGGCACGCAACCGAAGGCACGCGGATCACTCACCCGCACCAGGTGCAGCGTCACGTCGGCCTCGTTGGCCCGGTGCGAGTCCACCAGCTGGCCGAGGTCGGCGCCGGAGAGCACATCGCCGTTGAAGATCAGCGCGGTGTCGTGGCGCAACTTGTCCGCGATGTTGGCGATGCCACCGCCGGTCCCCAGCGGTTCCTCCTCGGTGACATAGTCGATCTCCAGACCGAGCGCAGACCCGTCCCCGAACTCCGCTTCGAACACCCCGGCCTTGTACGAGGTGCTCAGGATGACGTGCTGGACGCCGGCCGCGGCGATGCGCGACAACATGTGGGTGAGAAACGGCACCCCGGCCGTCGGCAGCATCGGCTTGGGCGCCGACAGCGTCAGCGGCCGCAGGCGAGTGCCCTTACCGCCGACCAGAATCACCGCATCCACTGAAGAAATCGCCAACTCAGCGCCGCCTTTCTGCCGACTTCTCCGCACGCTGCCGGCGCGAGTTGCGCACCATCAGAGCCGAGCGCAGCGCCAACGAGGCCCGCAACACCCAGCGCAGCGGAGCCAGCCACCATCCGGTATGCCGGTCCGCCAGAAAGATATAGGTGCTGCGGTGATGCGCAGCGAGGTGGCTGGCCGGATCGTCCCCGGTGGAATGGCCCTTGTGGTGCAGCACTTCGGCGGACGGCACATAGACGTTGAGCCAGCCGGCCTTGCCGAGCCGGTCGCCGAGGTCGACGTCCTCCATGTACATGAAGTAGCGCTCGTCGAATCCGCCGATCTGACCGTAGGCCGAACGGCGCAGCAGCAGACACGATCCCGAGAGCCAGCCCACCGCCCGTTCGCTGGGCTCGAGCCGCTCCTGGCGGTAGGCCGCCGTCCAGGGATTGCGCTTCCAGAACGGCCCGATCACCGCGTGCATGCCGCCGCGGATCAGGCTGGGCAGGTGGCGCGCCGACGGATACACCGAGCCGTCCGGGTCGTGGATCAGCGGGCCCAGCGCGCCGGCCTGCGGCCAGCGAGCGGCGGCCTCGAGCAGCGCGTCGATGCTGTTCGGGCCCCACTGCACGTCGGGGTTGGCCACCAGCACCCAGTCGTCGATCTCCCCGCGCTCGGACAGATACTCGATCGCGCGGTTCACCGCGGTGCCGTACCCGAGATTGCCTCCGGTGCTGAACAGCCGCACGTTCGGATAGCGCTGCACCGCCGCCTGCGGGGCGCCGTCGGTGGAACCGTTGTCGGCCATCAGGACGCTGACCGGACGCTCCGTCGCCAGCGACAGCGAAGCCAGAAAACGTTCGAGATGGTGGCCCGGCGAATAGGTCACCGTCACGACCGGCAGGACATCAGTCACGCGTAGAGGTTATCGGTCGTTCGGCCGGGACAGGCCCCCCAGAGGAGGCGCGCGCGGCCAGCGCGGCGACAAGCGCTGGGCGCCAGGGCCTTAGCGGCGTCATGCCCGCCGCCGCCGACTGCCGGCTCGACAACGCCGAATAGGTCGGGCGGGGTGCAGGACGGGGAAATTCCGCGGTGCTCACCGGGTGCACCCGCTCGGGGTCGGCGCCGCACTCCTCGAATACCGCGCGGGCCAGGCCGAATCGCGAGACGGCGCCCTCGTTGGCAGCGTGCAGGATCGGCCCGGGCACGCCGTCGTCGGCGATCTGCAGCAGTGCGGCGGCCAAATCGGCGACGTAGGTGGGCGAGCCGACCTGATCGTCGACGACCTTGATCGGGCCGTCACCGGCCGCGAGCTTGCGCATGATCGCGACGAAGTCCTTGCCGGTGCCGCCGGTATACACCCAGGCGGTGCGGACCACTGCGCACTGCGAGGCATCCGGCAGCGCCGCCAGCACGGCGACCTCGCCGGCGCGCTTGCTGCAGGCGTAGACGCCGCGCGGCGAGGTCTCGTCACCGGGTTCGAACGGGTGCGGATCCGCGTAATCACCGGCGAAAACGAAGTCGGTCGAGACGTGGATTAGCCGGGCGCCGACCCGCGCGCAGGCCCGCGCGATGTGCGCCGGCGCGGCCTCATTGACCGCGTACGCACGCGCTTCGTCGCTCTCGGCGCCGTCGACATCGGTGTAAGCGGCGCAATTGATCACGACATCGCCGCTTCTCACGATCGCCTCGGCGGCGGCCGGGTCGGTGATGTCCCACTGCGCGGACGTCAGCGCGAGGACGTCACGCTCCTGCTCGACGCCATGGGCCGCCAAACACCCGCCCAGCTGGCCACCGGCTCCGGTGACAACGATCCTGCCCGACATGGTTCGAGTCTGGCATGTCCGGGAAAGCTCGGGCCACGCCGCTGCTGGCTACCCGGGAAGCGCCTGTGTCGCAAGTAACCTAGTGTGATGCCTGTGCATCGTGTGGTTCGTGTTGTTGCCACTGTGCTAGCCGTCGTCGTCGTTCTCGGCACCGGTGTGGCGTGGAACAACGTCCGAGCATTCGAAGACGGCATCTTCCACATGTCCGCCCCGTCGCTGGGCAAGGGTGGCGACGACGGCGCGATCGACATCCTGCTGGTCGGCCTGGACAGCCGCACCGACGCGCACGGCAACCCGTTGACCGCCGAGGAGCTGGCGACGCTGAAGGCCGGTGACGAGGAAGCCACCAACACCGACACCATCATCCTGGTCCGGATACCGAACAACGGGAAGTCGGCCACCGCGATCTCCATTCCGCGCGACTCCTATGTGGTGGCGCCCGGTCTGGGCAAGACGAAGATCAACGGGGTCTACGGCCAAACCCGGGAAGCCAAGCGGGCCAACCTGGTCAAGGCCGGCGATTCGGCCGAGGACGCCGCCACTCAGGGCACCGAGGCCGGCCGCGAGGCCCTGATCAAGACCGTCGCCGACCTCACCGGCGTCACCGTCGACCACTACGCCGAGATCGGGCTGCTGGGCTTCGCTTTGATCACCGACGCGCTCGGTGGCGTCAATGTGTGCCTCAAAGACGCTGTATACGAACCGCTTTCGGGTGCAGACTTCCCGGCCGGTCCGCAAAAGCTGGACGGCGCCGAGGCGCTCAGCTTCGTGCGTCAGCGCCACGACCTGCCGCGCGGTGACCTCGACCGGGTAGTGCGCCAGCAGGTCGTGATGGCTTCGCTGGCGCACCGGGTGATCTCGGGCCAGACGTTGTCCAGCCCCGGCACGCTGAAAAAGCTGGAGGCCGCGGTGCAGCGCTCGGTGGTGATCTCCCAGGGCTGGGATGTCATGGATTTCGTCCAGCAGCTGCAGAAGCTGGCCGGCGGCAACGTCGCCTTCGCCACCATCCCGGTGCTCGACGGAGCCGGCTGGAGCGACGACGGCATGCAGAGCGTGGTCCGGGTGGACCCGCACCAGGTTCAGGACTGGGTGGCCAGCCTGTTGCACGACCAGGATCAGGGCAAAACCGAACAACTGGCCTATACACCCGCCAAGACCACCGCCACCGTCGTCAACGACACCGACATCAACGGACTGGCGGCTGCAGTGTCAGATGTCTTGAGCTCCAAGGGATTCACCACCGGCGCGGCGGGAAACAACGACGGCGGCCACGTCAAATCCAGCCAGGTGCGCGCCAACAAGCCCGACGACATGGGAGCCCAGGAAGTCTCCAAGGAGCTGGGCGGGTTGCCCGTCGTCGGAGATGCGTCGCTGGCACCGGGATCGGTCCGGGTGGTGCTGGCCAACGACTACACGGGACCGGGCTCGGGCCTGTCCGGCAGCACCACCGCACCGGCACGGGTGACGAACCAATCGGCCACCGATCCAAATGTTCCCGCGCCCTCACCGATCCTGACGGCCGGCAGCGACAAGCCGGAGTGCATCAACTGACCACGCTATCCGGGGCGATCCTCGATCCGATGCTGGCCGCCGACCCGGTCGGCCCGCGCATCACCTATTACGACGACGCCACCGGCGAGCGCATCGAGTTGTCCGCGGTGACCCTGGCCAACTGGGCGGCCAAGACCGGCAACCTATTACGCGACGAGTTGGGCGCGGGCCCGGACAGCCGGGTGGCCATCCTGTTGCCGGCGCATTGGCAGACCGCGGCGGTCCTGTTCGGGGTGTGGTGGATCGGCGCCGAGGCAGTGCTCGAAGGGCCGGGCGACCTGGCGCTGTGCACCATCGAACGGCTCGACGAGGCCGACACTCTGGCAGCCGGTGGCGAGGTCGCGGTGTTGTCGCTGGATCCATTCGGTCGGCCCGCACCCGACCTGCCGATCGGCGTCACCGACTACGCCACCGCGGTGCGGGTGCATGGCGACCAGATCGTCGCCGAACGCCAACCCGGTCCCGCGCTGGCCGGCCGCTCCGTCGCAGCGGTCCTGGCTGACTGTGAGAGCTCGGCGGCGGCAAGGGGTTTGACGGCCAAGGATCGGGTGCTTTCCACCGCCGCGTGGCTGGGCCCCGCCGAGTTGGTCGACGGCCTGCTGGCGATCATGTCGGTCGGGGCTTCGTTGGTGCAGGTGGCCAACCCCGATCCGGCGGCGCTGCAGCGCCGCGTCGAGACCGAGAAGGTCACCCGCGTCCTCTGACTATACATATTGATATCGCTATACATCGATGTTAATTTCGTGGAAGCATCAGGTGGACGGCGCGGGAACTCGGCTGTTTTCGTCGCCGACGGCACGACTATCTGATAATGGTTGTCATTAACGACTGCGGGCGGGAGAAGGGATCAGCCGATGGCGGTATACGGGCTACTGGCAAAGGCGGCGGGAACGGTGTTCACCGGTCTGGTCGGAGTGACCGCCTACGAGGTCGTCCGTAAGGCCGTGGCCAAGGCGCCGCTGCACCAGACCGCCGTGGCGACCGCGGAGCTCGGATTGCGCGGCACCCGCAAAGCCGAAACGGCCGCGGAGTCGGCGCGTCTGCGGCTCGCCGATGTGATGGCCGAAGCCCGCGAGCGCATCGGCGAGGAGGCGCCCACCCCGACCGTCGGCGACGCCCACGATCACGACCACTGATCGCGCTCGCCATGAGCCTCGCGATCGTTGAAGACATCGCAACCGCCAAAGACCCTTCCCTCGATGTACTTTCGGATGCGGCTGGCCGCATGCGGGTTTCGGTCCCGTGGGTGCGTACGAGCTCTCGGCGGGCCGTCGCGGTCGAAGAGGCCGTGGCCAGGCAGACCGGCGTGCGCGCCGTGCACGCGTACCCGCGCACCGGATCGGTCGTCGTCTGGTATTCACCGCGCCGCTGCGATCGCGCCGAGGTCCTGTCCGCGATCGGCAGCGCGAAACATGTTGGCGCCGAACTGATTCCAGCGCGTGCGCCGCATTCTTCGGAGATCCGCAATTCCGAGGTGCTGCGCATGGTGATCGGCGGCCTGGCACTGAGCCTGCTCGGGGTGCGCCGGTACGTGTTCGCCCGGCCACCGCTGCTCGGCGCGAGCGGGCGGGCGGTCGCCACCGGGGTCACGATCTTCACCGGCTACCCGTTCCTGCGCGGCGCGTTGCGTTCGCTTCGATCCGGCCGGGCCGGTACCGATGCGCTGGTCTCGGCTGCGACGGTCGCCAGCCTGATCCTGCGCGAGAACGTGGTCGCGCTGACCGTGCTGTGGCTGCTCAACATCGGTGAGTACCTGCAAGATCTGACGTTGCGACGCACCCGGCGGGCGATTTCGGAGCTGCTGCGCGGCAGCCAGGACACGGCGTGGATCCGGCTGCCGGACGGCAACGAAGTCCAGGTTCCGATCGACAGCGTCGAGATCGGCGACGAGGTGCTGGTGCACGACCACGTCGCGATTCCGGTGGACGGCCAGGTCGTCGACGGCGAGGCCGTCGTCAACCAATCCGCGATCACCGGGGAGAACCTGCCCGTGAACGTCGGTGTGGGCACCCACGTGCACGCCGGGTCGGTCGTGGTGCGCGGACGTGTCGTGGTGCGCGCCGAGGCGGTCGGCAAGCAGACCACGATCGGGCGCATCATCACCCGCGTCGAGGAGGCACAGCACGACCGGGCCCCCATCCAGACGGTCGGCGAAAACTTCTCTCGCCGTTTCGTTCCCACCTCGTTCATCGTCTCGGCGATCACGCTGGCGATCACCGGGGACGTGCGGCGTGCGATGACCATGCTGTTGATCGCCTGCCCGTGCGCGGTGGGCTTGGCCACCCCGACCGCGATCAGCGCGGCGATCGGCAACGGCGCGCGCCGCGGCATCCTGATCAAGGGCGGATCGCACCTCGAGCAGGCGGGCCGGATCGACGCGATTGTATTCGACAAGACCGGTACCCTCACCGTCGGACGTCCAGTGGTCACGAATATCGTTGCCATGCACAAGGATTGGGAGCCCGAGCAAGTTCTGGCTTATGCGGCCAGCTCGGAGATCCACTCGCGACATCCGCTGGCCGAGGCCGTCATCCGCTCCACCGAGGAGCGCCACATCAGCATCCCGCCACACGAGGAGTGCGAGGTGCTGGTCGGGCTGGGCATGCGGACCTGGGCCGACGGCCGCACCCTGCTGCTGGGCAGCCCGTCGCTGCTGCAGGCCGAGAAGGTCAAGGTGTCCAAGAAGGCCAAGGAGTGGGTCGACAAGCTGCGCCGCGAGGCCGAGACCCCGCTGTTGCTCGCGGTGGACGGCACCCTGGTCGGTTTGATCAGCCTGCGCGACGAAGTCCGGCCCGAGGCCGCCGCTGTGCTGACGCAATTGCGCGCCAACGGGATTCGCCGCATCGTCATGCTCACCGGCGATCATCCGGACATCGCGCGCGTGGTCGCCGACGAGCTGGGAATCGACGAGTGGCGCGCCGAGGTGATGCCGGAGGACAAGCTCACCACGGTGCGCGAGCTGCAGGGCGAGGGCTACATCGTGGGCATGGTCGGCGACGGCATCAACGACGCGCCCGCCCTGGCCGCCGCCGACATCGGGATCGCGATGGGCCTGGCCGGCACTGACGTGGCCGTCGAGACCGCCGACGTGGCGCTGGCCAACGACGACCTGCATCGCCTGCTCGACGTCCGGGACCTGGGCGCCCGCGCCGTCGACGTCATCCGCGAGAACTACGGAATGTCCATCGCCGTCAACGCCGCCGGGCTGATCATCGGCGCGGGCGGCGCGCTGTCCCCGGTGCTGGCCGCGATCCTGCACAACGCGTCGTCGGTTGCCGTGGTGGCCAACAGTTCTCGCCTGATCCGCTACCGCCTCGCCTGAAGGCCGGCCGCCGGCCGAGCATTGCCGGGGCAAACAGTCGAAGAATTTTCTCCAGTCCGCACGCAACCTGGTTACTACCCCGTTAATATTCCCAGCAAATCGTCGCGCTTAACTAAACGGGATACGACATGGACTTCGGATTGCTGCCGCCGGAGGTCAACTCCGGGCTGATGTACACCGGGCCGGGGGCAGGGCCGATGCTGGCCGCCGCAGCGAGCTGGGACGCGATAGCCGCCCAGCTGGAGTCCGCCGCCAGCGGCTGCTCGTCGCAGAGCGCGGCCCTGGCCGGCCAGTGGTTGGGCCCGTCGTCGGCGCGCATGGCCGCCGCGGCCACCCGCCACGTCGCGTGGCTACAACTCAGCGCCGCCCGGGCCGCAAAGGCTGCCGCCCAAGCCTATTCGGCGGCCGCCGCCTACGAGACGGCGTACGGGATGACCGTGCCGCCGCCGGTGGTGGCGGAAAACCGCCTGCGGCTCACCGCCCTGGTCGCGACCAACTTTCTCGGGCAGAACACTCCGGCCATCGCGGCCACCGAAGCCCAGTACATGCAGATGTGGGTGCAAGACGCCACCGCCATGTACGGGTACGCCGTTGCGGCCGAAACCGCGAGCAGCCTCGAACCGTTCGACGAACCCCAGCAGAGCACCAATCCGAACGGGCAACAAGACCAGGCCGACGCGGTGGCCCGGGCCGCGATACAACAGCTGAGCTCAACGGCCCACGTCATCGCGGGCGACACCGTCAACGTGGCCCCCGGCGGTGCGGTCATCGACCCCGGCGTCACGGTCACCGCCAGCGCCGGCTACCCCATCGCCTTCACCAAAGGTGCCTCGTTCGAGGCCATCACCTCCCTGACGGGCACCTTCGCCAACGGGAATGCCTTCACCCTTGGTCCCGGCACGACCGGTGGACTTGCCTTTGACGGCACCATTACCAGCGGCACCTTCCTCGTGATAGATCCCGTCGGCCCGCCACTCCCCCTTAGCGGTGCTTTCACCGTCCCCGGCGCCGGCATCATCGCCGGGGGCGGCGTCAACGTCACGCTCGACGCCAGCGGCCTGGTTACCGCCGTCAACACCGGCACCATCGTCACCGGTCCCGCCGTCCTTACCCCCGTCGTCACCCCCGCCGCCTCGGGCACGTCCGGCGCGGTGGCGGCGGCGCCGTTGGCCTCACCTGGCCTGGCCGGAACCGCGGGAATTCAACCGCAGCTCAACGTCGAGGGACTGATTCAATGGGCCGAGGGTCTCGCGGCCGGTTAGATGAAGCGGGCCCTTGCTGCGTGTTCAGCATGCGCTTGAGCACCTTGCCGCCCGCGTTGCGGGGCAACTCGTCGACGAACAGCACATCACGCGGAATCTTGAAGCGCGCCAACCGGTTTCGGATATATTCCTGGACGTCGTGCTCGGTCAGCGACGCGCCGGGCCGCAGCACGATGTAGGCGCGCAGGCGCTGGCCGAACTCCTCGTCGGCAACCCCGATCACCGCGACGTCCGCGATGTCGGGGTGGTGCTCGAGCGCATCCTCGACCTCACCCGGGTACACGTTCTCCCCGCCGGAGACGATCATCTCGTCGTCGCGCCCGTCGACGAACAGCCTGCCGGCCCGGTCGAAATGACCGACGTCGCCGGTGGATATCAGGCCCTGGATCGACTCCTTTTGGCCGCCGGTGCTGTATCCCTCGAAGGCCAGGATGTTGCCGACGAAAATCCGCCCCGTTGTTCCCGCGGGTGCTTCCTGCCCGTCGTCGGTGTAGACCTTGACGACCGACCCAGGCGCCACCGAACCGACGCAGCCCGGCTCGGCGGCCAGATCGGCGGGCGTGGCGATGGTCGCGTAGGCGACCTCGGTCGAGCCGTACATGTTGTAGACCACGGGGCCGAATGCCTCGAGCGCACGGGTGGCCAGCGCGGCGCCCAGCTGGGAGCCGCCGATGAACACGATGCGCAGCGACGACAGATCGTGTTCGGCCAGCGCCGCCGGGCCCAGATCGAGGATGCGCCGCAGCATGGTGGGAACGACGATCATGGCACTGGCACGATGTGCGGCCACGCTCGCCACGGCCTGCTCGGGATCGAAGTGGCGGCGCAGTACCAATGTCGAGCCCAGCACCGTCGCGTACATCGCCTGGCTGAATCCATTCGAATGAAACAGCGGCACACAGCATTCGGTGACCTCGCGGCCCCGGAAGGGCACTTTGCCGAGAAGTCCGCCGACCGGGATCAGCGAGTAGGGTTCCGAACGTACCGCCCCCTTGGGGACGCCCGTCGTCCCGCTGGTCGAGATGACGATTTTGGGACGGCCGCCGGAACGCGGCGGCGCAGCGGGGTCGCCGCGTTCGATCAGCCCCTCGAGCGTGTCGGCCGCGGGCGTTTCCGCCCACGCGCGCAGCCGGCCCAGCCTGGGGTGCACGCCCGCGACGACGGTGGCGTACTCCTCGTCGTACACCAGCAGGTCGGCGCTCTCGCGGGCCACCATCTCGGCGAGTTGCACGCTGCCGAAGCCGGTGTTGAGCAGCAGGATGCTCGCGCCGCATTTGCCGGCGGAAAAGACCGCTTCCAAAAAGCCACGGTGGTTGCCCACCAGGATGGCCACGCTGGTGCCCGGGCCGAGGCCTAGGCGACGCCACTCGTTGGCCAATGCGTTGGTCCGCCTGTCCAGGTCGCCGAAACTGAGCGGACCGTGCTCGTCGATCAGCGCCAACCCCTTGGGGTCTCGCCCGGCGGTGATCGCCGTCGCCGCACCCAGCAGGCCGTAGCGTTGCACCGCACGCAGCATCGGCACCATCGCACTCGGTGGAATCAACCTCAGTCCGCCAGATCGCGCGTACCACAACAGCGACCGGGCTTCCAGCCCGAGGCGTTTGATCATGACATGGATGCTGCCCGGGCGGGCGGTCGTCGATAAGGGCGTAATGCCACTGCGCCCGAGGTCTTTGGTCACCGCCGCAGCGCTCGTAGTTATTGTGTCTAACCATGGCACGCAGCGACAACGACACCTGGGACCTGGCGACGAGCGTGGGCGCCACCGCCACCATGGTGGCCGCCGGACGGGCCCGGGCCACCAAGGACGAGCTGATCGACGACCGGTTCGCCGAGCCGCTGGTACGCGCCGTGGGAATCGACTTCTTCACCCGGTGGGCCAACGCCGAGATCGACGCGGCCGACGTCGACGAGCCCGGTGCGCCGTGGGGAATGCAGCGCATGACCGACCTGCTGGCGGCGCGCACCCGCTACATCGATGCGTTCTTCGCCGACGCGGCCGCCGCGGGCATCCGCCAGGTCGTCATCCTCGCCTCCGGCCTGGACGCGCGCGGATACCGACTGGCCTGGGCGCCGCGAACGACGGTGTTCGAGATCGATCAGCCGGAAGTCATCGAGTTCAAGACCACCACGATCGAAGCGCTCGGCGCCAAGCCCACCGCCGAGATCCGGGCCGTCGGGGTCGACCTGCGCCACGATTGGCCGTCGGCGCTGAAGCAGGCCGGGTTCGATACCGGCCAGCCCGCCGCGTGGGCTGCCGAGGGCCTGCTCGGTTTCCTGCCACCCGAAGCCCAGGATCGCCTGCTGGACAACATCACCGCGCTGTCCGCCGAGGGCAGCCGGCTGGTGGCCGAGGTGTTCTTGAACACCGGCGGCAATCAGAACGCGTTGAACGGTGCCAGCCAGCGGTGGCGGGACCACGGGCTCGACGTCGTGCTCGACGATCTGGGTTTCCCCGGTGAGCGCAGCGATGCGGCCACGTATCTGGCCGATCGCGGCTGGCGGCCGGTCAGCACCCCGTTGAATCAGTTGTTGGCCGACAACGGATTACCGCAGCAGCCCGACGGTGACGACGCCCCGTTCGCCAAGAATTACTACTGCACCGCAGTCTTGCACCAGGCAGGGTAAGAGGAAGGCCCCAGTATGCCGAACAGCCAGCCGCCCAAGCCCCTTGACGGATACCGGGTTCTCGATTTCACGCAGAACATCGCCGGGCCGCTGGCCGGACAGGTCATGGCCGACCTCGGTGCCGAGGTCATCAAGATCGAGGCCCCGCACGGCGAAGCGGCCCGGCAGATCGTCGCGGTGCTGCCCGGCCGGCCGCCGCTGCCCACCCTGTTCTGGCCCCACAACCGGGGCAAGAAGTCGGTGGCGGTGGACTTGACCAACGACGAAGCCAAGCAACAGATCTTGCGACTGGTCGACACCGCCGATGTCGTGCTGGAGGGGTTCCGGCCCGGTGTGATGGAGCGTATGGGCTTGGGCCCCAGTGAATTACAAGCGCGCAACCCGAAGCTCATCTACGCCCGCTTGTCCGCCTACGGCGGCAACGGCCCACAGGGCAGCCGGCCGGGCGTCGATCTGATGGTGGCCGCCGAGTCGGGCATGACCACCGGCATGCCCACGCCCAGCGGCAAACCACAGATCATTCCGTTTCAGCTCGTCGACGCCGCCAGCGGCCACGTGCTCGCGCAGGCGGTGCTGGCCGCGCTGCTCAATCGCGAGCGGCACGGCGTGGCCGACGTGGTGCGGGTCGCGATGTACGACGTCGCGGTGGGTCTGCAGGCCAGCCAGCTCACGATTCACCTGAACAAGTCCGCCGAACAGCCCAAGCCGGACCCGGCGCCAACTGCCAAGAAACGCAAGGGCGTTGGCTTCGCCACCCAGCCGTCGGATGCCTTCAAGGCCGCGGACGGGTACCTGGTGATCAGCGCGTATGTGCCCAAGCACTGGGCGAAGCTCTGCGAGATCATCGGCCGGCCTGACATGCTGGAAGACGAGCGGTTCATCGACCAGCGGTCCCGCGCGATGAACTACCCCGAGTTGACCGAGGAACTCGAGTCGGCGCTGGCCGCCAAGACCGCCGCCGAATGGGTTGAGCTACTGCAAGAAGGCGGCCTGATGGCCTGCCTGGCCTACACCTGGAAGCAGGTCGTCAGCACCCCGCTGTTCGCCGAAAACGAACTGGCCCTGACCGTCGGCAGTGGCGACGATGAAATCACGGTGATCCGCACTCCGGCCCGTTACTCCAGCTTCGAGGCGGCCGCCGCCGATCCGCCGCCCGCTGCCGGCCAGCACAACGACGTGTTTCTGGCCGAGTCCTGATTTCGCGCACCGGCTTTCTTTGAATCGCCGATGAAACTACTTGTTGTCAAAGCAGGGACACCTGGGTTTCTTTGAGTTGTCGATGAATCCGTAGGCGTTTATCACGGTGATCGGGCAGTCAGGGAAAGCTTCCTCATACGAACTAGCCGCAGGCGGCGCGACGTCTTGTCGTCCGCTTATCTGATTTGTCTTGGTCGCCAGGGCCGGTGGGCGCGTGATTGACACAAGACGGTCTACCGGTCATAAAGAGTCGTCAGCTTTGGGGTAGCGGACCGCCGCTTGCCGACTTCCTAACCGTTGGAGGAGTCGACTTATGAATGCGCTTGTAGAAACGGCCAAATCCAGGCCGCTGCTGAAAAATCTGCGCCACGACGTCCCCGCATCGCTCGTCGTCTTCCTTGTGGCCCTGCCGCTTTCGCTGGGTATCGCGATCGCCTCCGGGGCTCCGCTGGCCGCCGGCTTGATCGCCGCGGTCGTGGGCGGCATCGTCGCGGGCACGTTCGGCGGGTCGTCGGTCCAGGTCAGTGGCCCGGCCGCGGGTCTGACCGTCGTGGTCGCCGGACTGATCGATGACTTCGGCTTCCCGATGCTGTGCCTGATGACGATCGGGGCGGGCGCACTGCAGATCGCGTTCGGGCTTAGCCGGCTGGCGCGGGCCGCGCTCGCTATTGCGCCGGTGGTCGTGCACGCGATGCTGGCGGGTATCGGTATCACGATCATTTTGCAGCAGATTCACGTTCTGATGGGGGGATCGTCACACAGCTCTGCCTGGCAGAATCTCGTGGCGTTGCCCAGCGGGATTCTGCATCACGAACTGCACGAGGTGATCACCGGCGCAACGGTCATCGCGATCTTGTTGGTCTGGTCGAGACTGCCCGCCAAGATTCGGATGATCCCCGCCCCGCTGGTCGCCATCGTCGCGGCGACCGCGCTGGCTATCGCGGCGGGGCTGGACACTGATCGAATCTCACTGTCGGGCAACTTCTTCGACGCGCTCAACCTGCCTCACCTCTCGGAAGCAACCCCGAAAGGCAAGCCATGGCTGGACGAGACCGAGGACATCGTCATCGGTGTGTTGACGATCGCCCTGATCGCCAGTGTCGAATCGCTGCTGTGCGCCGTCGGTGTCGACAAACTGCACAACGGCCCACGCACGAATTTCGACAAAGAGATCATCGGGCAGGGCACCGCGAACGTAGTATCGGGATTGCTTGGCGGACTGCCGATTACCGGTGTCATCGTACGTAGTTCGGCGAACGTGGCGGCGGGCGCCCGCACCCGGATGTCGGCGGTGCTGCACGGCGTGTGGATCCTGCTGTTCGCGTCGCTGTTCACCGAACTGGTCGAGCTCATCCCCAAGGCCGCGCTGGCCGGACTGCTGATCGTGGTCGGCGCCCAGCTGATCAAGCTGGCTCACATCAAATTAGCTTGGCGCACAGGCAACTTCGCCGTATACGCCGTCACCATATTGTCAGTGGTGTTCCTGAACTTGTTGGAAGGTGTGCTCATCGGGCTCGCCGTCGCCATCGGCTTCCTCTTGGTCCGGGTGACCCGCGCGCCGGTCGCGGTGCAACCGATCGGCGGCGAGCAGTCCAAGCAGTGGCGCATCGATATCGACGGCACGCTGAGCTTCCTGTTGCTGCCCCGCCTGACCAAGGCGCTCGCGTCGGTGCCGCAGGGGACTGAGGTGACGCTGAACCTGAACGCGGACTACATCGACGACTCTGTATCCGAAACGATCGAGGATTGGCAACGCACGCACGAAGCGCGCGGCGGAGTGGTGGTGATTGTGGAGACGACCGGAGCCAAGCTGCAGAACGCGCATGCGAGTCCGCCGAGGCGTCACTTCGCGTCCGCTCCGATCGGGCTGGTGCCGTGGCGGTCGACGCGCGCCAATCACGAAAACAACGGCGACGCTTCGATTCTCGACCGTGTCAATGAGTACCACCGCAATGGCTCAGCAGTTTTGCACCAGCACATCGCGGGACTCGGCGGTGCCCAGGACCCGTATGCGCTGTTCCTCACCTGCGCGGATTCCCGGATCCTGCCGAACGTCATCACCGCCAGCGGCCCCGGCGACCTGTACACCGTGCGCAACTTCGGCAACCTGGTGCCGACCGACCCCGACGACCGATCGGTCGATGCCGCACTCGAATTCGCGGCCAGTCAGTTGGGTGTGCGTTCGGTTGTCATCTGCGGGCATTCGTCGTGCGCGGCGATGAAGGTGCTGCTAGACGACGACGCCGGTCAATCCGGGACGCCGATGGGCCAGTGGCTGGAATACGCCGGCGAGAGTCTGGCCGCCTACCGCGATCACCATCCGGCGCGCGCCAGCGCGCAGGCCAACGGGTACTCGGAGATCGACCAGCTGAGCATCGTCAACGTCGCGATTCAGCTGGAAAGACTGACCCGCCATCCGATCTTGGCGACCGCGGTCACCGCCGGCGATGTTCAGGTGGTGGGCATCTTCTTCGACATCGCGACCACCCGGGTGTACGAGGTGACGCCGCGCGGCATCGTGTGCCCCGAAGAACCCTTGGCTACACGCCCGGCAGACGAACCACCTGCAGGAAGAACTCATCGATCTGTCGTACCGCACTGATGAATTGGTCGAGATCGACCGGCTTGGCCACATAGGCGTTGGCGTGCAGCTTGTAGCTGCGCAGGATGTCTTCCTCGGCCGAGGAAGTGGTGAGCACGACGACCGGGATACGCGCGAGGTCCGCGTCGGACTTCACCTTTTCCAGCAGCTGGCGCCCGTCGTACTTGGGCAGGTTCAGATCCAGCAGGATGAGATCCGGCCGCGGTGCGCCCTCGAACTGACCGCGCTTGTAAAGAAAGTCGAGCCCTTCTTCACCGTCGTGCGCGACATGTAGTCGATTCTGGAATTTGTTGTGCTCCAACGCTTCCCGCGTTATGAGTTCGTCTCCCGGGTCGTCTTCGACGAGCAGGATCTCGATCGCTCTGTTGGCGGGTGTCATTGGCGCGCTCCTTCCAGGGCGGCTGGGTGTGCTGCATCCACGGCAGCGGGGAGGGTGAACTCGAATCGGGTTCCGTCGGTGTAGGTCGTGTCGATCCGGACTGCGCCGTCGTGATACTCGACGATCTTCTTCACCAGCGCCAGGCCGACACCCGTCCCCGGGTATACCTCGCGGCCGTGCAGCCGCTGAAAGATCACGAACACCTTTTCGGTGAACTCCTCGGCGATGCCGATGCCGTTGTCCGACACGGTCAGCAGCCATTGGTGAGTATCGGGGCGCAGCTGGCAGTCGATGACGATCCGGGGCGACCGATCCACGTGACGGAACTTGATCGCATTGCCAATCAGGTTCTGCCACAACATTGTCAGCAGTGTCGAATCGCCGAACACCTGTGGCAGCGGCTGAGCCGGGCGCACGATCTCGGTGTTCGACTCCTCAATGGCGGTGGCGAGGTTGGCCATGGCCGCATCCAGCGTCACGTCCAGATCGACCACGGTTTGCTTGCCGCCCACCCGGCCGACTCTGGAGAAGCTCAGCAGATCGTTGATCAGCACCTGCATCCGTTTGGCACCGTCAACCGCGTAATTGATGTATTCGATGCCGCGCTCGTCAAGCTGGTCGCCATAGCGCTTTTCGAGCAACTGGCAGAACGAGGCGACCTTGCGCAGCGGTTCCTGCAGATCGTGTGAGGCGACATAGGCGAACTGCTCGAGTTCGGCATTGGATCGCTTCAACTCGACTGCCTGCTCGTCCAATCGCGCCTCGGCCGCCCGCGAAGTGTCCAGTGCCGAAACGATTCGCTGCCGCATGTTCTCGACATCGATCGCCATGTCATGAATATCCTTGGGCCGCTTCGGGACCGAGATGCTCTCGGTGAAGTTGCCCTCGGTGATCCGCCGGCATGACGCGGCCAGCGCCGCCAGCGGTCGGGTAATCGCACTGCGGGTCAGCAGCCCCAACGTGATGGCGAGGCCGAAGAACACCAGCACCACCGCGGCCAGCACGCGGTCCCGCCAGGCCCTGATGTCGTTCAATTCGTCATTAGCCTGCGCCGCCGCCGCGGCGAGATCGGTATTCTGGGTTTCGAAAAGTCCACGCAAATGATCGAATTCGACTTTTCCGCGATCCGCCATCCTGGTGTTCACCACGTCGGGGGCGGTGGGGATCACGCTCGCGATCAGCGGCTCGGCGGAGCTGGCCCGCCAATTGGCGGCGGCCCGCTCGACGGCGTCCAAATCGTTGACCAGGTCCACACGCTGACCGAGCAGCCGCCTGGCTTCCTCGGCCGCCGCCTGTTCGGCATGTTGCCCGTCGTAGTAGGGCGTCAGGAACTGCCGGTCGGCGGCGATTGCATAGCCACGCACACCGGTTTCCTGGTCGCGCAACGCTGCCTGCAGCTGCAGGGCGGCCCGCCGCGCGGGCTGAATCTGTTCGGTCAGGCCGCGCGACACTTCGTCGGTGCGATTCAGCAACGCCGCGCCCGCTGCGGCGCCGGCCAGCACCAATAAGCCCATGCTCAACAAGATCAGGAACAACCAACCGCGCACAGTCAGCTGAGCCCGCGGGTGCGCGTCGGTCATCACATCGCCGTCCGCTCTACCCGCACCACAGCGATGTCATCGGTGAGACCACCGCGCGGCTGGGCGAGCTCCTCGGCGCCGTCGATCAGCGCGTCGACAAATGCCGACCCGGGCAAACCCGCATGATTACGCGCGAGTGCAAGCAAGCCATCCTCCCCCAGTCGCTGGTTGCCGGTTCCGCTATACCCCTCGAAGAGGCCGTCGGTGAGTAGCAACAACCCCCGGCCCACCGGCAGTTCCAGCTCGGACTGCGGCCAGTCGTCGGCACGCAGTCCCAGCGCAGGACCGCCCGGCGGCTCGACCCAGTCCACCGTGCCGGCGGAATGGCGCAACATGCCCGGGTGGCCGGCCCGGATACAGGTGATGCGCGAGGTGTCGGGCGGAATCTCCAGGGACAGGACGGTGGCGAAGACCCCGCTGCCGGCCCGTTCGGCCTGCAGCACCCGCTCCAGCTGGCGCATCGACTCGGCGGCGCGCACGCCCGCGAATGTGAGTGCGCGCCAAGCGATTCGCAACGCCGCGCCCAAGGCGGCCTCGTCAGGCCCGTGCCCGGCGACATCCCCGATCAGGACGTGCACAACCCGGTCCGGTGTTTGCACGACGTCGTAAAAGTCGCCGCACAGCAGCGCATCCACCCGGCTCGGCCGGTACCGGGCGACGATCTCGACGCCCGGGTTGTCCAGCAGCAACGGCGAGGGCAACAGACCGCGTTCGAGCAGAGCGTTCTCGCGGGCTCGAAGCTGAGTCGCATGCAGGTCCGCGGCGATGATCTCAACCCGCTTGCGTTCGATCGCGTAAAGCAGCGCACGGCGCAGCATTTCGGGTTCGACGCGGCCCTTGACCAGATAATCCTGCGCCCCGGCCGCGACAGCGGACGCCCCGAAGTTCTCGTCGTTCAATCCGGTCAACACCACGATCGGGACTGTCGCGTCGCGTTTGGCGATGCGGTCCAGCGCATCGATACCGCTGGCGTCGGGCAAGTTGAGATCCAGCAGTACGCAGTCCGGCCGGGCCGAGGCCAGTTCACGCTCGGCGTGCGCCATCGATTGCGCCCACGTCACCCGGATGTCGTCAACCGCGTCGGCTATCAGATCCTCGACCAGCACGGCGTCGGCCCGGTCGTCTTCGACCAGGAGCAACGACAGGGTCTGGAAATTCGCCGCCGGGGTGACAGGGCTAAGCATTCCGCACCCCTTGCCGCAGTCGTAACCTGCTCATTTTGGCGCTACGCGTCGCCGCTACCCTCCGAACGGCACACGCTGAGCTTGGTTGTAGCGCTCGATCTTATTAGTCGAGCTGAATGTGAGGCTAACGGGTCCCGGCACAAGTTCAGCGCAGCAACGCCCGCGACATGACCACGCGCTGAATCTGGTTGGTGCCCTCGTAGATCTGGGTGATTTTGGCGTCGCGCATCATCCGCTCGACAGGGAAGTCGACGGTGTAGCCGGCGCCGCCGAACAGCTGCACGGCGTCGGTGGTGACCTCCATCGCGACGTCGGAGGCAAAGCATTTCGACGCCGCCGAGATGAAGCCCAGGTTCGACTCGCCACGCTCGGCTCGCGCCGCCGCGCTGTAGACCATCAGCCGAGCGGCCTCCACTTTCATCGCCATGTCGGCCAACATGAACTGCACACCCTGAAAGCTGCTGATCGACTCGCCGAACTGCTTGCGGTCCTTGGTGTAGGCGATCGCCGCGTCCACCGCGCCCTGCGCGATCCCCACGGCTTGGGCACCGATGGTCGGGCGGGTGTGATCCAACGTGGCCAGCGCCGTCTTGAACCCGGTACCGGGCTCACCGATGATCCGGTCGCCCGGGATGCGGCAGTTCTCGAAGTACAACTCCGTGGTCGGTGAACCCTTGATGCCCAGCTTGCGCTCCTTGGGCCCGACGGTGAACCCCTCGTCGTCCTTATGCACCATGAACGACGAGATACCGTTGGCGCCCTTGTCCGGATCGGTCACCGCCATCACGGTGTACCAACTCGACTTGCCGCCGTTGGTGATCCAGCACTTGGCGCCGTTGAGAATCCAGTCGTCCCCGTCGGCCTTGGCGCGGGTGCGCATCGAGGCCGCATCACTGCCGGCTTCACGCTCGGACAGCGCATACGACGCCATCGCGCTGCCATCGGCGATGGACGGCAACACCTGCTTCTTCAGGTCGTCCGAACCACGCAGGATCAGGCCCATCGTGCCGAGCTTGTTCACCGCCGGGATCAACGACGCCGACGCATCGACCCGGGCCACCTCCTCGATGACGATGCACGCCGCCACCGAGTCCGCGCCCTGACCGCCGTACTCCTCGGGGACATGCACCGCGTTGAAGCCCGAAGCGTTCAGCGCGTCCAGCGCCTCCTGCGGGAAGCGGGCATTCTCGTCCACATCCGCGGCGTGCGGCGCGATTTCCTTCTCCGCCAGCGCCCGAATCGCCGCCCGCAACTCCTGGTGCTCCTCGGGCAGTTGGAACAGATCGAAGTCGGGGTGTCCGGCCCATCCAGCCATCGTGAGATCTCCTTGCTACTCGCCGGTAACTTTACCCTGGAGCTCTTGCAGGGCCTCATCCTTGGCCCGCACGCTGTCGGCCAGCTGCTCCTGAAACGCCACGATCCGGGCCCGCAGGGCGGGGTCGGACGAGCCGAGAATCCGCACCGCCAGCAGCCCCGCATTGCGGGCGCCGCCGATCGAGACCGTCGCCACCGGCACACCGGCGGGCATCTGCACGATCGACAGCAGTGAGTCCATGCCGTCCAGCCGGGCCAGCGGCACCGGCACCCCGATCACCGGCAGCGGCGTCGCGGATGCGACCATGCCGGGCAGGTGGGCAGCGCCCCCGGCGCCCGCGATGATCACCTCGATGCCGCGGTCAGCCGCGCCGCGGGCGTAGTCGAACATCACGCCCGGGGTGCGATGCGCCGAGACCACCCGGACCTCGGCCGGGATGTCGAACTCGGCCAGCGCCGCGGCGGCGTCGGCCATCACCGACCAGTCGCTGTCGCTGCCCATGATCACCCCGACGCGGGGGTCTTCAGTCATGTGGATCCCATCCGTCCGACCACTGCCCATGTGACAACCAGTGTGCCGCCAGCTCGGCGCGTTCACGAAGCCTTGGCACCTCCGCGACCTGGTCGCCGAGGAAATTGATGTGCCCGACCTTGCGGCCGGGCCGCTCCTGTTTGCCGTAGAGGTGCACTCTCGCGTCGGGCATCCGCGCGTACAGGTGGTGCAACCGCTCGTCGACGGTCATCTCCGGTGTCCGCGCAGCCCCCAGCACGTTGGCCATCACGGTCACCGGCGCGATGGCATCGGTGTCGCCGAGCGGATAGTCCAGCACCGCCCGCAGATGCTGTTCGAACTGGCTGGTGCGCGAACCGTCCATCGTCCAGTGCCCGGAGTTGTGCGGCCGCATCGCGAGCTCGTTGACCAGCAGCGCGCCGCTCGTCGTCTCGAACAGCTCGACGGCGAGCACGCCGACCACGCCGAGTTCGGCCGCCAGCCGCAGCGCCAGCTGCTGCGCGGTCGCGGCCACACCCTCGGGCAGCTCGGGCGCGGGCGCGATCACCTGCACGCAGATGCCATCGGCCTGCACCGTCTCCACCACCGGCCACGCCGCACCCTGACCGAACGGCGAGCGGGCCACCAGCGCCGACAGTTCACGACGCAGTTCGACCCTTTCCTCGAGCACCACCGGCACGCCGTCGGCCAGGTAGTCGCGGGTGATCTCGCGCGCCTGCGCCAGGTCGCGCGCCAGCTGCACCCCCCGGCCGTCGTATCCCCCGCGGGCCGCCTTGACCACCAGCGGGACGTCGACACTGGAGGCGAAGGCGTCCACCTCGTCGAGGCGATCGAGGGAATCCACGCCGAGATAACGGGGCACCGCGGCACCCAGGGCCGCCAGCCGGCGGCGCATCACCAGCTTGTCCTGAGCGTGCACCAAAGCCTGCGGCGGCGGTGCCACGTTGACACCGTCGGCCACCAGCTTCTCCAGCAGCTCCGTCGGGACGTGCTCGTGATCGAAAGTCAGCACGTCGGCACCGGCGGCGACCCGGCGCAGGTCCTCCAGATCGGTGTGCGAGCCGACCATCACATCGGGGGTGACCTGGGCGGCGGGCTCGTCGGCGGACAGCGCCAGCACCCGCAGGCTCTGCCCCAGCGCGATCGCGGCCTGGTGCGTCATCCGGGCTAGTTGACCGCCGCCGACCATGGCGACCAACGGGCTGCGTGTACTCGGCACGGCCATCATGGTGTCACGGCACCCAACGGCGTGTTGACCGGCCGCGACGCGAAATCGTTATGTACCATTTTGCGCCGTTTTCGAGTCCGTCCGTACACTCACGTGTTGTGTCCTTTGCCGATGCCACAATCGCGCGCTTGCCCCGGGCTTTTCAGCCCTATGCACAGCGCCATCATGAATTCATCAAATTTGCCATCGTCGGGGGCACCACCTTCATCATCGACTCGGCAATTTTCTACACGCTCAAGCTGACGATTCTCGACACCAAGCCGGTGACGGCGAAGGTGATCGCGGGCATTGTCGCGGTCATCGCGTCCTACGTGCTGAACCGCGAGTGGAGCTTCCGCGACCGGGGCGGCCGCGAGCGCCACCACGAGGCGCTGCTGTTCTTCGCGTTCAGCGGCGTGGGGGTGCTGCTGAGCATGGCGCCGCTGTGGATTTCCAGCTACGTCCTGCAGCTGCGCGAGCCGAACGTGTCGCTGACCGTGGAGAACATCGCGGACTTCATCTCCGCCTACATCATCGGCAACCTGCTGCAGATGGCCTTCCGGTTCTGGGCGTTCCGGCGCTGGGTGTTCCCCGACCAGTTCGCCCGCAACCCCGAGAAGGCAATCGAATCCGCGCTTACCGCGGGCGGGATCGCCGAGGTGTTCGAGGACGAGGTCGAGTCCGGCAACGTCACCCTGCTGCGCGCCTGGCGCAACCGGCGCAGCCGGATCAATCAGCTCGGCGACTCCTCGGAACCCAGGGTGTCGAAGACTTCGTGATACAGCAGCGCGTGCACCTCGCGCAGCCGCGGAATGTTGTAGAACTCCAACGGATCTTGTGACGCCGACTCGATAATCAGTGTGCCGGTACGAAACGGGCGCTCCCAAATCTTGTCCCGGAATTCCACGCTGTTAATCCGCGCCAGCGGGATATCGATACCGCTGCGGGTCAGCAATCCGTGGCGATACATCACCCGGCGATTGGTGACGACGAAATGTGTGGTGAGCCAAGTCAAGAACGGAAACAGGGTCAGCCAGCCGACGATCACCAACCAGATCCCCCAGATGACGCCGTGGATGATGTTCTTGGCCAGCTGCTCCCAGTGCGTGGAGTTGACGTAGCCCGACCCGAACGCCGCCAGCCCGGTCACCAGGATGAAAATCACCACCGGCCAGATCAATCGCTTCCAGTGCGGATGGCGATGGATGACGACCTGTTCGCCGGCGGCCAGGGCGTTGTCGGGATAGCTCATGTGGTGACACTAACCCCGCAAATGCACGACGTCACCGGCAGAAACGACGACGGTCTCGTTGCCGGTCTCCAAACACAGCCGGCCGTGATCGTCGATTCCGCTGGCAGTCCCGACGATTTCCTTACCGCCGGGCAGCTGTGCGCGCACCCGGGTGCCGATGGTCAGGCTGCGTGCCCGGTAGTCGGCGGCTAACTGCCAGTCGGCTCCGCGAGCGGCCTGCCACGCGACGATCCGCCCGCCGAGTTCGCGCAGCACCGCGCGGACGAGCTGATCGCGGTCGGGGGCGGCCACGCCCAGGTCGAACAACGAGGTCGCCCCCGGCCCGTCGACCTCCTCAGGCGCCTGAGTCACGTTGAGCCCCAAGCCGATTACTACGACAGGCCGCGACACCTCGGCCAGGATTCCGGCCAGCTTGCCACCCCCGGCCAGCACGTCGTTGGGCCATTTGAGGCCGAGTTCGGTCCCCTGCAGCAGCGGGGCCACGGCGTCGACCACCGCCACCCCGGTGGCCAGCGGCAGCCAGCCCCACCCGGTGACCGGGACGTCGACGACGCTGACCGCGACCGACATCGTGATCTGTGCGCGCGGCGACGCCGACCAGGCGCGGCCGTGCCGTCCGCGACCGGCGGTCTGGTGTTCGGCGATCAGCACCGCTCCGGCGATGTCGGTGCCGTCGGCGGCGCGAGCCAGCAGATCGGCGTTCGTGGAACCGGTCTGCTCGACGACATCGAGTCGCCGCCAACCCAATCCGGTCCCGACGAGTTCGGTGCGCAGCGCGGCCGCATCCAGTGGCGGTCTTAGAGAATCGCGATCCATCGACGTCCAGCCTAGAGGGCTGGAACTGCGTGCCGGCGGTCTCGCATGTCCAGCGCCGCCAGGTGACTGAACAGCATGCTGGTCCCGATCGGGTTGCCGCCACCGGGATACGCCAGCCCGCTGGGCGCGGCCATCGTGTTGCCCGCCGCGTACAGACCGGGGATGGGGTTGCCCGCGGTATCGAGCACCCGCGCCTTGGTGTCGGTGCACAGGCCGCCCTTGGTGCCCAGGTCGGACAGACCGAACTGCGCCGCGTGATACGGCGGCGAGTCGATGGGCACCAGCGGCGATGCGCCCGCCGAGAAGGCGCGGTCGAACGCCTCGTCGCCGCGGCCGAAGTCTTCGTCGACGCCGGATGCGGCAAAACCGTTGAACCGGGCCACAGTTGCGGCCAACCGATCCCCCGGGACTCCGATCTTGGCGGCCAGCTCCTCGAGGGTGTCGGCGGTGTGCCACAGCCCGGCGGCGACGTAGCGCTCGGTCTCGACGATGGAGACGTTGGCGGCCTTGACCGGCGGCACCTCGCCTTCCTTGTCGTCGTAGATCATCCAGTACGGCAACGACATTGAGCCGTCGTGCAGCTGCGCGATGATCTCGCGCCCGGCGCGGTCGTAGGCCCGTGACTCGTTGACGAATCGGTCGCCGTGCTGGTTGACGAAGATGCCGCCGGTGAACCACAGCGCGAACGCACAGCGGCCGTCGGGATGAGCCATCCCCGGTGACCACCACGCCTGGTCCAGCAGGTCGGTGGCCGCGCCCACGGCGATGCCGGCCTGTAGCGCCAGACCGCGACTTCCCGGGCCGCCCATGGTGTCTCGCGCCACGCCCGGCACGCCGTATTCGCGGCGCAACTCCTCGTTGGCTTCGAAACCCCCGGCGGCCAGCAGCACGCCCAGCCGGGTGCGGATCGCGCGGCGCTCGCCGGCGGTCTCGACGATCGCTCCGGCCACCCGCCCGTCGGACATCACCAGCTCGACCAGCGCGGTGTCGCGTCGCAGCGACGCGTTCGGGTACTGCTCGATGGCCTTGAGGAAACGCGCGATCAACGCGCGGCCGCCGAGGTAGTAGTCGGGCGGCGGTTCGGCGCCGAGCCGGTCGGTGTCCAGCGGCCCGCGAATCGCGTCGCGCAATTCGGGGGCAGCGGCCACCTTCAACGGCTTCGCGGCGATGTGGCGCTGCCCGTCCAGGCGCGCCTTCGGCGCCTTGCCGTAATAGTCCGGCCAGGGCAGCGGCACGAACTTGATGTTCTGGTCTTCCTCGAGGTACTCGATCAGCGGCGCGCCGCCGCGCACGAACGTCTCTTGCAGGTCGCGGGGCGTGCGATCGCCGACCACGGCGCGGTAATAGGTGAGCGCGTCCTCGACGGTGTCGTCACAGCCGGCCCGGACCAGCACCGGATTGCACGGGAACCAGACGCCGCCGCCGCCGGAATAAGCCGTCGTGCCACCGAATTTGTCGGTCGCCTCGACCAGCAGCACCTCGAGGCCCTCGCGCGCCGCGGTGTAGGCGCCGGTGACGCCGCCGCCACCCGACCCCGCGACCAGCACGTCGTACTCTTCGCTCCACTGCACCGTGCCCATAGTCAGCGCAGCCTATCCGCGCCGCTAAGCTCGACTCCCATGACGAGCGTTACCGACCACACTGCGGAACCCGCTGCCGAGCACACCATCGACATCCACACCACCGCGGGCAAGCTGGCCGAGCTGCACAAGCGCCGCGAAGAGTCGTTGCACCCCGTCGGTGAAGAGGCCGTCGAGAAGGTGCATGCCAAGGGCAAGCTGACCGCCCGCGAACGCATCCTCGCCCTGCTGGACGAGGACTCGTTCGTCGAACTCGACGCGCTGGCCAAGCACCGCAGCACGAACTTCGGCCTGGAAGCCAACCGGCCGCTCGGCGACGGTGTGATCACCGGGTACGGCACCATCGACGGCCGCGACGTGTGCATCTTCAGCCAGGACGCCACGGTGTTCGGCGGCAGCCTCGGCGAGGTCTACGGCGAGAAGATCGTCAAGGTCCAGGAGCTGGCCATCAAGACCGGCCGCCCGCTGATCGGTATCAACGACGGCGCCGGCGCGCGGATTCAGGAAGGCGTCGTCTCGCTGGGCCTGTACAGCCGCATCTTCCGCAACAACATCCTGGCCTCCGGCGTCATCCCGCAGATCTCGCTGATCATGGGTGCCGCTGCCGGCGGGCACGTGTACTCCCCCGCCCTGACCGACTTCGTCGTGATGGTCGATCAGACCAGCCAGATGTTCATCACCGGGCCCGACGTCATCAAGACCGTCACCGGCGAGGACGTCACGATGGAGGAACTCGGTGGCGCCCACACCCACATGGCCAAGTCGGGCACGCTGCACTACGTCGCCTCCGGTGAGCAGGACGCCTTCGACTGGGTCCGCGACCTGCTGAGCTACCTGCCACCCAACAACTTCACCGACGTGCCGCGTTACGCGGTGCCGGCCCCGGAGGGTCCGATCGAGGAAAACCTCACCGAAGAGGACCTCGAGCTGGACACGCTGATCCCGGACTCGCCCAACCAGCCGTACGACATGCACGAGGTCATCACCCGCATCCTCGACGACGACGAATTCCTGGAAATTCAGGGCGGTTACGCCCAGAACATCGTCGTCGGCTTCGGCCGGGTCGACGGCCGGCCGGTCGGCATCGTGGCCAACCAGCCCACCCAGTTCGCGGGCTGCCTGGACATCAACGCCTCGGAGAAGGCCGCCCGGTTCGTGCGGACCTGCGACTGCTTCAACATCCCGATCATCATGCTGGTCGATGTGCCCGGCTTCCTGCCGGGCACCGGCCAGGAATACAACGGCATCATCCGGCGCGGCGCCAAGCTGCTGTACGCCTACGGCGAGGCCACCGTCCCCAAGATCACCGTCATCACCCGCAAGGCCTACGGCGGCGCGTACTGCGTCATGGGGTCCAAGGACATGGGCTGCGACGTCAACCTGGCCTGGCCCACCGCGCAGATCGCCGTGATGGGCGCCTCCGGTGCGGTCGGCTTCGTCTACCGCCAGCAGCTCAAGCAGGCCGCCGCCGAGGGCCGCGACGTCGACGAGCTGCGGCTGCAGTTGCAGCAGGAGTACGAGGACACCTTGGTCAACCCGTACGTCGCCGCCGAGCGCGGTTACGTCGACTCGGTGATCCCGCCGTCGCACACCCGCGGTTACATCGCCACGGCGCTGCGGCTGCTGGAACGCAAGATCTCCCACCTGCCACCGAAGAAGCACGGGAACATACCGCTATGAGCGAGACGAACGGTTCAGCCCCAGGCAGCGACGAGGCCACCGAGGCTGTTGACACCCCGCACGTGCCGCACATCCAGATTTTGCGGGGCCAACCCACCGCCGCGGAGGTGGCCGCGCTGATCACCGTGCTGGGCAGTGCCGGGGGTGGCGCGGCGCCCGAGCAACCGGAAAAGACCCGCTGGGGGCTTCCGGTCGACAGGCTGCGCTACGCGATCAGTAACTACCAGCGAGTCACCCTGCAGGAACGCATCCATATGCAGCGATGACTCGGGTCGTACTCGGGTCGGCCTCCGCTGGCCGCCTCAAGGTGCTGCGCCAGGCGGGCATCGATCCCGTGGTTGTGGTCTCCGGCGTCGACGAGGATCGCCTGATCGACAGTCTGGGACCCCACGCAGCACCCGGCGACGTGGTCCGTGCGCTGGCCCAGGCCAAGGCCGAGCAGGTGGCCGGCGAATTGGATGCCGCCGTCGCAACGGATTGTGTTGTGATCGGCTGTGATTCGATGCTCTACCTCGATGGCGGGCTGTGCGGCAAGCCGGAATCGGTCGAGGCCGCGCGCCAACTCTGGCAGGCGATGGCCGGGCGCTGCGGCCAGCTTTATACCGGCCACTGCGTTATTCGGCTGCAGGACAGCAACATTGTCCATTGCGAAGCGCAAACATCAATCACCACAGTGCATTTCGGAACTCCGGAGCCCGACGACCTGGAGGCCTACCTGGCCGACGGCGAATCGCTGCGGGTCGCCGGCGGCTTCACCCTGGACGGCCTGGGCGGCTGGTTCATCGACGGCGTCGACGGAGATCCATCGGCCGTGGTGGGACTCGGGTTGCCGTTGACACGGGCGCTGCTGCGCCGCGCCGGCCTGTCCATCGCGGCGCTGTGGGCGGACAACGCCCAACCTCGGCGCTGAGTAGGCTTTGCCATGTGCCGCTACCCCCCGATTCAAGCCCCACGCTGTCGGCCTACGCCCACCCCGAACGCTTAGTCACCGCCGACTGGCTGTCCGGCCACCTCGGCTCGCCCGGTCTGGCGATCGTCGAATCCGACGAGGACGTGTTGCTCTACGACATCGGGCACATCCCCGGCGCCGTCAAGATCGACTGGCACACCGACCTCAACGACCCGCGGGTCCGCGACTACATCTCCGGTGAGCAATTCGCGGAACTGATGGACCGCAAGGGCATCTCGCGCGACGACACCGTGGTGATCTACGGCGACAAGAGCAACTGGTGGGCGGCGTACGCGCTGTGGGTCTTCACGTTGTTCGGCCACCCCGATGTGCGGTTGCTCAACGGCGGGCGTGACCTGTGGCTGTCCGAGCGACGGGACACCAGCCTCGAGGTGCCGACCAAGACCTCGACCGGCTACCCCGTCGTCGCCCGCAACGACGCGCCGATCCGCGCCTACAAGGACGACGTGCTCGACATCCTGGGTAGCCAGCCGCTGATCGACGTGCGCTCCCCGGACGAATACACCGGCAAGCGCACGCACATGCCCGACTACCCCGAAGAGGGCGCGCTGCGCGCCGGCCACATCCCCACCGCCCGATCGATCCCGTGGGGCAAGGCGGTCGACGAGAGCGGCCGGTTCCGCAGCCGCGAGGAACTCGACGAGCTCTACGGTTTCCTGCAACCCGACGACAAGACGGTCGTCTACTGCCGCATCGGCGAGCGGTCCAGCCACACCTGGTTCGTGCTCACCCACTTGCTGGGCAAGCCCGGTGTGCGCAACTACGACGGGTCCTGGACCGAGTGGGGCAACACCGTGCGGGTGCCGATCGTCGCGGGCTCCGAACCGGGCCAGGCACCGGGAGCCGTACCGGCCTGATGACTCTGCCCGCTCCCCTGGCCGAGGTGGTGTCCGACTTCGCCGAAGTGCAGGGTCAGGACAAGCTGAAGCTGCTGCTGGAGTTCGCCGACGACCTGCCGGCGTTGCCCGACGATCTGGCCGAAGCGGCGA
This sequence comes from Mycobacterium sp. pR1184, assembly GCF_041287235.1. NCBI lineage: Bacteria > Bacillati > Actinomycetota > Actinomycetes > Mycobacteriales > Mycobacteriaceae > Mycobacterium > Mycobacterium sp. pR1184. The sequence continues at coordinate 88,276 of NZ_JBGGKR010000016.1, read as the reverse complement.
TGGAACCTGTTCCCGAGTGCCAGTCGCCGCTGTTCTTGCATGTCGACGCGCACGACCCCAACCGGGTGCGGCTGTATTTCAGCGCTCCCGCCGAAGCGCCCACCACCCGTGGATTCGCGTCGATCCTGGCCGCCGGCCTCGACGAGCAACCGGCCGCGGCCATCCTGGCGGTGCCCGAAGATTTCTACAGCGAGCTGGGGTTGGCCGCTCTGATCAGTCCGCTGCGGCTGCGGGGCATGTCGGCGATGCTGGCCCGCATCAAAAGACGCCTGCAAGCTACCGCCGAGTAACCCCCGAATACCGACACCGCCTCATCGTCCCGACGGCGCGGCGCTTAGACTTCCCCCGAAATCGTTGTAAGAAATTCTCTTAGAGACGCACGCAGAACAATCTCTGCCGATAGGCCAAAACAGGAGGCGCAGTGGCCAGTCACGCCAGCTCAAGGATCTCCAAGGTGCTCGTCGCCAACCGCGGCGAAATCGCTGTCCGGGTGATCCGGGCGGCCCGCGACGCGGGTCTGTCCAGCGTGGCGGTGTACGCCGAGCCCGACGCCGACGCGCCGCACGTGCGTCTGGCCGACGAGGCATTCGCCCTGGGCGGTCAGACTTCCGCCGAGTCCTACCTGGACTTCGGCAAAATTCTCGACGCGGCGGCTAAGTCCGGCGCCAACGCCATCCACCCGGGCTACGGCTTCCTTTCGGAGAACGCCGATTTCGCCCAAGCGGTCCTGGACGCCAACCTGATCTGGATCGGGCCCAGCCCGCAGTCGATCCGCGATCTCGGCGACAAGGTCACCGCCCGCCACATCGCCGCCCGCGCCCAGGCGCCGCTGGTGCCCGGCACCCCCGACCCGGTCAAGGATGCCGACGAGGTGGTGGCCTTCGCCAAGGAGTACGGCGTGCCGGTCGCGATCAAGGCGGCCTTCGGCGGTGGTGGCCGCGGCATGAAGGTGGCCCGCAGCATCGAAGAGATCCCCGAGCTGTTCGAGTCGGCCACCCGTGAGGCCGTCGCGGCCTTCGGTCGCGGTGAATGCTTCGTCGAGCGCTACCTGGACAAGCCGCGCCACGTCGAGGCCCAGGTGATCGCCGACCAGCACGGCAACGTTATCGTCGCCGGCACCCGCGACTGCTCGCTGCAGCGCCGCTTCCAGAAGCTGGTCGAGGAGGCCCCGGCGCCGTTCCTGACCGACGCGCAGCGCAAGGAGATCCACGAGTCGGCCAAGCGGATCTGCAAAGAGGCGCACTACTACGGCGCGGGAACCGTCGAGTACCTGGTGGGCCAGGACGGCCTGATCTCGTTCCTCGAGGTCAACACCCGTCTGCAGGTTGAGCACCCGGTCACCGAGGAGACCGCCGGCATCGACCTGGTGCTGCAGCAGTTCAAGATCGCCAACGGCGAAAAGCTGGACATCACCGAGGACCCGACACCGCGCGGGCACGCGATCGAATTCCGGATCAACGGCGAAGACGCCGGCCGCGGCTTCCTGCCCGCCCCCGGCCCCGTCACCCGCTACGACATCCCGACCGGCCCCGGCGTGCGGCTGGACTCCGGCGTCGAGGCCGGATCGGTGATCGGCGGCCAGTTCGACTCGATGCTGTCCAAGCTGATCGTGTACGGCGCCACCCGTGAGGAGGCGCTGGCGCGCTCGCGCCGCGCGCTGGACGAATTCCACGTCGAGGGCCTGGCCACGGTCATCCCGTTCCACCGCGCCGTGGTGTCCGACCCGGCGTTCGTCGGCGACGGTAAGAGTTTCGCGGTGCACACCCGCTGGATCGAGACGGAGTGGAACAACACCGTCGAGCCGTTCACCGGCGGTGAGCCGCTCGACGAGGAGGAGACTCAGCCCCGGCAAAAGGTGGTCGTCGAGGTCGACGGCCGCCGGCTCGAGGTGTCGCTGCCCGGCGATCTGGCGCTGTCCAACGGTGGCAGTACCGGCGTGACCGGCGCCGGCGTCGTCCGCAAGAAGCCGAAGCCCCGCAAGCGCGGCGCGCACGGCGGCGCGGCGGCCTCGGGCGACGCGGTCACCGCCCCGATGCAGGGCACCGTGGTCAAGGTCGCGGTCGAGGAGGGCCAGCAGGTCGTGGTCGGGGAGCTGGTGGTGGTCCTGGAGGCGATGAAGATGGAGAACCCGGTCACCGCCCACAAGGACGGCACCATCACCGGTCTTGCGGTGGAAGCCGGCATCGCCATCACCCAGGGCACGGTCCTCGCCGAAATCAAATAGCTGCTGACCAGGCTTCCTGGGAATGAGCTAGGTAAACGTTGTCGGTGTCCGGCACCGAGGGTAGGGTTCGAGTCAGGTTGAGTTCACAGCCGCCTGGACTACGTGAGCGGCGCTGACGGCGAATCCCCTACTTTCGGCGTTCCACCGATGGCGTAGTCCTCACACCAATCCTCGGTATGAGGGAGTGAAGCAATGTCTGTGGCTCAATCCTGGCAGCAATGCCGAACGGCTCAATTCAGCGCCACCTGGAGCGCGTCGGGCACGCTCATCACGGTCGACGGTGAACTCGACGCCGCGAACTCCGATCAGCTCGCGATCTACGTGCAGCGCAACGCGCGCCGCGCCAAGCGAGTGATCCTGGATCTACGCAATCTCGATTTCATTGGCACGTCCGGCTTTTCGGCGCTGCACCGGATCAACGTGGTGTGCTCGGGCGCCCAACTCAGCTGGGCGATGGTGCCCAGCCCGGCGGTCATGCGACTGTTGCGGGTGTGCGACCCGGACGGCACCCTGCCGGTGACGACACCGATGGAGGAGCCGCTGCTGGAGCGGGTCGCGTGGAGCGTGAGCCCCAACGCGCGGCCGCTACTCCAGCTGGTCGCGGAGCCGAGCTAGCGATTTAGCCAGCAGCCGCGAGACGTGCATCTGCGAAATGCCGACTCGTTCGGCGATCTGAGTCTGCGTCATCGACTCAAAGAACCTGAGCACCAACACCGTTCGCTCTCGCTCGGGCAGGCTCTCCAGCAACGGACGTAGCGACTCGCGGTCCTCGATGCGATCGATGCTGGCGTCGACGTCACCCAACGTGTCGGCGATGGCCCGCGCGTCCTCTTCATCGCCGCCGCCCCCACCGCTGTCGATGGACAGGGTGTTGTACGAGCTGCCCGCGACCAGACCCTCGACGACCTCGGCGCGATCCATTTCCAGCTCGGCCGCGAGTTCGGTTGCCGTCGGCGCCCGCCCGAGGCGTTGCGACAGATCGGCGGTCGCGCTGCCGAGGCGCAGATGCAGCTCCTTGAGGCGCCGCGGCACCTTGACCGACCAGCTGTTGTCCCGGAAGTGCCGACGGACCTCACCCATGATCGTGGGTACCGCGAACGACACGAAGTCCGATCCGGCGTCGACGTCGAAGCGCACCACGGCATTGACCAATCCGACCCGCGCAACCTGAACCAGGTCGTCGCGCGGTTCGCCGCGACCCTCGAACCGGCGGGCGATGTGATCGGCCAGCGGCAGGCACCGCTCGACGATCTTGTCCCGTTGGCGCTGGAATTCTGCCGAGTCGGCCGACACCGTGGCCAGCTCACGGAACATATCCGGAACATCGGCGTATTCGTTTGGGCGTGACGAGCCCGAACCGCCGTCAGCTTGCGCTGTCACCGGCTAGCGGCCGCCCGTCGCGCCGTCAACTTGATACCGAAGACGCTACCGGTTTCGGTGGGTTCACGACCGTCGTGGAAAGTTTGGACGTCATCGGCCAGCGACGTCAGCACATGCCAGCTGAAGCTGCCCGGCGACACCACGTCGTGGGTGTCGCATGCGGCGGATGCCTCGACCACCAATTCGTCTTCGTGCGGGTCGACCACCACGATCAGCGTCGCGTCCGGGGTGGCCGACCGGATCAACCGCGTGCACACCTCGTCGACCGCGAGCCGCAGATCCGCCACGGCGTCGAAATCCAGGTCTTCGTAGGTGCCGATCGCACCCACCAGCGTGCGTAGCATGGCCAGGTTCTCCAGGCGCGCAGCAACATGCAATTCGACGGCTCTGTGCCCGCGTTGACGCTTGTCAGCGCGCAATCCAGCATCGGTCATTTGGTCTCCCGGCAACGTTTGGCTCACACTACCCCTCGCTTAGGGGCGCTCCATTGGTCGGGACAGCCCACCTGGTTAGCTCTCATCGCGGCCGGGGATGTCGCTCGATATGGCGCGCAAAATCATCATGGGCACTCATCATGGTTTAGACCTGATACCCACTCGACGTGGCGGATAACCTACGAATCTGGCGATTGCCTGACCGCATCGGGGTGGTCGAGGTACCACCGATCGAAGATCCGGCGCACCCGACGGTGTTCGGCGGCCAGCCACACCAGGCCCACCACCGTGACGACAAGTGCCGTAACACCCGCGGTCATGCCCTCGTGCTGGTGTCCGGTGCCGAAGGCCGCGAGGCTTCCGCACACCGCGACCACCCCGGCCACCACCATCAGGTATCCGGGCCAGTGCAATACATCGATCAGTGATTCGCCGGCGAGCGGCCGCGTCGTCCGCAAATGGTCGACGGGGTCGTGATAGGTGTCTCCCATGGCTGCTCCTAGGGTCGCACCTCTGATTATGAGCCCCCCAGCGCCGGACCGGCAATTGCCGGAACACCCATCGAGACCGCGACGATCATCAGCGTCAACAAGAACCAGCCCGCGCCGTGCCAGCCCCACCAGGTGCCCTCGGCCCGCCATACCCGGTAGGTCCGCACGAACGCCCACAGGCCGCCGGCCAACAGGATCAGCGGGCCCCCGACGGCGAGCACGGTTCGCTGCGGCGCGCCGCAGGCGGCGGTGTCCACGCCCGTTCCCGGGCAGGTGCTGACCCACAAGGCGGCCATCACGATGAAACCGACTCCCGCGGCCGCCGCCAAGACAGTAAAGCGGATGGCCGCGCGCACCTCGCTGTCTTCGGAACCCAGACGATCACCCCGTGATCGCTCGTCTGCTTTCGGCATTGAGAACCTCATATCCCGCGTGCTGACTCCGTTTGGTGTTTCGTCCGCACCGAAGGATTAGTTACCCATTTCTCTCAGACAGTTACGCACCGCCGCGACAGCCATGTCGATTTCGGCCCGCGACACCGTCAGCGCGGGACGGAATCGCACGCCGTCGTCTCCGGCGGGTAACACGATCACGCCCCGGTGCCACAGCCGGCGGATCAACTCGTCACGATCGGCGCTGGTCGGCAAGCTGAACGCGCACATCAGCCCGCGACCGCGGGGGTTGGACACCAGCTGGTCGAACTCGCCGGCGAGCTCGACCAGCCGGCCCAGCAGATAACGGCCCCGCTCGGCGGCCCGATCGAACAGTCCGTCGGCCTCGATGATTTCGAGGATGCGCCGCGCCCGCACCATGTCGGTCAGGTTGCCGCCCCACGTCGAGTTGATCCGGGAGGAGACCGCGAAGACGTTGTCGGCGACCTCGTCGACCCGCCGCCCGGCCATCACCCCGCACACCTGGGTCTTCTTGCCGAATGCCACGACGTCGGGCTGCACGCCCAATTGCTGGTAGGCCCACGGGGTTCCGGTCAACCCGCAGCCGGTCTGCACCTCGTCGAAGATCAGCAACGCCTCGTATTCGTCACACAGCGCGCGCATCGCCGCGAAGAACTGGGGCCGGAAGTGGCGGTCACCGCCCTCGGCCTGGATGGGTTCGGCGATGAAGCAGGCGATGTCGTGCGGGTGTGCCTCGAACGCCGCCCGGGCCTGGCGCAGCGACTCGGCTTCGGCCGCGTCCATGCCCGCCTTGTTCAGGCCCGGCCGGATGTACGGCGCGTCGATGCGCGGCCAGTCGAACTTCGGGAAGCGGGCCACTGTGGCCGGCTTGGTGTTGGTCAGCGACAGTGTGTAGCCGCTGCGGCCGTGGAAGGCACCGCGCAGGTGCAGCACCCGGGTGCCGAGCTCGGGATCGATCCCGCGCTTTTCGTTGTACCGGCTCTTCCAATCGAAGGCCACCTTGAGCGCGTTCTCCACCGCGAGTGCGCCGCCGTCGATGAAGAACAGGTGCGGCAGCGCCGGGTCACCCAGCACCCGGGCGAAGGTCTCGACGAAGCCGGCCATGGCGGTGGTGTACACATCGGCGTTGCTCGGCTTGTTCAGCGCCGCCACGGTGAGTTCGGCGCGGAACTCCTCGTCGTCGGCCAGTGCCGGATGGTTCATCCCCAGTGCCGACGAGGCGAAGAAGGTGAACATGTCGAGATAGCGCCGGCCGTCGCGGGCGTCGACCAGATACGAGCCGGACGACCGGGTCAGGTCGAGCACGAAGTCAAAACCATCGACCAGCATGCTGCGCGACAGCGCGTCGTGGACGCCGTGGGCTTGCGACAGGACGGCGGTCATAGCGCCCATGCTATCTGAGTATTTACGGATTTATGACGATATTGTCGTAGATTTTATGGTACGTGTTGGCGATCACTGTAAAAAGTGTTGAGGATGATCGTGCTGCGGGTTTGGACGTTGGCCGCAGTCCGGATTCGCTGCAGCAGATCCTCGAGCGCCCGCGGGGACTCAACGCGCACCAGCAGGACGTAACTTTCCTCGCCCGCCACCGAGTGGCACGCCTCGATCTCCTCGATGTGCGCCAGGCGGGCGGGCGCATCATCGGGTTGGGAAGGATCAAGAGGAGTGATGGCCACGAACGCCGATAGCACGTGCCCGACCGCCTCGGGGTCGATCCGCGCGCAGTATCCCGAAATCACGCCGCGGGCCTCCAGCCGACGCACCCGGGACTGCACCGCCGAGATCGACAGGCCGGCACTCGCGGCCAGTTCCGCGAGGGTGGCGCGTCCGTCCGCGACCAGACGGCGCACCAGGATCCGGTCGATGTCGTCGAGCGTCTCACTCATGGCCAGAGATTAACCGTGAGCCGCGTCAAAAGGCTGGTGACCTGGCAGCTCCGCGAGCGCTTCGCGGCGGGGCTGTCGGCGATGTACGCCGGCGAGGTGCCCGCCTACGGCACCCTGGTGGAGGTCAGTGGGCAGGTCAACGCCGAGTATGTGGCGCGTCATCGCAGCGCCGAACGTCTGGGCTCCTTGGCGCGGGTCACCGCCGAGCGGCACGGCGCCATCCGGGTGGGCAGCCCAGCCGAACTGGCCGCGATCGCCGACCTGTTCGCGGCGTTCGGCATGAGACCCGTCGGATACTACGACCTACGCCGCGCCCACTCGCCGATTCCGGTGGTATCGACGGCTTTTCGGCCTATCGATGCACACGAGCTGTCGCGCAATCCTTTTCGGGTGTTCACGTCGATGCTGGCCACCCGCGACGCGCGGTACTTCGATACCGACCTGCGTACCCGCGTCGAGACGTTCATCGCGCGCCGTGAACTGTTCGACCCCGCGCTGCTGGGTCGGGCCCGGCGCATCGCCGCCGAGGGTGCCTGCGACGCCGAAGAAGCTGACGCGTTCGTCGCCGCGGCGGTGGGCGCCTTCGCCCTGTCGCGCGAACCGATCAACAAGGCCTGGTACGACGAGCTGTCCCGGGTCTGCGCGGTGGCCGCCGACATCGCGGGGGTCGGTTCCACCCACATCAACCACCTGACCCCGCGCGTGCTGGACATCGACGAGCTGTACCAGCGGATGACCGGACACGGCATCACGATGATCGATGCCATCCAGGGCCCGCCGCGCACCGACGGCCCCGCGGTGTTGTTGCGCCAGACGTCATTTCGCGCGCTGGCCGAACCATGCCTGTTTCGCGGCCGTGACGGGACCGTGACGGCGGGGAGTCTCCGGGTGCGGTTCGGCGAGGTCGAGGCGCGCGGTGTGGCGCTGACCCCGCGCGGGCGCGAACGCTACGACGCCGCAATGGCCGCCGAGGATCCCGCCGGAGTCTGGAGCGACTACTTCCCGTCGACCGACACGGAGATGGCCGCCCAGGGGCTGGCCTACTACCGCGGCGGTGACCCGGCGGTCCCGATCGTCTACGAAGACTTCCTGCCGGCCTCGGCGGCGGGGATCTTCCGGTCCAACCTGGACCGCGACGCCCGGGCGGCCTTCAGAACCGGCATCGACGGTTTCGAGTACAGCGCCGAGTGGCTGGCCGGGGCGATCGGCCACCATATCCATGACCCCTATCGTCTCTACGAGGAGGCATCGGCATGACGACCTCTGAGCAGTTGCGGGCCCGCGCACGTCAGGCCCTGCGGGCGACCGGCGCCGACGTCAGCCTCGGCGAGCCGGACGGACATGGCCTGGCGGCCAGCACGCCGATCACCGGCGAGGTGCTTTTCACCGTCGAACCGACCGCGCCCGAGCAGGCCGACCACGCCATCGCCGCGGCCGCCGAGGCGTTTTCCACCTGGCGCGCCACCCCGGCTCCGGTGCGCGGTGCCCTGGTGGCCCGCCTCGGCGAGTTGCTCACCGAACACCAGAACGACCTGGCGACGCTGGTGACGCTCGAGGTCGGCAAGATCACCTCCGAGGCCCTGGGCGAAGTGCAGGAGATGATCGACATCTGCCAGTTCGCGGTCGGCCTGTCGCGCCAGCTGTACGGCCGGACCATCGCTTCGGAGCGCCCGGGGCACCGGCTGGCCGAGACCTGGCATCCGCTGGGCGTGGTCGGGGTCATCACCGCGTTCAACTTCCCGGTCGCGGTGTGGGCGTGGAACACCGCGGTGGCCCTGGTGTGCGGGGACACGGTGGTGTGGAAGCCTTCCGAGCTGACGCCGTTGTCCGCGCTGGCCTGCCAGGCGCTGATCCGGCGGGCCGCCGCCGACGTGGGCGCCCCTCCCGCGGTCAGCGGGCTGGTGCTGGGCGAGCGCGACCTGGGTGAGCGGCTGGTCGACGACCCGCGGGTCGCGCTATTGTCCGCGACGGGCTCGGTGCGGATGGGCCAACAAGTCGGTCCGCGGGTGGCCGCGCGCTTCGGGCGGGCGCTGCTGGAGCTGGGCGGCAACAACGCGGCGATCGTGACGCCGTCGGCCGACCTGGACCTGGCGGTGCGCGCCATCGTGTTCGCCGCCGCCGGCACCGCCGGTCAGCGCTGCACCAGCCTGCGCCGGCTGATCGTGCATCGCTCGCTGGCCGACGTGGTCGTGGAACGGGTGGCCGCCGCGTACCGGCAGTTGCCGATCGGCGACCCGTCGGCGCCGGACACGCTCATCGGCCCGCTGATCCACGAGACCGCCTACCGCGACATGGTCGGCGCGCTGGAGCAGGCACGCGCCGAGGGCGGCGAGGTGACCGGCGGCGACTACCAGGACGCCTGGGGCGAGGCGTATCCCAGCGCCTACTACGTCGCACCGGCGGTGGTGCGCATGCCGGCACAGAGCGACATCGTGGCCGCCGAGACGTTCGCGCCGATCCTCTACGTGCTCACTTACGACGAGCTGGACGAGGCGATCGCGCTCAACAACGGCGTGCCGCAAGGGCTCTCGTCGGCCATCTTCACCACCGATCTGCGCGAGGCCGAGCGATTCCTGGACGGCTCCGACTGCGGTATCGCGAACGTCAATATCGGCACGTCGGGGGCCGAAATCGGCGGCGCGTTCGGCGGCGAGAAGCAAACCGGCGGCGGACGGGAATCCGGCTCGGACGCGTGGAAGTCCTATATGCGACGGGCCACCAACACCGTGAACTACTCCAGCGAGCTGCCGTTGGCTCAAGGTGTGGAGTTCGGATAAACGCAAGCTGAATTGTCTGCCGGTCTTCGTGAGTACTATCTGACACATGCCAACGGCTAGGAGGCGGTTGTCCCCTGAGGACCGACGCGCCGAACTGCTTGCGTTAGGGGCGGAAGTCTTCGGGAAGCGGCCCTATGACGAGGTCCGCATCGACGAGATCGCCGAGCGGGCGGGCGTCTCTCGGGCGCTGATGTACCACTACTTCCCCGACAAGCGAGCGTTCTTTGCCGCGGTGGTCAAGGACGAGGCCGACCGGCTCTACGAGGCGACGAACAAAGAGCCGATGACCGGGCTGACGATGTTCGAAGAGGCGCGGATGGGCGTGCTGGCCTACATGGCTTACCACGAACAGAACCCGGAAGCCGCCTGGGCTGCCTACGTCGGCCTGGGCCGGTCCGACCCGGTTCTACTCGGCGTCGAGGACGACGCCAAGAACCGCCAGCTCGAACACATCATGACCCGCATCCATGAGGTCGTGGCCGCGGTTCCGGGAGCCAAGCTGGCGCCGGACGTCGAACGGGACCTGCGGGTGATCCTCAACGGCTGGATCGCGTTCACGTTCGAGCTGTGCCGTCAGCGCATCATGGACCCGACCACCAGTGCCGAGCGCCTGGCCGACGCCTGCGCGCACACCCTGCTGGACGCGATCACCCGGGTGCCCGAGATTCCCGACGAGCTCGCGCACGCGATGGCCACCGCTCGGCACCAACCACAGGGGTAGCGACGTCTGTCGGTGCCCGTTGGCACCATGACTAGATGAGCACCGAAGCACTCCAGCGGTTCGGCGAAATCACCCGCGAGTGGTTCACCAGCACCTTCCCCGCCCCGACCACCGCGCAGTCGGCGGCCTGGGATGCCATTGCCGACGGCAACAACACGCTGGTCATAGCGCCGACCGGATCCGGTAAGACGCTGGCGGCGTTCCTGTGGGCCCTGGATTCGTTGGCCCGCTCCGCGGTCGCCGACGATCGTCCGCGCGGTACCCGCGTGCTGTATGTCTCCCCGCTCAAGGCGCTGGCCGTCGACGTGGAGCGCAACCTGCGCACGCCGCTGGCCGGGCTGAGGCGAATCGCCGAGCGCCACGGCCTGCCCGCCCCCGACATCAGTGTCGGGGTCCGCTCGGGTGACACCCCGCCGGCGCAGCGCCGTCAGCTGATCAACTCCCCGCCCGACGTGCTGATCACCACCCCCGAGTCGCTGTTTTTGATGCTGACCTCGGCCGCGCGCGACACGCTGGCCGGCGTGCAGACGGTGATCGTCGACGAGGTGCACGCGATCGCCGCAACCAAGCGCGGCGCACACCTGGCGGTGTCGCTGGAGCGGCTGGAGGACTTGTCACGCGACGGGCGGCCCGCCCAGCGCATCGGACTGTCGGCGACGGTGCGCCCGCCCGAGGAGCTCGCGCGGTTCCTGTCCGGTACCGCCCCGACCACCCCAACAAGGGTGGTGGCTCCCCCGTCGGCCAAGTCTTTTCAGCTCACCGTGCAGGTACCGGTGCCCGACATGGCCAACCTGGCCGAAACTCCCCCGCAAGCGGGCGGTACCCCCTCCATCTGGCCCGACGTCGAGGCCCGCCTGGTCGACCTGATCGAAGCACACAGCTCGACCATCGTGTTCGCGAATTCGCGCCGGCTGGCCGAACGACTTACCGCGCGGCTCAACGAGATTCACGCCGAGCGCAGCGGTGTCGAACTGTCGGCCCCGGACAATCAAACGGCCAACCGCAAGGTGCCGGGCGGGGCTCCGGCGCACATCATGGGCAGCGGCCAGACCTACGGCGCCGACACCGTGCTGGCTCGCGCGCACCACGGTTCGGTCAGCAAGGAACAGCGCGCCCTGGTCGAAGACGACCTCAAACGCGGGCTGCTCAAGGCCGTGGTCGCCACGTCGAGCCTGGAGCTGGGCATCGACATGGGAGCCGTCGATTTGGTGATCCAGGTGGAGGCGCCGCCGTCGGTCGCCAGCGGCCTGCAGCGCATCGGGCGGGCCGGCCATCAGGTCGGTGAGGTGTCCCGAGGTGTGCTGTTTCCCAAGCACCGCACCGACCTGATCAGTTGCGCGGTCAGCGTGCAGCGGATGCTGGCCGGGCAGATCGAGAGCATGCGGGTGCCGTCCAACCCGCTCGACATCCTGGCCCAGCAGACGGTCGCCGCCGCCGCGCTCGAGCCGCTGAACGCCGACCGGTGGTTCGACACGGTACGGCGCAGTGCCCCGTTTTCGACCCTGCCGCGCAGCGTGTTCGAGGCCACCCTGGACCTGTTGAGCGGCAAATACCCGTCCACCGACTTCGCCGAACTGCGGCCGCGCCTGGTCTACGACCGCGACACCGGCACGCTGACCGCCCGGCCCGGTGCGCAGCGGCTGGCCGTCACATCTGGCGGCGCGATCCCCGATCGCGGGATGTTCACCGTCTACCTGGCCAGTGAAGCCGAAAAGCCTTCGCGAGTAGGTGAACTCGACGAGGAGATGGTCTACGAGTCGCGGCCCGGTGATGTGATCTCGCTGGGGGCGACCAGCTGGCGGATCACCGAGATCACCCACGATCGGGTGCTGGTGATTCCGGCGCCGGGCCTGCCCGCCCGGCTGCCGTTCTGGCGCGGCGACGGCGTAGGCCGCCCCGCCGAGCTCGGCGCGGCGCTGGGCGCGTTCACCGGCGAACTTGCCGGGCTGAGCCGCGAAGAATTCGGAACACGTTGCGCCGCATTGGGTTTCAACGACTACGCGACCGACAACCTGTGGGTGTTGCTCGACGACCAGCGGACCGCCACTTCGGCGATTCCCACCGACACCACCCTGGTGGTCGAACGATTCCGCGACGAGCTCGGCGACTGGCGGGTGATCTTGCACTCGCCGTACGGGCTGCGCGTCCATGGCCCGCTCGCGCTGGCGGTGGGCCGGCGGCTGGCCGAGCGCTACGGCATCGACGAGAAGCCGACCGCCTCCGACGACGGCATCGTCGTGCATCTGCCCGACACCGGGCTCTCCAGCCAGGAGGGCGCCCCGCTGGGCGCCGAGCTTTTCGTCTTCGACGCCGACGAAATCGACCCGATCGTCACCGCCGAAGTGGGCGGCTCGGCACTGTTCGCGTCCCGCTTCCGGGAATGCGCGGCGCGTGCGCTGCTGCTGCCGCGGCGCCACCCCGGCCGCCGCTCGCCGCTGTGGCACCAGCGTCAGCGCGCCGCGCAATTGCTGGACGTGGCCCGCAAATACCCCGACTTTCCGATCGTGCTGGAGACCGTCCGAGAATGCCTGCAGGACGTGTACGACGTCCCGGCGCTGGTCGATTTGATGACGGGCATCGCCAACCGCCGGGTGCGGGTGCTCGAGGCCGAAACACCCAAGCCGTCGCCGTTCGCCGCGTCGCTGCTGTTCGGCTACGTCGGCGCGTTCATGTACGAAGGCGATTCCCCACTCGCCGAGCGCCGCGCCGCGGCCCTGTCACTGGACAGCACGCTGCTGGCCGAGCTGCTCGGACGGGTCGAGCTGCGCGAGCTGCTCGACCCGGACGTCATCGCCGCGACGGGCCGCCAGTTGCAGCATCTGACCGCCGAGCGGGCCGCGCGCGACGCCGAGGCGGTTGCCGACCTGCTGCGGCTGCTGGGCCCGCTGACCGAAGACGAGGTCGCCGCGCGGTCCGAGGTCGCCGACGTGGGCGGCTGGCTGGAAGGCCTGCGCGCCGCCCGGCGCGCGCTGACGGTGTCCTTCGCCGGCCGCAGCTGGTGGGTGGCCATCGAGGACATCGGCCGGCTGCGCGACGCGGTCGGGGTGGCTGTCCCGCTGGGCGTCCCGGCCACCTTCACCGAGCAGGTGGCCGACCCACTCGGCGAGCTGCTGGGCCGCTACGCGCGCACCCGCACCCCGTTCACCACGGCCGAGGCCGCCGCCCGCTTCGGGCTGGGGCTGCGGGTGACGGCCGACGTGCTGAACCGGCTAGCCGGTGACGGCCGGCTGGTGCGCGGCGACTTCGTCGCTTCCGGCGGCGGTGTGGGCGGCGAACAATGGTGTGACGCAGACGTTTTGCGGATACTGCGACGGCGTTCGCTGGCGGCGCTGCGCGCTCAGGTCGAGCCGGTCAGCACCGCCGCCTACGGACGCTTCCTGCCGGCCTGGCATCACCTTGCAGCGGCGGCCAGCGGCCTGGACGGGCTGATGGCCGTGATAGATCAGCTGGCCGGAGTGCGGATACCGGCGTCGGCGCTCGAGCCGCTGGTGCTGGCGCCGCGGGTGGCCGGTTATTCACCGGCGATGCTCGACGAGCTGCTGGCGGCCGGGGAGGTCACCTGGTCGGGCGCCGGGTCGATCTCGGGCAGTGACGGCTGGATCGCGCTGCACGCCGGCGATTCGGCGCCGTTGACCCTGACGGCACCCGACGAGATCGACCTCGCCGACACCCATCGCGCGATCCTGGAAACCCTCGCCGGCGGCGGTGCGTACTTTTTCCGCCAGCTCGACACCGGCCATTCCGAGGCCGCACTCAAAGATGCGCTGTGGGAACTGATCTGGGCCGGCTGGATCACCGGCGACACGTTCGCCCCGGTGCGCGCGGTGCTGACGGGTGCCGGGACTCGCAAGCGCTCGGCCCCCGCGCACCGCACCCGCCGGCCGCCGCGGCTGAGCCGGTACAGCGTCGCGCATCCGCATTCCCGGACCACCGACCCCACCGTGGCCGGGCGCTGGTCGGCGCTGCCGGCGCCGGAGCCCGATTCCACCCTGCGCGCCCATTACCAAGCCGAACTGCTGCTCAACCGGCATGGCGTGCTGACCAGGGGCGCGGTGATGTCGGAGAATGTGCCGGGGGGATTCGCCACTTTGTACAAGGTTCTGAGCACCTTCGAAGAAGCCGGCCGGTGTCAGCGGGGATACTTCGTCGAGTCGCTGGGCGGCGCCCAATTCGCCGTGGCCTCGACCGTCGACCGGCTGCGCAGTTATCTCGACGGGATCGACCCGGAGCGACCCGAGTACCGGGCGGTCGTGCTGGCCGCCGCCGACCCCGCCAACCCGTACGGGGCCGCATTGCCCTGGCCCGCGACCGACGGGCCGCGCCCGGGCCGCAAGGCCGGCGCGCTCGTCGTGCTGGTCGACGGCGAGCTGGCCTGGTTCCTCGAGCGCGGCGGGCGGTCGCTGTTGACGTTCACCGACGATCCCGGCGCCCACCACGCGGCGGCCCAGGGGCTGGCCGACCTGGTCTCCGCCCGGCGCGTGGAGTCGATCCTGGTCGAACGCATCAACGGGGTGGCGGCACTGCAGCCGCTGCCCGGCGGGCCGAGTCCGGTCACCGAGGCACTGTCGGAAGCGGGCTTTGCGCGCACCCCGCGCGGAATGCGGCTGCGGTGATGACCGATGCCCGAGGGTGACACCGTCTGGCACACCGCGGCCCTGCTGCGCGAGCACCTGGCCGGGCAAACGCTGACCCGCTGCGACGTCCGGGTGCCACAATTCGCCACCGTCGACCTGACCGGCACCGTGGTCGACGAGGTGCTCAGCCGCGGCAAGCACCTGTTCATCCGGGCCGGGCGGGCCAGCATCCACTCACATCTGAAGATGGACGGCAGTTGGCGAGTCGGGAATCGTCCGGTGCGAATAGACCATCGGGCGCGTATTATCTTGGAGGCCAACGCTATTCGCGCTGTCGGCATCGATCTTGGCGTGCTCGAGATTCTCGATCGCGATCGCGACGGCGAAGCGGTCGCCCATTTGGGACCCGATCTACTGGGCCCGGACTGGGATCCCGACCGCGCCGCGGCGAACGTGGTCGCAAGCCCCGACCGGCCGCTGGCCGAGGCGTTGCTCGACCAGCGGGTGATGGCCGGGGTCGGCAACGTCTACTGCAACGAATTGTGTTTCGTCAGTGGACACTTGCCCACCGCACCGGTCAGCGCGATCGCAGACCCGCGCCGTTTAGTGTCGCGAGCCCGGGACATGCTGTGGGCCAACCGCTTCCGCTGGAACCGCTGCACCACCGGCGACACCCGGGCGGGCCGGCAGCTGTGGGTCTACGGCCGCGCCGGGCAGAGCTGCCGGCGCTGCGGCACGCGCATCAACGTCGACGACACCGCCGCCCGGGTGGCCTACTGGTGTCCGTCCTGTCAGCGCTGATCCCAAATTCTGGGCGAACTTCTGAAACACGTTGCTCAACCCGATCGGGAAATCCTGCGGAACAATGCGAATCGGCGACCACTAGTCGCGGGCATGCGCCAGGAAGAATTGCGCGATCGATTCGGATCCGTCCAACACTCGCGTGGTCGGCCCGATGACCGCCTTCGGCAAATACTGCTTGCCGCCCGGCCAGGTGTGCCCGCCGTTGTCGATCTGATAGAAGACCACCTCGGTGGCCGCCGCACACGCCGTCGATTCGATGCGGTGCACGACGGTGCCGTCGCCGACGTTGGGCAATACCTGGGCCACCGGGGCGCCCTGGCAGCCGTCGGCCGAACGCCACTTGTCCACCATGCTTTTGACCGAAATGGAGTGGCTCAGCCCACCGCGACCACGTACGTCCCCGCCGTTGAAATGCACCAGCGGATCGGCGGTCCCGTGTGCCTCCCACACCGAAACCGGCTGCGACGGATTGCACGCCACACCGACGCCCAGCGTGCCCGCCACCGGCGCGATCGCCGAAAAAACATCAGCACGATCGCAAGCCAGCCGGTTGGACATGAAGCCGCCGTTGGACATCCCGGTGACGAATACGTGCCCGGGCGCGATGTTGTAGTCGTTGCGCAGCTTGTCGGCCAGCCCCACCAGGAAGCCCACGTCGTCGACATGGCGGCGATCGGCGGGCGACGCTCCCCGCCCGTCGGCCCAGCTCTTGTCGTAGCCGTCGGGGTAAACCACCAGCAGGTTGTTGGCGTCGGCGACGGCGTCGAAGTCCGTCAGACCCTTCTGGCCCTTTCCGCTGCCGCCGCCGCCGTGCAGGCTGAGTACCAAACCGACGGGATCGCCAGGTGGCACGTGCATTAGATAGGTGCGGTCCAGGCCGCCGGATCGAAACTTGCCGGCCAGATCGCGCGGCGTGGCCGCCGATACGTGCTGCACGCCGCAGCCGACAAGACAGACCGCCAGCAGCGCCAGCGGCAGCAATCGTCCATACGGCATGGGGGTCAAATTACCTACCGCAGTGACGGTTCGATCACCTCGGGCGGGTGATGGATATGCCGGCGCTGAAAACGACCATGTTCAACTCTCGGCCAGAGTTGCTCACATTGGCAACGATCGCGATTTGAGCGATGATGAGGAACGTGAAAATTGCCAAGCCCGGCTCCCTGAAGATTCCGTCGGGCACCCGACTTGTCGCTGCGATGGCCGTATCGCTTGGCGTGCTGGGCGCAGGGCTGGCTCCTGTCGCCCACGCGGACGCGAACGATGACAAATTCATCCAGCTGCTGATTTCCGACGGCATCACCCACGAGTCCGTCCCCGCTGCGATCGCGGCAGCGCGGAAGGTCTGCGAGTACCTCGCCCAGGGGATGACGCCCAACGAAGTCGTCATCGACGTGATGAACAGCAGCAGCCTGCCCGACTACGACGCCGGCTACTTCGTCGGCGCGGCCATCCGCGCCTACTGCCCGCAGTACAAACCGCCGCCGGAGCCTGCACCTCCGCCGGCACCGCCGACGACCTAACGAAACGGCCACAAACCACCACAAAACGGCGAGCCGACGCCGTTGCGCCTCCGTCCGTGCGTACACTTTAACAACAGGTGAACAGACGGAGGACTAAAAATGATCACGAAGATAATAATCGGTGGCGCGGTCGTTCTGGGTGCCACGGTTGGACTCGCCGCACCCGCCAGCGCGGACGTGGTGTTCAACCAATTTTCCTGTACCTGCGGGGCACCGCCCCCATTCGCCAGCCCACTGGCCGCGGATCGCATTAACCAGGGCATTCACGACGCCTTGACCCGCGCGCTGCCTGGCGACAACGGCTAGCCGGCCGCCCCCTGTCCGACAGCTTGGACAGCGGCGTGCTCGTGCAACGCCTGCTCAGCGTTCACCGGAACCGGCATCAGGTCGAACACGACCTCTTTGACGGTTCCGGTGAACGCGTAGGGCGCCTTGTCCTCGTATTCACGATCGACGACCAATCCGTTGTCGCGGCCGATGTCCATCCCGGCATACGAGGTGAAAGCCAGACTCACCGTTTGGGGCAGCTCACCCTCTCCGATCAACCGATCGTCGGCCCATAGCGTCACGCGTCCACCCGAACCGACAACGGGCTCGGCGGACTCGAACAGCATCCGCACGGTGACATCCCCGACGGGCAGTGCCTCCGTCGACACCTGCCGATAGGTTTCGACGCCGAGGAACGAATACGTGTGGTGCAGCTTGCCCTGCGCGTCGACCCACAACGCGAACCCGCCCATGAAGTCGGCGTTGGCGACGAGCACCCCCTGCGCCCCGGCCTCGGGGATGTGCAGCCGCGCCTCGATCGCATAGGAACGGCCGAAGATGCGCGGCACCATCCCGCGCTGAATGTTCTGCACGCCGCCGGAGAAGCTGAACCGCGCGGTGGTGGGCAGCGGCGGCAGGTCGCCGAACATCACCGCCAGCCCGCCGAGAAGCGGTAGTACCCGGTTCTTTTCGGCTTCGTGCCACCACAGCTCGATCAGCTCCGCGAGCTTGTCGGGATGCTCGGCTGCCAGGTCGTTGGCCTGAGAGAAGTCGTCAGGCAGGTAGTACAGCTCCCAGACGTCGTCGTCGGGGTCGTAGTTGCCCGGCGCGAAGCGCTGCATCGTCTGCGGCGACAAATCCCATGGCGCCTTGTCCAGCCGGGCGCAGGCCCACCAGCCGTCCTTGTACAGCGCGCGGCTGCCGAAGTTCTCGAAGTACTGCACGGTGTGCCGCTCTGGTGCCGCCGAGTCGTCGAAGGTGTGGATAAAGCTGGTGCCGTCCATCGGCTCCTGGTCGAAGCCGTCGACACTGCTCGGTTCCGGTAAACCGATGGCTTCCAACACCGTTGGCGCAATGTCGATGCAGTGGGTGAACTGGTCGCGCACTTGAGCGTCGGGCCGGATCCGGCTCGGCCAGGCCACCACCATCGGATCGCGGGTGCCCCCGAGGTGGCTGCCCATCTGTTTGCCCCACTGATACGGGGTGTTGTTGGCGTGCGCCCAGGCACTCGCGAAATGCGGTGCGGTGTCCTCGTCGCCCAGCGCTTCGATCCCGCCGTATTGCTCGATGAGTGCCAACTGCTGCTCGGCGGTGAGATCCAGGCCGTTGATGAACGTCATCTCATTGAACGAACCGGTGTTGGTGCCCTCCATGCTGGCGCCGTTGTCGCCCCAGATGTAGAAAACCAGCGTGTTGTCGGACTCGCCGAGACCGTCGATCGCGTCCAGCAGGCGACCGACATTCCAGTCGGCGTTCTCCGAGAAACCGGCGAACACCTCCATCTGCCGGGCATAGAGCTTGCGCTGGGTCTGCGACAAGCTGTCCCACGCCGGAAACAGATCGGGCCGCTCGGTGAGTTCGGCGTCGGGCGGAATGATCCCGAGCTGCTTTTGTCGCTCAAAGGTATTCTGCCGGTAGACATCCCAACCCTCGTCGAATTGACCGCGATACTTGTCGGCCCACTCGGCGAACACGTGGTGCGGCGCGTGGGTGGCGCCGGTCGCGTAGTACATCATCCACGGCTTGGTGGCGTTGGCCGCCCGCACGGTGTGCAACCACTGGACGGCCTTGTCGGTGAGATCGTCGGGGAAGTAGTACGGCTTGCCTTCTTGGCCCTGCGGTATGCCGAGCACGGAATTGTCCTGGCTGATAATCGGGTCGTACTGGCCCGCGGCTCCCGACGGGAAACCCCAGAAGTGGTCGAATCCCCAGCCGAGCGGCCAGTTGTCGAAGGGACCCGCGGCACCCTGCACGTTGTCCGGAGTCAGATGCCACTTACCGAAAGCGCCAGTGACATAACCGTTGTCGCGCAGAATCCGCGGCAGCGCGGCGCAGCTGCGCGGCTTGGCCGTCGAGTAGCCCGGGTAAGGGCCCGGAAACTCGCACACCGATCCGAAGCCGACCCGGTGGTGGTTGCGTCCGGTCAGCAGCGCCGCGCGGGTCGGCGAGCACACCGCGGTAACGTGAAATCGGTTGTAAGCCAGACCGTTACGTGCCAGCCGGGACAGCGTCGGGGTGCGGATAGCGCCACCGAAGGTGTCCGGCCCGCCGAAGCCGGCGTCGTCGATCAGCACGATCAGCACGTTCGGCGCGCCCTCGGGCGCGGCGGCGCCGGGCACGATCGTCCAGTCCCCCACCGACTCCGCCACGGTGCGGCCCACGGTGCCGCCGAAGCCGCGCTGGGGTATCGGCAACCGGGTGCGGTCCGGGCTGAACTTGCCCATCGCCTCACCTAGCGCCGCGCCGAAGCCGCGCAATGTCGAATGAGCAAGCTCGGCAACCGATTTCATCGGAGATCCGGTCAGCGCCTGCTGGACCGCAAGCCGCGATTCGCCCGGAGCCAGGACAACGATCACGGCGCTGTCGGCGGCCATCTGCTCGCCGATCTTGTCGGATAGCCCGCCCTTGACCTTCTGATTGAAGAAGGTGCCCGCCAGGGCGCCGGCCGCGGCGCCGACTGCCGCGGTGACCACCGATGCCGGCGACAGCAGGCCCGCGGCAAGGCCCGCGCCGGCACCCCACTTGGCGCCGCGACGGCCCAGGCGATTGCCGCTGTCGACGAACACGCGATTTCCCTCGGCGTCCTTGCCGACCAGCACCGCGTCGCGCATCCGCAGGCTCTTGGCCTTGGCGCGGTCGGTCAGGGTTTGAAAGTCGTGGCGGGCGGCATCGAGGCCCTGATAGCCGGCAACAATGACCAGCGCGTGTTCTTCGCTCATAACCAACTTATAGACCCCCGCCGCCGTCAGTACGCCGATATCTCATCCTCACTCGGCAACACACCGCTGTTGATGAAGATGACGCGACGGCCGATCTCCACGGCGTGGTCGGCGAAGCGCTCGTAGAAGCGGCCCAGCAATGCCGTTTCGACACCGACGGTGACACTGTGCGGCCATTCCCGATCTATCAGCACACTGAACAGCTCCCGATAAAGGTCATCCATCGCGTCGTCTTGCTCGTGAAGCAGACCGGCCTGTCGCGGATCACACGATATCAATGCGCTTTTCGCACTGTCGCCCAACGTAATTGCCACCTTGGCCATCGCCGCGAAGTACTCGCCGACTTCAGCGGGCAGGACGTGCTTGGGGTGATCGCGCCGGGCGATCTTCGCGATATGCACCGCCAACGCGCTCATGCGTTCCACGTCGGCGATAATTTGTATCGAGCTGAA
Source organism: Mycobacterium sp. pR1184 (assembly GCF_041287235.1). NCBI lineage: Bacteria > Bacillati > Actinomycetota > Actinomycetes > Mycobacteriales > Mycobacteriaceae > Mycobacterium > Mycobacterium sp. pR1184. Next base: position 67,388 of record NZ_JBGGKR010000016.1, on the reverse strand, counting down.
GACCGCCCGCAATTCGCTGGCCACCGGTTGCTGCAACACCAGCAGCGCGAAGGCTTGTTTTTCAACCTGGGCCCGCAATGCCACGATTCGCGCGTGGTCGCCGATCACCTGCTCGGCGGCGACGAGGTCGGCCTCGAGCAGAGCCCGCGTCGCGCGCTTCATCGCGACACCTGCCAGGCCGCACATTTCGCCCAGTTGCGTGGTCAGGTCGGCCAGCTGTCGGTGATAAGCGGTACGCATCGGTGAAACCTCCCTGAACGCGAGTGGCCCGTCAACGATGTTCGCTTTGTTCGCGAACCTCTCGCAAGGGACGAAAGCCCCCGAAGGGGGGCCTTAGGCCTCCTCTGATTCGGGCCGGCGCCGCATAGTCTGACGAAGTGATCACGCCGCGTGGTTTGCCGGGCCTGGCCTTGGTGGCCGGCCCGTTGCGGGCGACCGTCGGCGGCACTCAAATGGCCGTTAGCGCAAGCGTTGTCGCCGCGACCGGAGCCGCACACACGGCGCTGGCCGGTGCGGGCGTGGCGGCGAGAATGAGCAGAACGTTAACCCATGCCGCACCGGATGTTTCGTCGCTGGCACGCGCGACGGCGGCGGTGGTGATCGAGGCGCTGGGCGGTCCCGCAGCACGGCGCACCAGCCGCAGCGGGCCGCGGTGCTGGATCGAGGTGCGAGGTCTCGGCGGGGAACATGCCGGCACCATCGCCACCGACGTGCTGGCCGCCGTCCGCGCGACACCCGGCGTTCACACGGCCTTCCTCAACCGCGCCCTGGCGCGGGTCGTGGTCACCCTGGATACCCGCGATGCGCCCTCGCTGACCGACCTGTGCCGGATCGTCGAGAACGCCGAATCGCGCGGCCGGGTAGGCGCCGCGCGACAACACCCGGCCTCGCTGCCGGGCGACGATGCGCTGCTGGTGGCACGGATGGTCGCGGCTACGGCGGCCACTGTGGGCCTTGGTCTTTCACTGACCGGCAGCCTGCTGCGCCTGCCCAGAATGCCCGACTTGGTGGCCGTGGTACCGACGCTGGCCGATCACCTGCCGCGAGTGCGTCGAGAGCTGGAACAACGCCTCGGCCCGGAGGGAACCGACGTGTTGTTCGGTTTGGTCAACGCCGCTACTGCCGCGCTGACGGTCTCGCCGACGGCAGCGGCCGCCGAGGCGGCTACCAACACCCTGCTGGCGGCGGAGGCGTGGAGTTGCCGGTTGGCGTGGTCCCGGCACGAACCCACACTGGGCTGCCAACCGATTCCGGACGATGCGGCGTTGACGACGCGGGACCGGCCCCGCCCGCCCGACGGCCCCGCGGAACGCTACGCGAACCGCATCGGCCTGGCGGGCCTCGGTGCCGGCGCGCTGGTGGGTCTGCTGTCGCGCAATCTCGACACCGCCGGTGCCGCCGCGCTCACTACCGTTCCGAAGCCGTTGCGCACCGTGCGTGAGGCGTTCGCCTGTGCGATGAGCAGCGGCCTCAACGTCCACCATGACGCGCTGGTGCTGCACCCTCGCGTGCTGCGCTCGCTCGATCGGATCGACGCGATCATGATCGACCCGCGAGCGCTTTACACCGACGAGCTGATGGTCAGTCGCGTTCTGGGCGTGGAGAATTCGGTACGTTCCCACGCGTGGGAAGCGGTGCGGGCCGAACTCGAAAGTGACGGGCTGAAGCCGGGCTGGCACCAGCTGGCCGACATCCCCGGCGCCGGCAGTGTGGGCGAGGCGCTGATCAGCCCGGTCCGCGATCCGTTCGCCGCGGCGGTGCTGACCGAAGCGCGCCGGTCGCAGCCGCGGATCTTCTCGCTGGATGACGACGGGTTACGTTCTCTGGCAAGGGGATTCGATCAGCTCTATCCCACGGACAGCTCGATCGACCACGCGGTGGCGGCAGCGGTGGCCGAACTGAAGGCTGGCGGCGCCACCGTGGCGCTGCTGACGACGGCGGAGATGCGGGCCGCACACCGGTCCGACGTCACGATCGGCGTGCTGCGCGACGGGCAGCCGCCGCCATGGAATGCCGACGTGATCGTGGACGACCTGACCGGCGTCTGGCGGGTGCTGCACGCACTGCCCGCCGCCCGGTCCGCCACCGAGGGTGCCGTCCGGCTGTCCGCCTCGGCGTCGGCGCTCGGTGCCTTGATGTTGATTCCCGGTGTGCCAGGCCGCAGTTCGACGTCGGTCAACATCGGCATGGTCACCAGCCTGTGGCTCGGATACCGGGCCGCCGCCAAGGCGTTTCGCGATCCACTGCCCGAGCCGGAGACCAGCCACGAATGGCACGCACTGCCCGTGACGGAAGTGCAGCGACTGTTGCCCCGCCCCACCGACCAACGCGTGGTGGAAGTACCAACGTGGTGGTCCCAGCGGCCGGCGGTTCGTGCGGTGCACGATGCCACCGCCGCGTCATGGGGGCTGCTCCGCGACTTCGTCGGCGAGATGCGCGGCGACCTGGCGGACCCGATCACCCCGCTGCTGGCCACCGGGGCGCTGGCCAGCGCGCTGCTCGGCTCCCCGTTGGATGCGGTCCTGGTGGGCAGTGTCCTGTTGTCCAACGCGGCGTTGTCGGCCGAGCAGCAGCTGTACGCCGAACGCACGTTGGATCGCCTGCTGGCCGTGCAGGATCCGCCCGCGCGCCGCTACGTGGGCCGAGTGCAGGCCCAGCGCTACGAGAACGTTGCCACCAGACGGCTGCGGCTCGGCGACGTCATCGAAGTCCGGGCCGACGAGGTGGTCCCGGCGGACGCCCGACTGCTGCGCGCGATCAATGTCGAAGTCGACGAATCCACGCTGACCGGCGAATCGCTACCGGTGGCCAAGCAGACCGAGCCCACACCGGGCGCCCCGCTCGCCGAGCGCACCTGCATGATCTATGCCGGCACCACAATCGTCGCCGGCACCGCGGTGGCCGTGGTCACCGCGGCGAGCTCGCGCTCGGAGATGCGCCGAGCGCTGGCGATGGCCCCGCGGAAGTTGCAAGAGGTCGGCCTGCAGCGGCAGTTGCGCCACATCACCGGCCGGGCGTTGCCGTTCAGCGTGGCCAGCGGCGGCCTGGTCGGGCTGATCAGCCTGTTGCGCGGCACACCGTTGCGCGACGCGATGTCCAGTGCGGTCACCCTGGTCATCGCGGCGATTCCGGAGGGGTTGCCGTTGGTCGCCACCCTGGCCCAGCTGTCCGCGGCCCGGCGGCTCACCGGCCGATCGGTCCTGATCCGCAATCCGCACTCGATCGAAGCGCTGGCCCGGTTGAACGTGGTCTGCTTCGACAAGACCGGGACGCTCAGCGAGAACCGGCTGAGGGTCAAATCGGTGCACCCGATGGCCGGCTACACCCCGGCGCAGGTGCTCGACGCGGCGGTGAGCACGAGCTATGCCAGGCACACCCACCGTGTCGACCACGCCACCGACGACGCCATCACCCAAGCCGCCGACGACCCGCAGCTGCGAGGTGACGGGTTGCCGCCACCACCGCGGCCCAGCCGCGACGCGTTCCTGCCGTTCCAGTCATCCGGCCGGCCCTTCGCCGCGGCGCTGGTGGGCACTCGACTGACCATCAAGGGCTCACCCGAGGCGCTTTCGTCGGCGCTGCGGCATGACGACCAGCCGCTGGCACAGCAGGTCGACGAGATGGCGGCCAATGGTCTTCGGGTGCTGGCGGTTGCCGAGCGCGAACTCACCCCGCACCAGGCAGCGGCCGCCGCGGCCAACCCCGGCTATCTGGAAAGCGTGTGCACGTCCGGCCTCACCCCGGTCGGCCTGATCGGCCTGGCTGACACGCCGCGGCCGACGGCCCGCGCCCTGCTGCAGAGCCTTTCCGAGCGCGGCATCGCGGTCCGGTTGATCACCGGTGATCATCCCTGCACCGCGCGGGTGATCGCCCAGGAGCTGGGCATCGACGTGAGCGCCGATCAGGTGATCACCGGCAGCGACTGGGAAGCGCTGTCCGCCGACCAGCGGGCGCAGACCGTCAAATCCTGTGTGGTCTTCGCGCGGATGACGCCCGAAGACAAGATCGACGTGGTTCAGACCCTCGAGCGCGCGGGCCTGGTGACGGCGATGGTCGGGGACGGCGTCAACGACGCCGCCGCGATCCGGGCGGCGAGCGTGGGCATCGGGGTGGCGGCCCGCGGCAGCGATGCGGCACGCAGTGCGGCCGACGTGGTGCTGCTCGACGAACGGATCGAGGCGCTGCTCGATGCTCTCGACGAAGGCCGGCAGTTGTGGCAGCGGGTGCACTCGGCGGTCTCGATGCTGTTGGGCGGCAACCTCGGCGAAGCGTGCTTCGCGACGATGACCGCCCTGTTGACCGGGCGGTCGGTGCTCAACGCCCGGCAGATGCTGCTGGTCAACATGCTGACGGACGCGCTACCGGCCGCCGCGTTGGCCGTCAGCCCGCAGACGGGCAAAACCGATGAGGACCGCGACGAGGCGGCGATGTGGCGCGCGATCGGGATTCGCGGAGCCGCCACCACGATCGGCGCCACGCTGGCCTGGACGATGGCCAGCGCAACCGGCATGCCGCAGCGCGCCGCGACCGTCGGGCTGATCGCGCTGGTGAGCACGCAACTTGCCCAGACTCTGATCGACTCCCAGGCGCCGATGGTGGTGTTGACGTCGGTCGGTTCGCTGGGAGTGCTGGTGGTGGTGGTCAGCACTCCGGGACTCAGCCAGCTGTTCGGCTGCACCCCGGTAGACCCGTTGGCCTGGAGTCAGGCCCTGCTCGGGGCCGCGGTGGCCAGTGCGCTGCCCGCGATTGCTCCCCGCCTGCTGCGGCGGGCAGCTGAGCTTATCCAACGACAAATCTCGGGCGACGAGTTGGCCCGACTAACCCAAGGAGTCGAAAGTGGTTGGCAGTAACGGCAATTCACGATTGCAGCTCACGCCGTACCGAGCCGCCTCGGAGCATCTCGACGGAGCTTGGTGGCCGCGGTCGCAGAACCTGGTCGAGGAGTTGCCCGACCTGGTGGCGTCGGTGTCCGATCGACTGGGACAGGTCGTGATGGTGGGTTACCGCCGTAACGGCTGGGACGAAACACCGCCCCTGGCCGAGATCGCCGGGCACACAATCGAATTGCTGGGCTTCATCAGTGACGAGCCGGCCAGTGTCATCCTGATCGGCGAAGACGGCCGTCACCTCACCCTGCACGTAATCCGTCCGGACACCGATGAAGAGGTTGCCCGAGACGCATTGGCGAAGGTGCAGGTACCCACCGACGCCGCCCCGGCCGGTCGTGCAACGGTCGCGCGGTCCGTGGTGGAGGTCGCCGACAAGCTGGCCCGGCACGAGGGGCTCGATGACGATCGGCGCACCGCCCAGATCAAGGACTGGTGCCAAGAGGCCGCCCAACAATTCGTCAACGCGCCGGTGCAGACCTTTGTGCCGATCCTCGTCGAACACATCGTGCTCAACCGCATGATCGAGTCCCGGCGCAAGGCCTCCTCAGCCGCCTCGGCGAGCGGCCGATGACACGTGTGTGCCCTGGTCGAGCCTGATCCCGCGCTTCTCGATCCGCCGGTCGTCGTCCAACGTCTCCGGACCGATCCCGAAGCCGGCTTGACCGCGCACGAGGCCGCTCGCCGACTCGTCGCGGTGGGACCCAATGACATCGAACGTGTCCCGCCGCTGCCAAAGTGGAAGAAGATCGTCAGCCAGTTCCGCAGTCCGCTGATTTACCTGCTGCTGGCCGCCCTCCTCGCCTCCCTTGCGGTGTGGGCCATCGAGGGGGCCACCGAATGGCCGGTCGATGCGTTGGTGATCGGGGTCATTCTGGTCCTCAACGCCGCACTGGGTTACGGGCAGGAGGCCCACGCCGAGCGCGCGGTCGATGCCTTGGCGCGGATGACGACGACCACGGCGACCGTCGTTCGCGACGGGATCGAATGCAGGGTTGCCGCAAGCGAAGTGGTGCCCGGTGACGTGCTGCTGCTGACGGAGGGCGACGCCGTGGCCGCCGATGCCAGGCTGCTGTCAACGGACGGGCTGGAGGTGCTGGAGAGCGCGTTGACCGGGGAGAGTGAGCCGGCCCGCAAAGATCCGCGGACCCTGGCCGAGGCGACGGCGCTGGACGAGAAGGCCGGCATGGTGTTCAAAGGCACGGCGGTCGCCAAGGGCACCGGGCGCGCGGTGGTGACCGCCACGGGGATGGCAACGCAGACAGGTCAGATCGCCGGCCTGGTGCGCGCGGTCGACGACAACGAGACGCCCTTGCAGCGTGAGATCAACCGTGCCAGCCGCGTCCTCGGGATCGCCGTGCTGGTTCTGGGCGCCGTGGTGATCGCGAGCATCTTCATCGTCTTCGGCGTGCACAGCGCCCACGATGTGGTCACCGCGGTGCTGCTCGGCGTTTCGCTGGCGGTGGCCGCCGTGCCGGAGGGGCTGCCCGCGATCATGTCGGTCGTGCTCGCGCTGGGAACACGGCGGATGGCCGACGAAAACGCCGTCGTCAAACAACTCTCGTCGGCCGAAACCCTGGGATCGGCCTCGGTGGTGTGCTCCGGCAAGACCGGCACCCTCACGACCGGGGAGATGACGGTCGTACGAATCCTCACCCCGCTCGGGGATGTCAACGTCACGGGTGCGGGATACCGGCCCGAAGGCAGCTTCGAGCACGACGGGGTCCCGCTTCGGGAAGGCGAGAGCCTTTGGCGCCAAACCGTATTGGTGCTCGGCGCCGGCGCCGCCGGTGCGGCTGCCTCGCTTAGGGAACAGGGTGGTCGCTGGATTGCCGAGGGGGATCCCATCGAGGCGGCCTTCCTGGTTGCGCGGACGAAGCTCCGTGCTAGACCGGCGTCACCACCCACGTCGACGAGCGTGACCAAGGGCGAGCCGGATGCGGTGCTGGCGCGCTGCACATATGTGCGGATCGATGATCGACTCCTACCACTGGACGACGCGACGAAGGCGACCATCCGGTGCGGCGCCGAGCGGCTCACGCACGACGGGCTGCGCGCGGTCGCGGTGGCCCGTGCCGACCGGCCCGACCAGCCGATGGCGTACCTGGGCATGGTCGGCCTCACCGATCCCCCTCGCCCAGGAGCTGCCACGGCCATCGCCGACGCCCACCGCGCCGGGGTCCGGGTCGTGATGATCACGGGCGACCATCCCCGGGCGGCGGCACGCATCGCGCGCGAACTCGGCATCGAAGACAACGAGACGGCGGTATCCGGGGCGGAGATCGCCGCGCAGGACGATGATCAGCTCCGGCAAACGGTGCGCCGGCACTCGCAGTACACGCAGCTGGGTCCGGCCGACAAGTTGCGCATCATCGGCGCCCTGCAGGCCGACCACGAGATCGTGGCCGTCACCGGCGAGGGGACCAACGATGCACCCGCCCTGAAATCGGCGGACATCGGAATCGCCATGGGCCGCACCGGGACTGACGTCGCCAGAGAAGCGGCGAAGATGATTCTCGCCGACGACAACTTCGCGACGATCGTGCGGGCCATCCGGGAGGGCCGCGGCATCTTCTCCAACATCAAGAAGTCCCTGCGATACCTGTTGTCCTCGAACATGGGCGAAGTCCTGACCGTGTTCTTCGGAGTGGTCCTGGCCGGCGCGATCGGCCTCTCGCAAGCGCACACCGTGGCGTTACCGCTGCTGGCCACCCAGATTCTGTGGATCAACCTGCTCACCGACGGCGCGCCGGCCCTGGCGTTGGGCGCGGACCCGCAAACCGAGGACTTGATGGGCCTGCCGCCCCGGGCGGCGTCGGATCGGGTCATCGACGGGCGGATGTGGAACAACATCGTCGTGATCGGCGCGGCCGTCGCGGCCGCGACACTGCTGACGATCCACCTCTACGTCCCGGGCGGCCCGATGCCGTCGTCGCTCGACACGGCCCGCACCGCCGGCTTCACCGTGCTGGTGCTCAGCCAGCTGTTCAACACCCTCAATGCCCGCTCGGAGACGCAGACCGTGTTTCGTGGCCTGTTCGCCAACGGCTGGCTGTGGGCGGCGATCGCCTTCTCGGCGTTACTACAGGTGGCCGTGGTGCAGCTGCCGCTGCTGAATACGGCCTTCACCACCGAGCCGCTGTCGGTGGGTCAGTGGCTGGTGTGCATCGCCATGTCCAGCACGGTGCTGTGGGTCAGCGAGATCCGCAAGGTCATCCTGCGTCGCGGCGGCTGAGGAACATACGGCGCGCCCCGGTGAACGGATCGTCGAACTCGATGCGCTGCGCCAGCAATCGCAGCGGAGTGCTGAAATCGTCGGCGGGCACGTCGATCACCTTGGGATACAACGGATCTCCGATGATCGGCAACCCCAGCGACGCCATCTGCACCCGCAACTGATGAGTGCGCCCGGTGCGCGGCGTCAGCCGGTACAGTCCGTCCGGCGAGAGCAGTTCCACCAGCGTCTCCGCGTTGGGCTCGCCCGGCTCGATTATGGCTTGTAAGTGGCTGCGGCGCTTGATAATTCGACTTCTTACCACACGTGGCAACGCCACAGCGGGATCGACCGCCGCGCGGGCCAGGTAGGTCTTGTGCACCTCGCCGCGGGCGAACAGCATTTGGTAGGCGCCGCGCACCTCGCGGCGGACGGTGAACACCAGCACCCCGGCGGTCAGCCGGTCCAGCCGGTGCGCGGGGCTGAGCTCGGGCAGTCCCAGCTCGTTGCGCAGCCGCACCAGCGCGGTCTGCGCGACGTGGCTGCCCCGGGGCATGGTGGCCAGAAAATGCGGCTTGTCGACGACCACGATGTCGTCGTCGCGATGGAGCACCGGGATGTCGAACGGAACCGGCACCTCGTCGGGCAGGTCGCGGTACAGGTAGACGCTGGCGCCGGTGGGCAACACGGTGGCCTCGTCGATCACCGTCCCGTCGGCGTCGACGACCTCACCGGCGAGGACCTTGGCCCGGGCCTGCTCACCGAACCGCGCGGTCAGCTCGGCCAGCACCGCCCCGCCGTGCAGCCGTACCCGCGCGGGCCCCAATCCGTCGCGCACCGGCAGCGGGGCGGGCCTCACGGCCGGTTCACGTTAAAGGAACCGGCTCGAGGATCTCGGCACGCGCTTCGGGCGCGCTGGCCCGCAGCTCGTCGGCCGACACGTCGTCGGGCTGGGCCTGCGACAGGATCTCGGCCTCCACCCGCGCGGTGTAGTTCGCGACCTCGCGGTTGACGTCTCCGGCGCTCCAGCCCAGCACGGGAGCCACCAGTTCGGCGACCTCGCGGGCGCAGTCCACGCCGCGGTGCGGGTATTCGATCGAGATCCGCATCCGCCGGGCCAGGATGTCCTCGAGATGCAGGGCCCCCTCGGCGGCGACGGCATACAGCGCCTCCACCAACAGGTAGCCCGGCGCGTCCTTGATCGGGGTCAGCAGTTCGGGACGATCGGCGGCCAGCGCCAGCACGTCGTCCATCAGCGAGCCGTAGCGGTCCAGCAGATGACGCACCCGGTACGGATGCAGGCCGACGAGTTCGCCGACGTGCTCGACCTGGTTGATCAGGGCGAAATAACCGTCGGCGCCCAACAGGCTCACCTTCTCGGTGATCGAGGGCGCCACCCGGGCCGGAACGAACTGCGACGCGGCATCGATCGCGTCGGCGGCCATCACCCGGTAGGTGGTGTACTTCCCGCCGGCGATGGCGACCAGGCCGGGCGCGGGCACCGCGACGGCGTGCTCACGGGACAGCTTGGAGGTTTCCTCGCTCTCCCCGGCCAGCAGCGGCCGCAGTCCCGCATATACCCCGTCGATGTCGGCATGCGACAGCGGCGTGGCCAGCACGGTGTTGACGGTGCCCAGGATGTAGTCGATGTCGGCCTTGGTCGCCGCCGGGTGAGCCAGGTCGAGATTCCAGTCGGTGTCGGTGGTCCCGATGATCCAGTGGCTACCCCACGGAATGATGAACATCACCGACTTCTCGGTGCGCAGGATGATCGCGACATCGCTGACGATCCGGTCTCGCGGCACCACCACGTGCACACCCTTGGAGGCGCGCACCTGAAAGCGGCCGCGCTGCTTGGAAAGCGCCTGGATCTCGTCGGTCCACACCCCGGTCGCGTTGACCACGACGTGACCGCGCACCTCGGTCACCGAGCCGTCCTCGGAGTCGCGCACCCGCACCCCGATCACCCGGTCGCCCTCACGCAGCAGCGCGACCACCTGTGTCGAGCACCGCACGACCGCGCCGTAATGCGCGGCGGTGCGCGCGACCGTCATGGTGTGCCGGGCGTCGTCGACGACGGTGTCGTAGTAGCGGATCCCGCCGATCAGCGAGCTGCGCTTCAGGCCCGGGCTCAGTCGCAGCGCGCCGGCGCGGGTCAAATGCTTCTGCGCGGGAACGGATTTCGCTCCACCCAGGCTGTCGTAGAGGAAGATGCCCGCCGCGGTGTAGGGCCGCTCCCACCACCGACGGGTCAGCGGGAACAGAAACGGCAGCGGCTTGACCAGGTGCGGTGCCAGCGTGGTCAGCGACAGCTCACGCTCGTGCAGCGCCTCGCGCACCAGCCCGAACTCCAGCTGTTCGAGGTAGCGCAGCCCGCCGTGGAACATCTTCGACGAGCGGCTCGAGGTCCCCGAGGCGAAATCTCGGGCCTCGACCAGCGCCACCTTGAGCCCGCGGGTGGCGGCATCCAGCGCGCACCCGGAGCCCACTACCCCGCCGCCGATCACGACGACGTCGAATTGCTCGGTGCCGAGGCGCTGCCAGGCCGCCGCGCGTTGCTGCGGGCCCAGCGTGGACAACGGGTCACTCACGGGAACGGACTCCTCACTTGGCAAGGCTAATCGAGATCGTCGTGCGCCATCAGCCGACGAGCGGCCTCGGTGATCGACCCGGACAACGACGGATACACGGCCAGCGTCTGCGCCAGCTCGTTGACCGTGATGCGGTTCTGCACGGCCACCGCGATCGGCAGGATCAGCTCGGAGGCGATCGGCGCCACCACCACGCCGCCGATGACCACGCCGGTGGCCTGCCGGCAGAACAGCTTCACGAAGCCCTGCTGCAGGCCGGACATCTTGGCCCGCGCGTTGGTCCGCAGCGGCAGCATGATCGTGCGGGCCGGCACCGAGCCGTCGTCGATCATGGTTTGCGGCACGCCCACGGCCGCGATCTCGGGGCGGGTGAACACCGTCGAAGCCACCGTGCGCAACCGGATCGGGCTGACACCCTCGCCCAGCGCGTGATACATCGCGATCCGGCCCTGCATGGCGGCCACCGAGGCCAGCAGCAGCAGGCCGGTGCAGTCGCCGGCGGCGTAGATGCCGGGCACCGTCGTCCGCGACACCCGGTCCACCTTCAAATAGTCGCCGCGGCCCAGCTCGATGCCGACACGCTCCAGGCCGAGGCCGCTGGTGTTGGGCACCGACCCGATCGTCATCAGCGCATGGCTGCCCTCGACGGTCCGGCCATCGGTCATGGTGACCAGGACCCCGGTCTCGGTGCGGACGACGGATTCCGCGCGGGCGTTCTTGATCAGGTCGACGCCGCGTTCGGCGAACGCCTCCTCGAGGACCAGCGCGGCGTCGGCGTCCTCGTAGGGCAGCACCCGGTCGCGGCTGGCCGCCACCGTCACCGGCACGCCGAACTCGGTGTAGGCGTGCACGAACTCGGCGCCGGTGACGCCGGAGCCCACCACGATCAGGTGCTCGGGCAGCGCCTCCAGGTCGTAGAGCTGGCGCCAGGTCAGGATCCGTTCGCCGTCGGGTTGGGCCGACGGCAGCACCCGCGGGCTGGCGCCGGTGGCGATCAGGACGACGTCGGCGTCGTGCTCGGTGACCGTGCCGTCGGCCGCCGTTGCCTTGACGCGATGCCGGGCCAGGCCGGGGGTCGAATCGCAGAGCTCGCCACGCCCGGAGACCACTCGCACGCCCTTGCTGAGCAGGTCGGCGGTGATGTCGGCGGACTGCTCGGCGGCCAGCGTCCTGACCCGTTTGTGGATCCGCGGCAGCGAGATCTTGGCGTCGTCGATGTCGATGTCGAAGCCCAGTCGGGGCGCGCGGCGCAGTTCGGTGCGCAGCCAGGTCGACGCGATGAACGTCTTGGACGGCACGCAGTCGTCCAGCACCGCCGCCCCGCCGATCCCTTCGGAGTCGATGACGGTGACGTCGGTGGTGTCGGGGTGGGAGGTGGCGGCCACCAGCGCGGCTTCGTAACCGGCCGGGCCTCCACCGAGGATCACGATGCGGGTCACCACAGCCCTAACCTATCCAAGAACCCGCCGGACGGCCGGATGAATACCGGGCGGGCACCCGCCGTTTAAGCTTTCACCCGTGCCGCTCTACGCCGCTTACGGATCAAACATGCATCCCGAGCAGATGCAGCAGCGTGCACCCCACTCCCCGATGGCCGGAACGGGCTGGTTGCACGGGTGGCGGCTGACCTTCGGCGGCGAGGACATCGGCTGGGAAGGCGCGCTGGCCACCGTCGTCGAGGACCCCGATTCCAAGGTGTTCGTCGTGCTGTACGACATGACGCCGGCCGACGAGATGAGCCTGGACCGGTGGGAGGGCTCCGAGTTCGGCATCCACAAAAAGATCAGATGCCGGGTCGAACGCACGTCGTCGGACACCGACACCGATCCCGTGCTGGCGTGGCTCTACGTGCTCGACGCCTGGGAGGGCGGGCTGCCGTCGGCACGGTACCTGGGCGTGATGGCCGATGCTGCCGAAATCGCCGGCGCGCCAATGGAATACGTGCACGATTTGCGGACCCGACCGGCCCGCAACATCGGCCCCGGCACGCCCGCGTGACGACACCGAGTGCAAGCCCGGCCGGCGAGGTACCGACGGGACGTGACGAAGTCGTCGCCGCGATCCTCGAGAGCGCCGCGGACCTGTTCGCCGAGCGCGGACCGGCGGCCGCGTCCATCCGCGATATCGCGGCCCGGGCCCGGGTCAACCACGGCCTCGTCTTCCGCCACTTCGGCAACAAAGAACAGCTGGTGGGAGCGGTGCTCAACCACGAGGCAGCAGCGCTGAGCAAGCTGATCGACGCCGGCGCGGAGTTACCCGAGATCGCTACCGCCGGCACCCGCCAGCTGCGCATCCTCAGCCAGGCGCTACTGGACGGCTATCCGGTGGCCCAGCTGCAAACCAGCTTTCCGGCCGCCGATCGGCTACTCGCCGAGGTACGGCCCCTACACGACAGCGACGACGCGGCCCGACTGGCCACCGCGCACGCCGTCGCCTTGCTGCTGGGCTGGCAGTTGTTCGAATCCTTCATCCGCTCGGCGTTCGGCCTGCGGGATTTGTCGGCGGACGCGTTGCGCGACTCGATCTTCGTCGAGATGGGACGGCTGACCGTCCCGCATTAACCCTCGGGGAAATGGGCCGCCTGCTCGATGATGTTGACCATCACGCGCAGTCCGACCCCCAGGGCGCGCTCGTCGAGATCGAAATTCGGCTGGTGCAGGTCCAGCTGCGGGCCCTCGCCCGGCCACACACCCAGTCGCGCCATCGCGCCGGGAATCTCCTCCAGATACCAGGAGAAGTCCTCGCCGCCGCCGGACTGGCGAGTGTCGGCCAGCACGTCGGGGCCCACTCCCTCGATCGCGTGGGTGAGGATGCGCGTCGAGACCTCCTCGTTGACCACCGGGGGCACGCCCCGCCGGTATTGCATCGTGTGTTCGATGTCCAGCGGCGCCAGCAGCGAATCCACGGCCTGGCCGATGATCGCCTCGAGCTCCAGCCAGGTGTGCCGGCTGGCGGTGCGCACCGTGCCGGACAGCTGGCCGCTCTGCGGGATGGCGTTGGCGGCCACCCCGGCGTTGACCGCGCCCCACACCAGGACGGTGCCGTTGCGGGGGTCGAGACGCCGCGACAAGACGCCGGGTACCCCGGTGATCAGGGTGCCGAGACCGTAAACCAGGTCGGCGGTCAGGTGCGGCCGTGAGGTGTGGCCGCCCGGCGAATACAGCGTGATGTGGATGTGGTCGGCGGCCGAGGTGATCGGGCCCTGCCGGACCGCGACCTTGCCGACCTCGAGGCGGGGATCGCAATGCAACGCGAAAATCCGCGACACCCCGGTCAGCGCCCCGGCGGCGATCGCATCGATGGCGCCGCCGGGCATCAGCTCCTCGGCGGCCTGAAAGATCAACCGCACCCCGACCGGCAGTTCGGGCACCGACGCCAGCGCCTGTGCGGTGCCCAGCAGGACCGCGGTGTGCGCATCGTGGCCGCAGGCGTGTGCGACGTTCGGCATCGTCGACGCATACGGCGCCCCGGTCCGCTCGGCCATCGGCAGCGCGTCCATGTCGGCCCGCAGCGCGATCCGGGGCTCCTGTTCGGGCCCGAAATCGCACGTCAGCCCGGTACCGCCGGGGAGCACCTTCGGGTTGAGACCCGCGTCGGCCAACCGCTCGGCGACGAACTGCGTGGTGGCGTACTCCTGCCGGCCCAGCTCCGGATAGCGGTGGATGTGCCGGCGCCACTCGACCATGTCGTCGTAGTGCGCGGCCAGCCAGGATTCGGCGGCGTCGAGCAGGCTCATGTGGCGGCCCGACGTTGGACTCCGGCCAGCACCCGGTCACGTTCGGCGCTGTCCTGGGCGAGGTGGACGACCGTGCGCGCCAGCATCACCGCGCCGTCGATCACCGCGCGGTCCGCACTCGGGCCGGCGGCGGCCGCGGCGAATGCGCGCTGATGCACCGTCGCGCCACCGGCGTCGACACCGATCACCGGGTGGATGCCCGGCAGCACCTGCGTGACGTTGCCCATGTCGGTACTGCCCATCGGCAGCGCCGTCTCGATCTCGGGCGCCACCGGATCCCGCCCCAGCCGGCGCATCTCTTCCCGGCAGATCTCGGCCAGCCATCGGTCGGGCTTGAGCTCGGCGTAAGCCGGCGACGGCGTGCTGATCTCGTATTCGCACCCGGCGGCCAGGGCGCCTGCGGCAAAGCAGGCAAACATGCGGCCCTCCAGCTCTCGCAGCGAATCCAGCTCGACCGCCCGCATCGCGTACTGCACTGCCGCGTGGCCGGGGATGACGTTGACCGCCTGCCCGCCGTTGGTGACGATCCCGTGTACCAGCTGCCCGGGCGCCAGCTGCTGGCGCAGCACGCCGATCGCGACCTGCGCGACGGTGATGGCGTCGGCGGCGTTGACGCCCAGATGCGGGGCGACGGCGGCGTGCGATTCCTTGCCGCGGTAGTCGACGGTCACTTCGGACAAGGCCAGCGAACGGGCGGCGGCGATGTCGGTCGGCCCGGGATGCAGCATCACGGCCGCCGCGACGTCGTCGAACGTGCCGGCCTCCAGCAACAGCGCCTTGCCGCCGCCCGCCTCCTCAGCCGGGGTACCGACCAGGGCCACGGTCAGACCGAGCTCGTCGGCCACCTCGGCCAGCGCCAGCGCGGTTCCGACCGCCGAGGCCGCGATGATGTTGTGACCGCAGGCGTGTCCGATCTCGGGCAGGGCGTCGTACTCGGCGCAGACCCCGATCACCAGCGGTCCGCTGCCGAAGTCGGCGCGGAAGGCGGTGTCCAACCCGCCGGGGGCTCCGGTGACCTCGAAGCCCCGCTCCGCGACCAGTGCCTGCGTTTTAGCGCAGCTGCGGTGTTCGGCAAAGGCCAGCTCGGGCTCGGCGTGGATTGCGTGCGACAACTCGACAAGATCGCCGCCACGACGCCGCACTGCGTCCTCGACGCTGTCCAATGCGGTGTTTGTGGGCATCCTCGCAGTATCTCATCGAACCAAGCCGCGGCGGACCGCCCCGAGCGCGGCTACACCCGTCCGGCCACGAATCCCGCCGCCTGGCCGGGGAACGGCGGTGCCGAATAGTCGTGGTGGGCATCGCGGTCGCGACCGCCGACGACGCAGACCGGGTCACCGGCGGCACACAGGTCGATGGCGCGGCCGGCGAACGCGCCCGCCGTCGACAGCGGGGTGTTGAACCGGTTGCCGGGATTGCCGAACACGGCGACCGCCCTGATCTTGTTGGCCAGGCCGGGGTCCAGCGCCGGGGCCGACCCGAACTCACCGATGGTGTTGCCCAGCGGCGGCACCCCGGCCAGCATCGAGACCGCGGCGGCGCCCTGCGAGAAGCCGCCCAGGATCAGGTGGGTGGCCGGGCACTGGTCGACCATCGCCGCGATGTGATCGCGGGCGTCGTTGGCGCCGTCACCGGTCTGCAGGAAGTTGTAGCTGGCCGGATAGTTCACCGCGTAGTTGTCGAAGCTGCGACCGCCCAGCGAGCCCTGCAGCGCACCGAAGAGCGCATCACCCACGGCGCCCAGGCCGGGTGGCTCATTGGTACCCCGAGCGAAGATCAGCTGGACGTCCGGGCAATCCGCCCTGGCCTTCGGTGCCGGACCACTGAGGAGCGCGGCCACCGAGACCGCAACAGCAACGAGCGCGCCGACAACCGGCCACCTACCAAAACTCATGCGGGAGATCCTGACATATATAGCGAAGCTAAGCTCGCGCAGTGTGACCGACGTTGCATCCGAGAGTGCACAACTCGCGCAGCGCGCGGCAAATTCCATCCGCGAGAAAACCGGGGTTGACGAGCACGATGTCGCGATCGTCCTGGGTTCGGGATGGTCGCCGGCGATCGCGAAGCTGGGCTGCGCCGACGTCGTGCTGCCCCAGGCCGAAATTCCCGGCTTCGCGCCGCCGCGCGCGGCCGGCCATCCCGGCGAGCTGTTGTCGATGCGCATCGGCGCGCACCGGGTGCTGGTGCTGGCCGGGCGCGTGCACGCCTACGAGGGCCATGACCTGAGCCACGTCGTGCACCCGGTGCGGGCGGCCTGTGCGGCCGGGGCCGGCATCGTGGTGCTGACCAATGCGGCCGGCGGGTTGCGCACCGGCATGCGGGTCGGCCAGCCGGTGCTGATCAGCGATCACCTGAACCTGACCGCGCGTTCGCCGCTGATCGGCGCCCAGTTCGTCGACCTCACCGATGCCTACGCCCCGCGGCTGCGCGAACTCGCCCGCGACGCCGACCCCGAGCTGACCGAAGGCGTGTACGCCGGCCTGCCCGGGCCGCACTACGAGACGCCGGCCGAGATCCGGATGCTGCGGACGCTGGGCGCCGACCTGGTCGGCATGTCGACGGTGCACGAAACGATCGCGGTGCGCGCGGCCGGTGCCGAGGTGCTGGGCATCTCGCTGGTGACCAACCTGGCGGCCGGGATCACCGGTGCTCCGCTGAGCCATGCCGAGGTGATGGCGGCCGGGGCCGCGTCGGCGGCCAGGATCGGCACATTGCTGGCCGAAATTATCGCCCGGATTTAGCAGAATGGGTCGGGTGATGCCGCAGGAGTGGATCGCACACGACCCTGACCCGACGACTGCTGCCGAGCTCGCGGCGTGCTCACCCGAGGAGCTCCGCGCACGTTTCGCCCGTCCCCTGACGTTCGGCACCGCGGGATTGCGCGGCCCGGTACGCGGCGGCCCGGACGCCATGAACGTCGCGGTCGTCTCCCGCGCGACGTGGGCAGTGGCGCAGGTGCTTACCGATCGCGGCCTGGCCGGCTCGCAGGTGATCGTCGGGCGTGACGCCCGGCACGGCTCGGCGATCTTCGCCACGGTGACCGCGGAAATCCTTGCTGCCGAGGGATTTTCGGTGCTGCTGCTGCCCGGTGCGGTGCCCACCCCGGTGGTCGCCTACGCGGTGCGCCGGACCGGCGCCGCCGCCGGGATCCAGATCACCGCCTCGCACAATCCGCCGGGCGACAATGGCTACAAGGTGTACCTCGACGGCGGCATCCAGATCATCTCCCCCAGCGACACCGAGATCGAAATCGCAATGGCCACAGCGCCTCCCGCCGATCAGATCGCCCGAAATCCGGTGGCGCCCGCGGGCACCGACCTGGTTGCGCGCTACATCGAACGCGCGGCCGGGGTGCGGCGCGCCACCGGCTCGGTGCGGGTGGCCCTGACCCCGCTGCACGGCGTCGGCGGCGCGGTGGCCGTCGAGACGCTGCACCGCGCCGGCTTTCACGAGGTGCACACCGTCGGCGCCCAGTACGCGCCGGACCCCGACTTCCCCACCGTCGCGTTCCCCAACCCCGAGGAGCCCGGCGCCGCCGACGCGCTGCTCGCCGTGGCCGCCGAGATCGGCGCCGACGTCGCGATTGCGCTGGACCCCGACGCCGACCGTTGCGCGGTGGGCATCCCCACCGCGACCGGATGGCGGATGCTCTCGGGTGACGAAACCGGTTGGCTGCTAGGCGATTACATTCTTTCCCACGAGAAACCGGACAACGCGGTGGTTGCCAGCACCATTGTGTCCTCCCGGATGCTCGCTCAGATCGCCGGCCATTACGGCGCGACCCACGTCGAAACCCGCACCGGCTTCAAATGGCTGGCGCGCGCCGATGCGCAGGTGCCCGGCGGCCGCCTGGTCTACGCCTACGAAGAAGCGATCGGCCACTGCGTGGACCCGGCCGCGGTGCGCGACAAGGACGGCATCAGCGCCGCGGTGCTGGTGTGCGACATGGTGGCTTCTCACAAACAGCAGGGCCGTTCGATCCCGGACGTACTCGACGAACTCGCTCGGCGATACGGCGTTCACGACGTTGCGGCGGTCTCGCGCCGGGTCGCCGACAGCACCGAGGCTGCCGCCCTGATGGCCCGGCTGCGTGCCGCCCCGCCGCGGCAACTGGCCGGCTTCGCCGCCACCGTCACCGACATCACCGACGCGCTGATCTTCGCCGCCGGCGACGACGACACCTCGATCCGGGTGGTGGTGCGGCCTTCCGGCACCGAGCCAAAGCTTAAGTGCTACTTGGAGATTGGCTGCGCCGCTTCCGACGAATTAACTTCTTCTCGGACTTACGCCGCCGCGCTGCGCGCTGAGTTGGTTGCCTCGGTGGAACGCTGGTGAAGATGCGGGGCCCGAACTGACGGTCGCCGGCATCGCCGAGCCCGGGCACGATGTACGCCGACTTGTTGAGTCCTTTGTCGACCGCCGCGGTGAACACTCGCGCGTCCGGCGCGATTTCCTCCACCGCCGCAAGCCCTTCCGGCGCGGCCACCACACACAACACGCTGATATCCGTGGCGCCACGGCGCTGTAGCAGCTCGATGGCATACGTCATCGACCCGCCGGTGGCCAGCATCGGGTCGAGCACGATGACCGGCCGGTGTTTGAGCTTTTCGGGCAGCGACTCCATGTACGGGAAGGGCAGATGGGTTTGTTCGTCGCGGGCCACACCGACGAAGCCGACCTGGGCGTCCGGGATCAGGGCGTGCGCCTCGCTGACCATCCCGAGCCCGGCGCGCAGCACCGGCACCAGCAGCGGCGGCTTGGCCAATCGCTTTCCGAGTGTCTCGGCCAGGGGCGTCCGTATCCTGATCGGCGCGGTGGCCGCGTCCCGGGTGGCCTCGTAGACCAGCATCAGCGTCAGCTCACGCAGCGCGGCCCGAAAGCCCGCGGCGTCGGTGCGTTCGTCGCGCAGCACCGTCAACCGGGTGGCGGCCAACGGATGGTCGATCACGCGCACTTCCATGGGCATGAGGGTATATAACGATCCGACCTCGGTTGGCTAAAGCGCAGCTCACCCGCATGCGCGCCTGCCGTGCGGCGCGCATGTCGGCCCATATGCTCCCCGAGTGTTTCGCGAGATCCGAAGTCTTGGCAGGTTGGCCGCAGCGGTGGGGCTGATGTGGTTGGCCGCCACCCCGCTGGCTCCCCGCGGGGCCGCCGCGGCCGCGCTGCCCAGGCCCGCGCACATCGTAATTGTGGTGGAAGAGAACCGTTCTGAAGGTCACATCATCGGCAGCCCGCAGAACCCGTTCATCAACGCGCTGGCCTCCCACGGCGCCAACATGACGGCGTCGTTCGCCGAAGCCCACCCCAGCGAACCGAACTATTTGGCGATGTTCGCCGGCAACACCTTCGGTCTGACCAAGGACTCGTGCCCGATCAACGCCGGCAACGCCCCCAACCTGGGCTCCGAATTACTCGGCGCCGGTTACACATTCGTCGGTTATGCGGAGGACCTGCCCGCGGTCGGCTCGCCGGTGTGCAGCGCGGGCAAGTACGCGCGCAAGCACGTGCCGTGGGCCAATTTCACCAACGTGCCGCCGACGAGCTCCATGCCGTTCTCCGCGTTCCCGCAGGGCAACTACGCGAGCCTGCCGACGGTGTCGTTCGTCATTCCCAACAACGACAACAACATGCACGACGGCTCGATCGCGCAGGGCGACGCCTGGCTGAACCGGCAGATGTCCGGATACGCCAACTGGGCCGTGGCCAACAACAGCCTGCTGATCGTGACTTGGGACGAGGACGACGGCGGCACCCACAACCAGATCCCGACCATCATCTACGGCGCGCACGTCCAGCCGGGCAGCTACCCCGAGCAGATGAGCCATTACAACCTGCTGTCCACCATCGAGCAGATGTACGGGTTGCCCAAGACGGGCAACGCGGCCAACGCTCCCGCGATCGCCAGCATCTGGGCGGGATAGGCCGGCTTCCCCGGCCGTCGCTATTCTGTGCCGCATGGCAGCTGACCTCGTACCCATCCGTCTGAGCCTGTCCGACGGTGACCGCTACACCGTGTGGGCACCGCGCTGGCGCGACGCAGGCGACGAGTGGGAGGCGTTCCTGGGCAACGAAGACGACCTGTACGTCTTCGAGGCCGTTGCCGATCTCGTCGCGTTCGTGCGTTCCGGCGCCGAGAACGACCTCACCGATCACCCGGCGTGGAAAGACCTGACCACCGCCCACGCGCACGATTTCGAGCCAGCCGAAGCCAAGCAGTTCGACCTGATCGCGGTCGAGGAGCTGGTGGCCGAGAAGCCGACCGAGCAGTCGGTGACCGCGCTGGCCGGCGCACTGGCGATCGTGTCGTCGATCGGCTCGGTGTGCGAGCTGGCGGCGGTGTCGAAGTTCTTCAACGGCAACCCCAGCCTGGGCACGGTGTCCGGCGGCATCGAGCACTTCACCGGCCGGGCGGGCGCCAAACGCTGGGATGCGATCGGTGAGATCATCGGGCGCAGCTGGGACGACGTGCTCAAGGCCATCGAGGGCATCACCAGCACCCCCGAGGTCGACGAGGCGGCCGTCAAGAAGGCCGCCGAAGAGTTGGACGAAGAGCGCGAAGAACCCGAAGAGTCTGACCAGGAGCCCGACGAGGCCGAGGACTCCGACGACGAGGCCGAGGACTCCGACGACGAAGCCGTGGACGACGAAGAAGAAGACGAGGAAGACGACGAGGAGGAGGATCGCGCGCCTGGCGACACCGTCGTCCTCGGCAGCGATGAGGACTTCTGGATGCAGGTCGGCATCGACCCGGTCCGCATCATGACGAGTTCGGGCACGTTCTACACGCTGCGCTGCTACCTCGACGACCGCCCGATCTTCCTGGGCCGCAACGGACGCATCAGCGTGTTCACCTCCGAGCGGAGCCTGGCTCGCTACCTCGCCGACGAGCACGACCACGACCTGTCCGACCTGAGCACCTACGACGACATCCGGACCGCCGCGACCGACGGTTCACTGGCGGTGGAGGTCAGCGACGAGAACATCTATGTGCTCAGCGGACTGGCCGACGACTTCGCCGACGGCCCCGACGCCGTCGATCGTGAACAGCTCGACCTGGCCGTCGAACTGCTCCGCGATATCGGCGACTACTCCGAGGAGAGCACCGTCGACAAGGCCCTGGAAACCGGCAAGCCGCTGGGCAAGCTGGTGGCCTACGTGCTCGAGCCCGGCTCGGTGAGCAAGCCCGCGCCGCCGTATTCGGCGGTGGTGCGCGAATGGGAAGAACTGGAGAAGTTCGTCGATTCCCGGCTCCGGCGGGAATAGCGTTCGTTTGACGGGTGTCCCAGCGTCCTCTTTACTTGCGGGTGTCGCTTCCCGTGATTGGACCGCTGCCGCTCTACGGATTTCAGCGTCCGGCTCTGCTGTTGTTCGGGTTGATCCCGCTGGCCTTGCTGGCCGTCTATGTCGTCGTTGCGGCCCGGCAGCGGCGGCGCCTGCGCCGCTACACCGAGGCGCAGGTGCCGCAATCGCCATGGCGGCACCTGCCGATAGCCGTGTCGCTGCTGAGCCTGGCGCTGTTGACGATCGCGCTGGGCACCCCGACGCACGACATGAAGATCCCGCGCAACCGGGCCGTCGTGATGCTCGTGATCGACATGTCGCAGTCCATGCGGGCCACCGACGTCGAACCCAGCCGGCTGCGGGCTGCCGAGGAAGCCGCCAGCAAGTTCGCCGCCGCGCTGACCCCGGGCATCAATCTCGGGCTCGTCGGCTTCGCGGGAACCCCGTATCTGCTGGTGCCGCCGACCCCCCAGCATCAGGCAACCATCGACGCCCTGCCGAAGCTGCAGTTCGGCGACGGCACGGCGACCGGCGAAGCCATCTACACCGCCTTGCACGCGATCGAGGCGACGAACACGACCGGCGGGGATACTCCGCCGCCGGCCCGGATCGTGCTGCTGTCCGACGGCGGGGAGAACAGGCCGACCGATCCCAGCGATCCGCACGACGGTGTCTACACGGCGTCGCGGCTGGCCAAGGATCAGGGCGTGCCGATCTCGACGATCTCGTTCGGCACCAAGAGCGGCAGCATCAGCCTGGACGGCGTGCAGGTGAACGTTCCGGTGTCGACGGACCAGATGAAAAAGGTCGCGCAGCTGGCCGGCGGGCAGGCCTACACCGCGGCCAACCTCGACGAGCTCACCAAGGACTACCAAGCCATCCAGAAGGAGATCGGGTATCGCATCGTGCCCGGGCCGGGCGGATCCGGGTGGTTGCGCCTCGGGGTGCTGACCGCATTGATCGCCACGGTGTTGGCGCTGCTGATCAATCGGCGACTGCCTACCTAGCTCGTCAGGCGGGCAGCCTGCGGTTGAGGAACAGGCCGGCCAGCACCGCGCCGGCCAGCACCACCGAACCGAGCAGCAACCACGCCAGGCTCGCATCGCCCTTGACCGTCTCGTAGCCGATCTGGCGCTGCAGCGTCGCGTAGACCTCCTTGAGGGACTGCAGGCTGTCGGCGTGGAACGCCTGGCCGTCGGTGATCTTGCAGATCTCCTGCAGGGTCTGGTCGTCGACCGGAACCGGAATCGTCGCGCCCTGGTAGACGACGGTGCCGTCGGGCGTGCCGAACGAGATTGTCGAGATCTGTACGCCCTCGGCCTTGGCCGCGCGGGCAGCGGTGAACGCTCCCTGCGGGGCGTTGGGATCCAGCGGCACGTTCTCGGCGCCATCGGACTCCAGCACGATGCGTGCCGGGGGCGGACCGTCGCCGCCGCCCATCACCGCACCGACCGTCGCGATCGCCTGTAACGCGGTGAAAATGCCTTCTCCGGTGGCGGTTTTCGGAGCCGGTTGCAGGCCGTCGATCGCCGCCTTGACGGCACCGCGGTTGGTCGTCGGCGACACCAGCAGGGTGGCGTTGGCCGCGAATGCCACCAGCCCGAGGTTGATCGCCGGCGTCAGCTCGTCGGCGAATTGTTTACCGGCCTCTTGCGCGGCGGCCAGCCGGTTGGGAGCCACGTCGGTGGCGGCCATCGACTCCGAGACGTCGATGACCAACATCACCACCGCGCGGTTGAGGGGTATGCGGACATCGGTGGTCGGCCCGGCCATTGCCGTCGTCAGCAGCACCAGCGACACCGCGAGCAGGATCGTCGGGATGTGGCGCCACCGGGACAGCCGCGTGGGCGCGACGCGCTCCAGCACCTCCATGTTGGCGAACCGCAGCACGCGTCGGCGCCGCGCGAATTGCTGGACGACGTAGAGCCCGATCACCAGGAGCACGGCCAGCAACGCCAGGAAGAACCATCCGTGCTGAAAGCCGGTGAGCGACACCGGACCCAGCAGTGGCAACTTCATGCCACGCACATTACGTGGCGCCGCGGCGACACGGTTCAGCCAGCGACCAGGTCCCGGCGTGCAGTGAATTTGATGTCGAGACTGCGCAGGTGGGTCTGCAGCCCGGCGTCCTGCACGGGAATCAGGTGGGCGGGCTGATCGGTCTCGTTGAAGTGGGCGTGCCACATGCCCGGCGGAGTGGTGAAGGCGCCACCGGCCTGCCAGTCCACCCGGATCGGGTCGACGATGTCGCCGCGCTCGTCGAGGCGAGTGCCCAGCAACGAGTAGCAGCCGCTGGGCGGAGCATCGAGAATGAGATCCAATGCGACAGACTGGTGCCGGTGCGGGCGCTGCTCCTGGTTGGGCGGCAGCACGCCGAACATTGCCCACAGCACGTGAGTGATGGTCAGCGTCTGCTCCTGGTTCTCGTTGGCCAGCAGCACGCTCACCCGGCTCTTGTCGTTGGCACCGGGACGCGACGCGATCTCGTCCAGCTTGGTCACCGCGTCCGTGCGGCAGAACTTGGTCGCGGCGAACCGCGGCTCGCGGGCCTCGGCGCCCAGGTAGCGCAGCAGCGGCTCGTCGTGCACCCAATACATGGCCGCCTCCGAGTCGGCGTAGAACACCGAGCGGGCACCCGCGGGCAGGGTGAGGAAATCGCCCTTCTCCCACTTCACCAACTGGCCGTTGACGGCGGCGAAGCCGTGCCCGAACAACACGTAGTACAGCTGCGAAGTGGCGTTGGGGCTGGTGTCGATCTGCTCACCGGCGCGGATGCGCAGGAAGTTGGCCAGCAGTGCGGGACTGGTTGCCGCGCCGCTGATGCCCAGGTCCGCGGACAGATCCAGCGGCACAATGCCGGTCGGCTCATCCATGTAGACCTCGGGTCCGAACTGGGTAATCGGCACCTGCGGCGCAAATCCAGAGCCGAT
The DNA here is from genome assembly GCF_041287235.1 of Mycobacterium sp. pR1184. NCBI lineage: Bacteria > Bacillati > Actinomycetota > Actinomycetes > Mycobacteriales > Mycobacteriaceae > Mycobacterium > Mycobacterium sp. pR1184. Next base: position 42,744 of record NZ_JBGGKR010000016.1, on the reverse strand, counting down.
CGGGTTGGCGGCCTTGGAGTACTCGAAGTAGCGGGCGTCGTCGGCCCAGTCGGCGAAACGGCCCTCGAACCCGTACTCGGCCACGTTGGTCATCGGAGCGGGAATCGTCGGGTCCAAGTTCACGGACATCGCGCATCTCCTTCATGCTCAAGTACATCTTGTGTTTGAATCGTATCTATCTTGTATCTCAGTGTCAACTGCGGCGTCGTGTACGGTATGGACACCCTGAGATACGACTGAGCTACAAGGGGGCGCCGTGGCAGCGACCGCCAAGGACCGCGCGCTGGAGTACGTCAAAACCCAGGTGCTCACTGGAGCGTTTCCCGGCGGCGAACTGATCAGCGAGGGTGACGTCGCGACCGCGCTGGGCATGTCGCGGACCCCGGTGCGCGAGGCCTTTCTGCGCATGGAGGCCGAGGGCCTGCTGCGGCTGTATCCGCAACGCGGGGCGCTCGTCGTACCCGTCTCCCCCGACGAGGTTCGCTCGGTGATCGAGGCCCGGCTGCTGCTCGAGCAGTACGCCGCGCGCAAAGTGGTCGGACGCGGGCCCGGCGGGTGTGCCGCCGTGTTCGAGCGGTTGACGGCCGAACTGCAACGGCAGCGCGATACCGCGGCGGCGGGCGACTGGCGGGCATTCCTGGACTCCGACCGCGCCTTCCACGCCATCACCCTCGAAGAGTCGGGCAACGCGATTCTGTCCGGTTTCTACTCCTCGCTGCGTGACCGGCAGATGCGGATGATCGGCGAATCGGCACTGCGCGAACAAGATCGGGTCGCGACGATCATGCGCGAGCACCTCGCGATCGCCGAGGCACTGCGCGACGGCGATCTGCCGCGAGCGCAGCAGGCCGTGCAGACCCACCTGGTCAGCACCGTGCGCGCCATTGGTCTCGCCGTCGACTCGTCGATTTGACGCGGGGCCGACACGGTCTTATACACACGCCCAAAAACCGCCCGCAACCGAATTTCGCGTGCTAGAAATCCCTACAAGGGGTCGACCTCTTCGGGCGGGGGTTTCAACCAAAACGCTTCGCCGTTTTACTGGTCCGTCCGAAAGGCAACGACGCCATGGACTTTGGGTTGCTGATGCCGGAAATCAACTCCGCTCGCATGTACGCCGGACCCGGGTCGGGCCCGTTGCTGGCCGCCGCTGCGGCCTGGGGCGAACTCGCCGCTCAGCTGGAATCGGCTGCCAGCGGCTATCTTTCGGAAGTCTCGGGTTTGACCGGGCAGACGTGGTTCGGCCCGTCGTCGATGCGGATGGCCGCCGCCGCCGCACCCTATGTGGCCTGGCTGCAGGCGGCCGCCGCGCAGGCCGCCCAAACGTCGGCTCAGGCGTACGCGGCGGCTGCGGCCTACGAGGCGGCGTTCGCGATGACGGTGCCCCCGCCGGTGATCGCGGCCAACCGGGCCCAGCTGATGGCGCTGGTCGCGACGAACTTCTTCGGGCAGAACACCCCGGCGATCGCGGCCACCGAAGCCCAGTACATGCAGATGTGGGTCCAAGACGCCACCGCGATGTACACCTATGCCGCCGACGCGACGGCAGCGAGCACCCTGACGTCGTACGACGAGCCGCCACAGACCACCAACCAGGCCGGGCAGGCCGATCAGGGCCGCGCGATGGCCCAGAGCGCGGGCAATCTCACCAGTGCCCGCACCCAGTCCCTGGTGCAGCAGGTTTCGACCAACACCACCGGGCCCGGTGGCATCGACTACACCCCGGTCGGCGACGCCGATCCGCCGATCCCGCCCGGAACGTCGGCCAACGTGCCGCCGCTGAGCATCATCTCCGTCGGCACCAACTCGCACATGATCGTCGATGCCGGCTCGGTCACGATGGCTCCCACCGGCGTCGCCGGCTTCTTCGAAGTCACTGCCCAGGGCGGCTCGACCATCACCCTCAACTCCGGCAGCACCTTCACCGCCGGAGCCTTGCAGTGGGTAAACGCGGCAACCGGCGCCAACGTGAGTGGCGTCGTGAACGTCGGGATCGGCGAAACCGTCACCCTTGCCCCCAAATTTGGCATCGGGGCCTTCGGCTTCCTCAACGCGGGCTCGGCCACCCTCGGTCCGGGAACCGGCATCATTACCGTGAACGACACCGCCGTCGGATTTGCCGGCCTGTCCGGCGCGACCCTCACCAATGCCGCGGGCTCCGTGTCCTACAGCGCTGTGCCGGCACCGGCATTGGCTTCGGCACCCGGTCTGGCCGGAACCGCCGGAATTCAGCCCCAATTCAATGCCGACGGGCTCGCGGATTGGGGCCGCCGCGTGGCCTCCGCGCTTATCCCCGAAGGCGAAGCCGCGGCGGCGTTGGGCTAGCGGTAGCGTCGAGCCATGAAGCGCTGCATCGTCGGCGGGTTGACCGTCGTGCTGATCACCGGAGGGCTGCTCACCACGGCGCCGCCGGCCGCCGCGGGCTGCCAATACGGCGGGCCCGTGATCAGCAAGTGCGACGGACCCATTGCGCCCGACGGCACCTGGGAGCGTTGCGTGGTGACTCACAACCTGGTGCCCAACGGCGCCAGTTCCTTCTTTGTGCCCGAGCGGACCTGCAACGTGATGGGCCCCGGCGGTCTGGACCCGCACATCGACGGCTGAGGCTTGTCGGCCCCTTCGCTTAGACTCGAACACATGTTCGATGAATCGTCCTTGCTTACCCGCATCAGCGACGCGGCGCGGGCCGAAGCCCAAGCCGCCGCCGCTCGCCTCGAGGCAATCGGCGACTTGTTCAGGTTGCGGGTGGCCCAGCACGGCGAACGCGCGCAGTGGGCAGCCGACACCAGCGATGCGGTGGCCGCCGAAGTCGCGGCGGCGCTGCGCACCAGCGTGGCGATGGGCCACAGCAACCTGCGGTACGCCCGTGCCATGCAGGAACGACTGCCGGCCGTCGCTACCGTTTTTCGGGCCGGGGACATCGACTTTCGGCTGTTCCGCACCATCGTGTTTCGCACCGACCTGATCGTCGAAGCCGAGGCGCTGGCCGCGGTGGATGCGCAGCTGGCGATCAAGGCACCGCGCTGGCCGTCGATGACCAGCTGGAAGCTCGCGACGGAGATCGATCGCGTCGTCGTCACGATGGACCGCGACGCGGTGCGCCGGTCCCGCGAGTACGCAGCGGACCGCTATTTCAAGGTCACGCCGATGGATCCGGGCATGGCGTTGATCAATGGCACGGTGTTTGCGACGACGGGCCAAGCCCTGCATCGCCGGCTCGACGAACTCGCCAAGACGGTGTGCGACGACGATCCCCGCACGATCGGTCAGCTGCGCGCCGACGCGTTGGGCGCGTTGGCAGCCGGCGCCGACCGGCTGACGTGCGGATGCGCTCGCGCTGACTGCCCGGCCGGTGCGCCGCCGCGGGTCCCCAACTCCGTCGTCATTCACGTGGTCGCCGACAGCGCGACCGTGGACGGGTCCGGCGCGGCTCCGGGCTTTCTGTACGGTGACGGCATCATCCCGGCCGAAATTGTCCGTGAGTTGGCGAAAACTGCTAAGCTGCAACCGATTACGGCTGCGGCGGCTGCGGAGTCCGGATACCTGCCGTCTCGGGCGCTGGCCGACTTCGTGCGGGCCCGCGACCTGACCTGTCGGGCACCTGGCTGCGACCGGCCCGCCACCGAGTGCGATATCGACCACACCGTGCCCCACGGTGACGGCGGCGCCACCCACCCCTCCAACCTCAAATGCCTGTGCCGAAAACATCACCTGCTCAAGACTTTCTGGGGCTGGCGCGACCAACAACTACCCGACGGCACCGTCATCTGGACCCTGCCCGGTGGACACACCCGCGTCACCACACCCGGCAGCGCCCTGCTGTTCCCCGTGCTGTGCGCCGGCCTGGATCCGCCGCCGATCGCGGCGATGCCCGCCATCGGATGCGACAACCGCGAAGCGATGATGCCGCTGCGGACCCACACTCGCGCGCAGAACCGCGCCGCCCGCATCGCCACCGAGCGCCGGCACAACCGAGCCCGCAGCGAAAAGCGCCGCGCCGCAGCACTAGCCGTTCGGCCCCAAGACGACGGTGAACCGCCGCCGTTCTAGCCGATCAGTACCGCGTACCGCGGCTTGATCACGTCGTCGATGAGCGCGAGCCGCTCATCGAACGCAATGAACGCCGACTTCATCGCATTGATGGTGAACCGCTCGAGGTCGCTCCACCCGTAACCGAAAGCCTCGACCAGCCGGTGCATTTCGAGGCTCATCGTGGTGTCGCTCATCAACCTGTTGTCGGTGTTGACGGTCACCCGGAACCGGGCCCTGGCCAGCAGATCGAACGGGTGGTCGGCGATGCTCTTGACCGCGCCGGTCTGCACGTTCGAGCTCGGGCACAGCTCCAGGGGAATGCGCTTGTCGCGCAGGATCGATGCCAGCCGGCCCAACTGAACACCGCCGCCTTCGACGATTTCGATATCGTCGACGATGCGCACGCCGTGGCCCAGCCGGTCGGCTCCGCAGAAGGCTATCGCCTCGTGAATGGACGGCAGGCCGAACGCCTCACCGGCATGAATGGTGAAGCGCGCGTTGTGATCTCGCATATATTCGAACGCGTCCAGGTGTCGCGTCGGCGGATAGCCGGCCTCGGCACCGGCAATGTCGAAGCCGACAACTCCCTTGTCCCGGAAGCGAATTGCCAGCTCGGCAATCTCTCGCGACATCGCGGCGTGGCGCATCGCGGTGACCAGAAGACGCATCACGATCGGACGGCCCGCCGCGGCGGCGGCCTTCTCGCCGGCCGCGAATCCCTCCAGCACGGCATCGACGATCTCGTCGAAGGACAGCCCACGATTGATGTGCAGCTCCGGCGCGAAACGGATCTCGGCGTACACCACGGAGTCGGCGGCCAGGTCCTCCACACACTCGTAGCCGACCCGGAACAGCGCCTCGGGCGTCTGCATCACGGCCACGGTGTGCGAGAACGGCTCCAGGTAGCGCTCCAGTGAACCGCTGTGCGACCGCGTGCGAAACCAGGTCGCCAGCTCGTCGGCGTCGGTGGCGGGCAGCTCGTCGTAGCCGATCTGGCCGGCGATGTCCAGCACGGTCGACGGGCGCAAACCCCCGTCGAGGTGATCGTGCAGCAGCGCCTTCGGCGCCTGCTGGATCTGCCGCAATTCCAGTGGGGCGCTCACGAGGCGATCCCGATGATCAGCGGTCGCGACGGCGGTGCCGTGTCACCCACGCTCCAGCCGCCGTCCAGCTCGGCCAGCGCGGCGCCGAAGCGCTCGGGGGTGTCGGTGTAGAGCGTGAACAACGGCTCACCGGCGGCAACCGGCTGCCCCGGGCGCCGATGGATCCGGACGCCCGCGCCGGGCTGCACCTGCCCACCCGGGCGGGATCGACCCGCGCCGAGTCGCCAAGCTGCCAGTCCCACTGCCATAGCGTCGATGTCCCCCATTGTGCCGCTCCGTGTCGCGATCACGGTCTCCGAATGCGAACCGATTGGCAACGGCACGGACAAGTCGCCGCCCTGGGCCGCGACCAACCGGCGGAACCGGTCCATCGCGGTGCCGTCACGCAGGGTCTGGGCGGGATCATGGCCGTCGATGCCGGCCAGCTCCAGCATCTCGACGGCCAGCCGGATCGTCAGCTCCACGACATCGGGTGGTCCGCCACCGGCCAGCACCTCGAGCGCCTCGGCAACCTCGAGCGCATTGCCGACCGTGGCACCCAGCGGGCCGTCCATATCGGTCAGCACCGCCCGCGTGGGCACACCGTGGGCCACACCCAGCCCGACCATCGTTTCGGCCAGTTCGCGACATTGCGCCTCCGAGGACAAGAACGCGCCGCCACCGACCTTCACGTCGAGCACCAGCGCGCCGATGCCCTCGGCCAGTTTCTTGCTCATGATCGAGCTGGCAATCAACGGCAAGGAGTCGACCGTGGCGGTGATGTCGCGCAGCGCGTAGATCTTTTTGTCGGCGGGCGCCAGCTCGCCGGCACCGAAGATCGCCGCCCCGATATCGCAGAGTTGTTGATGCACTTGATCTTTGGATATTGACGCGCTGAACCCGGTGATGGACTCCAGCTTGTCCAGGGTGCCGCCCGTATGGCCGAGGCCGCGGCCGGAGACTTTGGGCACCGCACCACCGCAGGCGGCGACGACGGGCACCAACACCAGCGTGGTCTTGTCGCCGACCCCGCCGGTCGAATGCTTGTCCACGGTGGCCAGCGGTTTGCCGCCGGACCGCAGATCGCTGAAATCCAGCCGGTCACCCGACGCCAGCATCGCCGCTGTCCACCTGACGATCTCACCGTGGTCCATGCCACGCCAGAAGATCGCCATCAGCAGCGCCGCCATCTGCTCCTCGGCGACGCGGCCATCGGTATAGGCGGCGACGACCCAGTCGATCGCGGCATCGGACAACCGACCCCCGTCACGTTTGGTCCTGATGACCGTCGGCGCGTCGAATGCGAAGTCAGTCAAGGACGTTCCCGGGTCAGATCGTCGGCATCGAACGGATCGGGCAGTAGCTCTTCGAGTCGGCGGGGGCCGGCCGGATGCGCGATCAGCAGGTCGCGTCCGCCGTGCTCCAGCAGGACTTGACGGCAGCGTCCGCACGGCATCAACAGCGCTGCCTGTGAGTCAACGCACACCAGGGCAACCAACCGGCCGCCACCGCTCGTATGCAGGGCGGACACCACGCCGCATTCGGCACACAGACCAAGCCCATATGAGACATTCTCCACATTGCAGCCGGTGACCACACGACCGTCGTCGACCAACGCGGCCGCACCCACCGGGAACTGCGAATACGGGGCATAGGCTCCCGCAGCTGCCTGTATTGCTTTGTCCCGCAGCATATTCCAATCAATATCAGGCATACAGCAACCCCAATCACCGATCGGCCGAGTCGAGAGAGCCACCCTAACCCTGGCACGAAACCCCCGTTGAAGAACGATGTTGGCTGGTTCCGGACCCCTGGTTGCCGGGCTAAGCTCGATTGCCCGGCTTAGTTTCGCGGATGAACAAGGGAATTGGTTTGAGCACTGAGACCACCGAGCCATCACGCAAGCGACGGCCACCACGGACCCTGTATCGGGGAGATCCGGGGATGTGGTCGTGGGTGTTGCATCGCATCACCGGCGCGACGATCTTCTTCTTCCTGTTCGTGCACGTGCTGGATACCGCCCTGGTCCGGGTCAGCCCGCAGACCTACAACGAGGTGGTCGCGACCTACAAGACGCCGATCGTCGGCCTGATGGAGCTCGGCTTGGTCGCCGCGGTGGGATTCCACGCACTCAACGGGATCCGCATCATCTTGATCGACTTCTGGGCCGAGGGTCCCCGCCACCAGAAGACGATGCTGTGGATCGTCGCCGTCGTCTACCTGTTGGTCATGGTGCCCGCGGCGGTGGCGATCGGCGTCCACATGATGGAGCACTTCCGATGAGTAGCCCCGACCTTCAGCTCGGTCGCGGCGAGGTAGCGCCGGTCCTGCAGCGCAGCCACGATCGCCCGCCCAGCCTGGACAACCCGCGCTCACCGCGGCGGCGGTCCGGTATTCCCAACTTCGAGAAATTCGCCTGGCTGTTCATGCGGTTTTCGGGCGTCGCGCTGGTGTTCCTGGCGATCGGGCACCTGTTCATCATGCTGATGTGGGACAACGGCGTGTACCGCATCGACTTCAACTACGTGGCGCAGCGCTGGGCGTCGCCGTTCTGGCAATTCTGGGACCTGTCGCTGCTGTGGCTGGCGCAGCTGCACGGCGGTAACGGCCTGCGCACCATCATCGACGACTACAGCCGCAAGAACAGCACCCGGTTTTGGCTGAACAGCCTGCTGCTGTTGTCGATGGGATTCACGTTGGTGCTGGGTACCTACGTGTTGATGACGTTCAACCCCGATGTCGGAGGCTAACCCGTGATCCAGCAACACCGATACGACGTGGTGATCGTCGGCGCGGGCGGTGCCGGGATGCGGGCAGCCGTCGAGGCGGGCCCCCAGGTGCGCACCGCGGTGTTGACCAAGCTCTACCCGACCCGTAGCCACACCGGCGCCGCCCAGGGCGGCATGTGCGCGGCGCTGGCCAACGTCGAGGACGACAACTGGGAGTGGCACACCTTCGACACCGTCAAGGGCGGTGACTACCTCGCGGACCAGGATGCCGTCGAGATCATGTGCAAGGAAGCCATCGACGCGGTGCTCGACCTGGAGAAGATGGGGATGCCGTTCAACCGCACCCCCGAGGGCCGCATCGACCAGCGCCGCTTCGGCGGCCACACCCGCGATCACGGCAAGGCCCCGGTACGACGGGCCTGCTACGCCGCGGACCGCACCGGCCACATGATCCTGCAGACGCTGTACCAAAACTGCGTCAAGCACGACGTGCAGTTCTTCAACGAGTTCTACGCGCTCGACCTGGTGCTCACCCAGACGCCCAGCGGCCCGGTGGCCACCGGGGTCGTCGCCTATGAGCTGGCCACCGGTCGCATCCACGTCTTCCACGCCAAGGCCGTCGTGCTCGCGACCGGCGGCTCCGGGCGCATGTACAAGACCACCTCCAACGCGCACACACTGACCGGCGACGGTATCGGCATCGTGTTCCGCAAGGGACTTCCGTTGGAGGACATGGAATTTCACCAGTTCCACCCGACCGGCCTGGCCGGGTTGGGCATCCTGATCTCGGAGGCCGTGCGCGGCGAGGGTGGCCGGTTGCTCAACGGCGAGGGCGAGCGATTCATGGAGCGCTACGCCCCGACGATCGTCGACCTGGCGCCCCGCGACATCGTGGCCCGCTCGATGGTGTTGGAGGTCCTGGAGGGCCGCGGCGCCGGACCGCACAAGGATTACGTGTACATCGACGTCCGCCACCTCGGCGAAGACGTGCTGGAATCCAAGCTGCCCGACATCACCGAATTCGCCCGCACCTACCTGGGCGTCGATCCCGTGCACGAGCTGGTGCCGGTCTATCCCACTTGTCACTACGTGATGGGCGGCATCCCGACCACGGTGTCCGGACAAGTGTTGCGGGACAACACATCCACCGTTCCGGGCCTGTATGCGGCCGGTGAGTGCGCATGCGTCTCCGTGCACGGCGCCAATCGGCTGGGCACCAACTCGCTGCTGGACATCAACGTCTTCGGCCGCCGTGCCGGCATCGCCGCGGCCAGCTACGCCCGGGGCCACGACTTCGTCGACATGCCGCCGAATCCGGAGGCCATGGTCCTCGGCTGGGTGTCCGACATCCTCAGCGAGCACGGCAACGAACGCGTCGCCGACATCCGTGGCGCCCTGCAACAGACGATGGACAACAACGCCGCGGTGTTCCGCACCGAGGAGACACTCAAGCAGGCGCTCACCGACATCCACGCGCTCAAGGAGCGCTACTCGCGAATTAGCGTGCACGACAAGGGAAAATGTTTCAACAGCGACTTGCTGGAAGCCATCGAGCTGGGCTTCTTGCTGGAGCTGGCAGAAGTCACCGTCGTCGGCGCCCTGAATCGCAAGGAGTCCCGTGGCGGGCACGCCCGCGAGGACTACCCGAATCGGGACGACGTCAACTACATGCGCCACACGATGGCTTACAAGCAGGGCAGCGAGCTGTTGAGCGACATCGCGCTCGACTTCAAGCCCGTCGTGCAGACGCGCTACGAACCCAAGGAGCGGAAGTACTGATGTCTGAAGAGGTTGGGGAACCACCCCTGCCCGCGGTTCCGGACGGCGCGGTGATGGTGACCCTCAAGATCGCCCGGTTCAATCCCGACGATCCCGATGCGTTCGCGAAAACCGGTGGCTGGCAAAGCTTTCGGGTTCCATGTCTGCCCAGCGACCGGCTGCTCAATCTGCTGATCTACATCAAGGGCTACCTCGACGGCACACTGACCTTCCGGCGATCCTGCGCCCACGGCGTCTGCGGATCCGACGCGATGCGGATCAACGGCGTGAACCGGCTGGCCTGCAAGGTGCTGATGCGCGACCTGTTGCCCAAGAGACCGGGCAAGTCCCTGACGATCACGGTCGAGCCGATCCGTGGTCTTCCGGTGGAGAAGGACCTGGTCGTCGACATGGAACCGTTCTTCGACGCCTACCGGGCGGTGAAGCCGTACCTGATCACCAGCGGCAACCCGCCGACCCGCGAGCGTATCCAAAGCCCGACCGACCGCGCCCGCTACGACGACACCACCAAGTGCATCCTGTGTGCGTGCTGCACCACCAGCTGCCCGGTGTTCTGGAGCGAGGGCACGTACTTCGGCCCGGCCGCGATCGTCAACGCGCACCGGTTCATCTTCGACAGCCGCGACGAGGCCGCCGCTGAGCGCCTCGACATCCTCAACGAGGTCGACGGAGTGTGGCGCTGCCGCACCACGTTCAACTGCACGGAGTCCTGCCCGCGTGGAATTCAGGTCACGAAGGCGATCCAAGAGGTCAAGCGCGCGCTGATGTTCTCACGCTGAGGCCGGCGGCGCGGCACTCGGCGACCAGGTCGTCGACGACCGCTTGCCAGGCCGCTTCGTCGATGCAGAGCCGGCTGGCGGTCAGCACCAGCCGGTCGGGTTCGCCCGGCAGCAGCGAGACCGCGAACAACCGGCCGGTGTGCATATCGAAGCTGGCCAGATGCCGCGCGACGATGTCGGTGACACAGCCGCCGGGTGGTTCCACGCCCCACGCCCAGCCGCCGCCCGGTCGGGTCATCCAGATCTTCAATTTCGACTCGAACACGGTGCCCAGGTCGGGGTGAGCAGCGAAAACCACGTCGACCGCGGCTCGGATGCGCGCCTGGTCCAGCCGTGGTTCGGCGATCAGCACCTCGCTGTGGGTGGCCGGCTCGATGTCTTCCAGGCGGGGCGGCTCGTCGAAATAGCAGTAGGTCATCGCCACACACTTGCCGGGGATCCTTATCGGATTCTTGGAAGAACCTTGGTCACACTCCCCGAAGCTGCGTCGTCTTGAATGTATGACTCAGAAAACACGCATCCAGCCGCTACCACCCAAGAGCGCCGGCCTGATGACCCGCGCCATGTACCGGATCGCCCAGCGGCGCTACGGCCAGGTACCCGAACCGTTCGCGGTGGCCGCGCATCATCGCCGGCTGATGGTCGCCGGCGCCGTGCACGAGACCCTGGTCGACCGGGCCTCCCGCTCACTCCCGGTCAGTGTGCGTGAGCTTGCCGTGTACTGGACCGCGCGCGCGATCGGCTGCTCGTGGTGTGTCGACTTCGGGTCCATGCTGCAGCGCCTGGACGGCCTGGACATCAAGCGGCTCAAGGAGATCGACGACTACGCCACGTCGGCGGCGTTCACCGACGACGAGCGCGCCGCGATCGCCTACGCCGACGCGATGACCACCGATCCGCACACCGTCACCGACGAGCAGGTGGCCGACCTGCGGGCACGGTTCGGCGACGCCGGGGTGATCGAGCTGACCTATCAGATCGGCTTGGAGAACATGCGGGCCCGGATGAACTCCGCGCTGGGCATCACCGAGCAGGGCTTCAATTCCGGTGATAGTTGCCGCATTCCGTGGGCGGCCGACGACGCAGCGGGGATCCGCTGAATTTGTCGGGGTTGGCGACATCCCATAGGGCACAGACCTTTCCGTCGCGCACCGTCATCGCCATAATCCTGGGCATCATCTCGCGATACCCGTCAGCGGCAGGCACACCCGCGGTGTAGCCGCCCAGTTCGCCGTTGACCAACCCGAGCTGATACGTCGTGAACATCGCAGGGCCGTAGCGGTCGGCCAGGCCGAAGAAGAATCGGGCCACCTTGTCCGCGCCGTGAATGACGTTGATTGCGGTGGGCGCCTTGCCATTCGCATCGCCGGTCAATGTCACGTCCGGATGCAGCAGCGCCACCACCGCTTCCAGGTCGCCGGAGGCCATCGCGGCCATCAGCTTGCCGACCACCTCGTTGTGGGACGGATCCGGTTCCGGGGGCGGCTGGCTCGCGACGGCCTTGCGAGCCCGCGAGGCGAGCTGGCGGGCGGCGGGCTCGTTGGTTCCCAGCACCTCGGCAACTTCGGCGAACGGCATCGAGAACCCGTCGTGCAACACAAAGGCGACCCGCTGATCCGGGGACAGCCGCTCCAGCACCACCATCGCCGCAAACCGGGCGTCCTCGCGCGCCACCACGGCGGACAGCGGATCGGTGCCGTCAAAGCCGGTCACCACCGGCTCGGGCAGCCAGTTGCCGGTGTAGGTCTCGCGCCGGTGGGCGGCCGACCGCAACCGATCCAGTCCGAGCCGACTCACCACGGTGGTCAGCCAGGCGCGCAGGTCGGTGATCGTCGCGTCTTGGCTGTCCCAGCGCAGCCACGCTTCCTGGACGATGTCTTCCGCGTCGGCCACGGTTCCCGTCACCCGGTAGGCAACCGCCATCAGGTGTGGGCGCAGCGCTTCGAAATCGGTGACCTGCGTTGCGGTCATGTCCCGAGCCTAGCGTTACGCTCACGGGCACGATGACTGACAATCTTTGGCTGCACTTCGCCCGGCACGGAGCCGACATCACCGCGCCGATCATCACCCGCGGCGAGGGCGTCACCATCTACGACGACCGCGGCAAAAGCTACCTGGACGGGCTGTCCGGGCTGTTCACCGTGCAGGTCGGTCACGGCCGCACCGAACTGGCCGAGGTCGCGGCCCGGCAGGCGAGCACGCTGGCGTTCTTTCCGTTGTGGGGGTACGCCACCCCGCCCGCGATCGAGCTGTCCGAGCGCCTGGCCCACCATGCCCCCGGCGATCTGAACCGGGTGTTCTTCACCACCGGTGGCACCGAGGCCGTCGAGACCGCGTGGAAAGTCGCCAAGCAGTATTTCAAGCTGACCGGCAAACCCGGGAAGCACAAGGTGATTTCGCGCGCGATCGCCTATCACGGCACCACTCAGGGAGCGCTGGCGATCACCGGGCTGCCGCGGTTCAAGGCACCGTTCGAACCGGTCACCCCGGGCGGCTTCCGGGTGCCCAACACCAACTTCTACCGAGCGCCCGAGCCCTTTCGCGCCGACGCAAAAGCGTTCGGGCGGTGGGCCGCCGACCGGGTCGCCGAGGCAATCGAGTTCGAGGGGCCCGACACCGTGGCCGCGGTGTTCCTCGAACCGGTGCAGAACGCCGGCGGCAGCATCCCCGCTCCCCCAGGCTATTTCGAGCGGGTCCGGGAGATCTGCGACGAATACGACGTGCTGCTGGTCTCCGACGAGGTGATCTGCGCGTTCGGCCGGATCGGCTCGATGTTCGCCTGTGACGACGTCGGCTATGTACCCGACATGATCACCTGCGCCAAGGGCATGACGTCGGGCTACTCGCCGATCGGCGCGATGATCGCCAGCGAGCGGTTGTTCGAGCCGTTCAACGACGGCGAGACGATGTTCCCGCACGGGTATACCTTTGGCGGCCACCCGGTTTCGGCCGCCGTCGGCTTGGCCAACCTGGACATCTTCGAGCGCGAGGGCATCCTCGACCACGTCAAGTCCCACGCCCCCGCATTCCGCGCCACCCTGGAGAAGCTGTACGACCTGCCGATCGTCGGCGACGTACGTGGCGAGGGTTTCTTCTACGGCGTCGAGCTGGTCAAGGACAAGGCGACCAAACAGACCTTCACCGACACCGAACGCCGGGCCCTGCTGGGCCAGGTGTCCTCGGCGCTGTTCGAGGCCGGATTGTATTGCCGCACCGACGATCGCGGCGATTCGGTCGTCCAGTTGGCGCCGCCGCTGATCAGCGGCCAGGCCGAATTCGACACGATCGAATCGATCCTGCGCGGCGTGCTCAGCGAGGCGTGGCAGCGGTTCTAGACCCCGGGCGCAGCGGCCGCGACCTCAACGATTCAGCGCGGCTCTAGCGGTGCCGGTGGCCATCACCAGCTGGCGGGCGTGCGCCGCACTCGGGTTGTTCACGAACCGCGACAGCGAATTGCACAGCCAGGCCAGCGCCGACCGCGCCTCGGGATCGTCGGTGGCGTCGCGATGCATCTCCAACTCGGCCAACACCTGGTCAAGTCCGGTCCGCCGCACCTGGGTCGACTTCTCCACCTGCTTGAGCAACTGCTCCAGCGATCGCGGCGGGTGCCCGGATCCGTTGGTGCCCTCCCGGCGCCGCCACTTCGACCACAATCGCTCGCTTGGAATGGCGCACCCTTTTCGACGTCGACGGCTGTTGGCTCCTGTCAGCGTAGTGGGTTGCGGGAGCCTGCGCCGCACGGATGAAGTTGTCACATCAGCCTCAGCAGTCACAGCGCGGCTCCCGGCAATCGGGCGCCCCATCGCCTAGTCTGCACACCAATGCCCCGCTCAAGAGCTCGCCTACGTTCTGCATCCTGCCTGGCTGCGGCGGTTTTCATGACCGCCGCCCCGGCCGCTTTGGGCATGCCCACCGCGCTCGCGGAGCCGAGCCCAGGGGCCAACGCCGGGGCACCCACCTGCCCGTTTAAGGTGAACACTCCACCGGCGGTGGACTCCTCGGAGGTGCCGCAGGCCGGCGATCCGCCGATTCCGCTGGCGGTGCCCGCCAAGCCGGTCGGCGGCGAGGCCCTGTCCAGCTGCGGCATCGTCACCGCCCCCGACACCCCGGCGCTGCCAACCGACGTCTCGGCCGACGCCTGGCTGGTCGCGGATCTGGACAGCGGCGCGGTGATCGCGGCCAAGGACCCGCATGGCCGCCACCGCCCGGCCAGCATCATCAAGGTGCTGGTCGCGATGGCCTCGCTGAACGCGCTGCCGCTCAACAAGTCGGTGACCGGAACGGCCGACGACGCCGCTGCCGAGGGCACCAAGGTCGGCGTGGACGACGGCGGCGTCTACACCGTCAACCAGCTGCTGCACGGGCTGCTGATGCACTCCGGCAACGACGCGGCACACGCGCTGGCCATGCAGCTGGGCGGAATGCAGCAGGCGGTGGAGAAGATCAACGTGCTGGCCGCCAAGCTCGGCGGTCAGGACACCCGGGTGGCGACACCGTCGGGACTGGACGGACCGGGCATGAGCACCTCGGCCTACGACATCGGCCTGTTCTACCGATACGCCTGGCAGAACCCGACTTTCGCCGACATCGTCGCGACGAAGACCTTCGACTTCCCCGGTCACGGCGACCACCCGGGCTACGAGCTGGAAAACGACAACCAGCTGCTCTACAAATATCCGGGCGCGCTCGGCGGCAAGACCGGTTACACCGACGATGCCGGCCAGACGTTTGTCGGCGCGGCAAACCACGACGGCCGGCGGCTGGTGGCGATATTGATGCACGGCACCCGGCAGCCGATCGCGCCCTGGGAACAGGCGGCGCATCTGCTCGACTACGGCTTCGCGACCGCGCAGGGCACCCAAGTCGGCGCCCTGATCGCACCCGACCCGTCGCTGGCGCCCAAGCAAGACTCCGCGGCTGACCGGCCCGGGGCCGGGTCCCAGGCGGCGGGGCTGCTGCCCTCGGCCGACGCGTTGCCGGTGCGGGTGGGCGTGGGCGTTATCGGAGCGATCGTCGTGTTCTCGTTGATCATGGTCGCGCGCTCGATGAACCGCCGCGCCATATAACGATCACTCGATCAGCAAAAAGGCTCGATGCTTTACCGCGTTGACGGTAGCGTAAGTCGCTAACGCAAATCGTTTCGCGACCCGGTGACAAAGCACGGGGGTAAAGATGGTTTCGGTTACCCGAGTCGTGAAACGAATGTGGTTGCTGCTGGCCATAATTGCGATTGCCAGCGTCGCGGCGCTCGGAATCTATCGCCTCCATAGCATGTTCGGCGTTCACGGACATCCCGTTGTCAGGGTCAAGGCTGATCTCGACGACCCGGTGTTCGACCCGAAACAAGTCACCTATGAAGTCTTCGGCCCCGCCCCGACGGCAAAGATCGCGTATTTGGACCCCGACGCACGCGTGCAACGTCTGGAAAATATTCCGCTGCCGTGGTCGCAAACGGTGTCGACGACGCTGACGTCGGTCACCGTCAACCTTTTGGCGCAAAGCAGCGGCGGCGTCATCGGCTGCCGAATCAAGGTGAATGGCACGACCAAGGACGAGCGATCCGAAACCGGGCCGAAAGCGTTGACCTTCTGCCAGGTGAATGCCGGATGAGCCGGGCACCAAAGATCATCCGCCGATTTGCGGTGCCGATCGTCCTGATCTGGCTCGGGCTGACGGCCGTGCTCAACCTCGCCGTGCCGCAGCTGGAAGCGGTCGGCAAAGCGCACTCCGTTTCGATGAGCCCCAAGGGCGGCGCTTCGATTCAGGCGCTCAAGCGGGTGGGACAGGTATTCGGAGAATCCGGTACCGACAGCGCGGCCACGATAGTGCTGGAAAGCGACAAGCCGCTGGGCGACGAGGCGCATCGCTTTTATAGCGAGCTGTTGCGGCGGCTTTCCGCGGATACCCAGCACGTCGCGCACATCCAGGACTTCTGGAGTGACCCGTTGACGGCGGGCGGATCGCAAAGTGCCGACGATAAAGCCGCGTATGTGGTGGTCTACCTGGCCGGCAAGAGCGAAACGGCGGCATACAACTCGGTTCACGCCGTACGTCACATCGTGGACACCACGCCGGCGCCACGCGGGCTCAAGGCGTATGTGACCGGCTCGATGGGGCTGATCGCCGATCAATCCGAGGCCGGCGACAAAAGTATCGCCAGGGTCACCCTGATCACCGGGGTGGTGATCGCGGTGATGCTGCTCTTCATCTACCGGTCCTTCGTCACGATGATCCTCGTCGTGGCCATGGTCGGGATCGAACTCGGGGCCATTCGCGGCGTGGTCAGTTTTCTGGTTTATCACGGCGTTTTCGGCCTTTCGACCTTCGCGGTCAACTTGCTCACGCTGCTGGCCATTGCGGCCAGCACGGACTACGCGATATTCCTACTCGGCCGCTACCACGAGGCCCGCTACGCGGGTAAAGACCGAGAAGCCGCATACTTCGCCATGTTTCACGGAACCGCCCACGTGATCCTGGGCTCCGGGTTGACCATCGCGGGCGCCATGTGTTGCCTCAGCTTTGCCCGGTTGCCGTACTTCAAGTCGCTCGGGCCACCGTGCGCGGTCGGCATGTTGGTCGCGGTCCTCGCCGCACTCACGCTCGGGCCGGCGGTGCTGACCGTCGCCAGCTTCTTCAAGTTCTTCGAACCCAAGCGCAGGATGGCCACGCGCAGGTGGCGTCGGGTGGGAACCGCGATCGTTCGGTGGCCCGGCCCGGTGCTTGCGGCGACCTGCGCGGTGGCATTCGTCGGGCTGTTGGCCTTGCCGAATTACCGGACAACCTACGATCTGCGCAGATTCGTGCCGGCCAGCATGCCGGCCGTCGTCGGGGATGCGGCCGCGGGCCGGCACTTTTCCCAATCCTGGCTGAATCCCGATGTGCTGTTGATGGAGTCCGATCATGATATGCGCGATCCGGTGGACATGCTCATTCTGGACAAGGTCGCGAAAACCATTTTTCACAGCCCCGGAATCTCACAGGTGAAGTCGATAACCCGGCCGCTGGGAACGTCTCTCAAACACACGTCGATTCCCTTCATCATGAGCATGCAGGGCGTCTCACAGGCCGAAAACATGCAATTCATGAAGGACCGCTTGGACGACATGGTGGTCCAGGCGCAGGCGATGACGGTATCCATCGACACGATGAAGCACATGTATCAGCTCATGGGCGAAATCGTGGACAACACGGTCGATATGGATCACCTCACGCACGATATGTCGAACACCACCGACACGATAAGAGATCACCTTGCGGACTTGTCGGACTTCCTGCGGCCGATTGGCAGCTATTTCTACTGGGAGAAGCACTGTTTCGATATTCCGGCCTGCTGGGCGGTCAGGTCGATATTCGAAACGTTCGACAACATCGATCAGCTGAGCGAGAAATTGGAGTCTCTCGTCAAGGATATGGATGTTCTGATCCGGCTCCTACCGGAGATGCGCGCGCAGATGCTGCCAATGATTTCGACGATGACGATCATGCGCGACATGCTGGTCGTCTGGCACGGCACCCTGATGTCCTTCTACAAGGAGCAGGAGATGAACACCAAAGACCCGGGTGCCATGGGCCGGGTCTTCGACGCCGCCCAGGTCGACGATTCGTTTTATCTGCCGCAGTCGGCCTTTGAGAATCCGGATTTCAAGCGGGGCCTCAAGATGTTCTTGTCGCCGGACGGCAAGGCGGCGCGCTTCATCATTGCGCTGGACGGAGATCCCTCGACGCCCGAGGGCATCGCCCGCGTCGAGCCGATCCAGCAGGCCGCCAAAGAAGCCATCAAGGGAACCCCGCTACAGGGAGCGGCGATCTCGATGGGCGGCACGGCTTCGACGTACCGGGACATCCAAGAGGGCTCCTTCTACGACCTGCTGATCGCCGGAGTCGCCGCGATCAGTCTCATCTTGATCATCATGATGATCGTGACCCGCAGCCTGATCGCGGCTGCCGTCATCGTCGGCACCGTGCTGGTTTCCCTGGGCTCCTCGTTCGGCCTGTCGGTCCTGCTCTGGCAGGACATTCTCGGCATCGACTTGTACTGGCTGGTGCTGGCGATGTCGGTGATCCTGTTGCTGGCCGTCGGATCCGACTACAACCTGCTGCTGATCTCACGACTCAAAGAGGAAATCGGCGCCGGCCTGAACACCGGAATCATCCGCGCGATGGCGGGCACCGGCGGCGTCGTCACCGCCGCCGGCATGGTGTTCGCCGTCACCATGTCGCTATTTGTATTCAGCGATCTACGCGTCATCGGCCAGATCGGCACCACCATCGGCCTGGGCCTGCTGTTCGACACCCTGATCGTGCGCTCGTTCATGACGCCGTCGATCGCCGCGCTGCTCGGACGCTGGTTCTGGTGGCCACAACGAGTACGCCCCCGCCCGGCCAGTCACCTGCTCAGATCGTCCGGACCCCGCCGCTTGGTACGTGCCCTGTTGCTGCCGCCCGCGGAAAAGTCATCGGAGATAGCGCGACCCTAGGCCGCCTGCAGCACCGGCGCGGGTGCCGCGACCGGGACGCGGATGGCAGCGACCGGCCGCCGGGTTTCCGACGGCGGCGCGCCCAGCGAAGCCAGTGCGGCGCCGATGGCCAGGATCAGCACCACGACGTCGGGCCACATGGTGGCGTGGTTCTGCGCGAGGTTCCCGAGCACCGCCGCCAGTGCCATGGTTTCGACGGCGACCAGTGTCGAGCTGAACGCGATCAGGGTCCCGCGGTGCGACTCCTCGGCGACCACGCTGATCCACGAGATCGCCGCGGCGAAGACGGCCTGCGCGGCCACCGTCGCCATCAGGAACACCGTGCCGTACGCCCAAATGTGGGTCCATTGGCCGCAGACTTCGGCCGCCAGGGTCAGCGTGGCGGCGGCGATGCTGAGCAGCGCGCTGCCCAGCATCATCCCGCGCACTCCGAAGCGGCGGTAAACCTTGCGCCACAGCGGCGACCCGAAAACCAGTCCGACGCTGGACAGGATCACCAGCACATGCAGGCTGCGGCTGTGGTGGGCGGTACGCAGGGCATAGAAGGTGGTGCCCAGGGTGACCGGGCCGAACAACAGGCAGGCGACCATGTACCGGCCAAACCACGGCTGGGACCGCGCGACCGCGAAGCCCTCCCGGTAGGTCTCTCGCATCGACATCCGGGTGGTGGTAGACGTGGACCGCGCCGGGCCGACGAACAGCGCCGCGATGGCCGAACCGGCCAGCGCGACTGCGCCCAGCCACAACAGATCGCGGCGATACGCCATCTCGTTGCCGTGGGCCAGCAGTGGGACGACGAAAAGCGTGACGACGGTGGCCAGCACCGACCCGATGGCGCTCTGGAACAGGAAAAGCTCGCCGCGCCGCGCGCCGGACAGCTTGCTGGAGACCATGTCGGGGTAGGCGACGCCGGCGATTCCGAGCAGCACTCCCGCGAGCACGCAGGTCAGCAGAAACACCACCGCGGTGGTGGCGCCGCGCCAGGGAATCAGCGCGTCGCACAGGGTCAGCGCGGCCACGCTGGCCGCGATCACGGCCAACAGCCGGTGGCGCATCTGGCCGACTCGCGCCAGTACCAGTGGAGACACCGAGTTTCCGACGATGTCGCCGAAGCTGAAGGCCGGAAAGAGCAGCGCTGCCACCCAGGTCAGACCTTGGTGTGCGCAGATCAACGGCAGTATCACGGTGCCGTTGCTGAGTTGCATGCCCGCGGTGTAGAAGGTGCCCTGGGAAAGCAGGCGCCCGAACACGCGCGGCTGTGCCGCGGGGGCGGGAACCAGGGTGACCGGCATAACAACAGAATCTAAGGTTGGTCAAGAATCAATAACATCCTCCGATCGGATGCCGTGAGTGGAATTGTCTATCCCCCGATCGGCGGACAACCCAAGCTCAAGACGCGCCACCGTTGACCGCCAATGTTTGCTGTGGCACCGTCGTGCGGATGAGTGAAGCCTGGTACGAGGATTCCGGCCTCCGGCTCGACGAGGACGGAATTACCATCCGCCGTTACTACTTTCCGTTGGCCGGGGCCAAGCGGATCCCCTACAGCGAGATCCGCGGCATCAAGACCGAAGAGATGACCTGGAATTCCGGCAAGGGCCGCGTCTGGGGCGCGGGCGATCCGCGCTACTGGTTCCCCCTCGATATCCGCCGGGCCGGCAAGCGGACCCTGATCGTGCTCGAGCTCGGCCGGCACGTGCGGCCCTGCATCACCCCCGACGACCCCGACCGTGTCATCGAATTGCTGCGCGAGCGGGCGCCGATCACTTGAGAGGTCCGCGCATCGGGCTGACCGGCGCCAGTGTCGGGCTCATCTACGGATACGACCTGTCCATCATCGCCGGCGCGCAGCTGTTCATCACCGAAGATTTCGCACTCACCACATCCCAACAAGAACTGCTGACGACAATGGTGGTGATCGGGCAGATCGCCGGGGCGCTCGGTGCCGGTGTACTCGCCAATGCGATCGGCCGCAAAAAATCGATCGTGCTGATCCTGGTCGCCTACGCGACCTTCGCGCTGCTGGGTGCGTTCTCGACATCGTTGCCGATGCTGCTGGCGGCACGGCTGCTGCTGGGCGCGACGATCGGCGTGATGGTGGTCGTGGTCCCGGTGTTCATCGCGGAGTCGGCTCCGGCAGCGGTACGCGGCGCGTTGCTGACTACCTATCAACTGGCGATCGTCAGCGGCCTGATCGTCGGCTACCTCGCCGGTTACTTGTTGGCCGGCGGCCACAGCTGGCGCTGGATGCTGGGGCTGGCCGCGGTGCCGGTGATCCTGTTGCTGCCGTTGGTGATTCGGCTACCCGACACCGCCCGGTGGTACCTGCTCAAAGGGCGGGTCGACGACGCCAGGCGCGCGCTGCTGCTGGTCGAGCCCGCCGCCAACGCCGACGAGGAACTTGCCGAGGTCGGCCGCGCGTTGAGCGAAGGCGCCCCCGGTTTCAGCGGCGTCGCCGAGATGTTGCGACCGCCGTATCTGCGGGCCACCCTGTTCGTGATCACGCTCGGCTTCCTGCTCCAGATCACCGGCATCAACGCGATCATCTACTACAGCCCCCGAATATTCGAAACCATGGGATTCACCGGCAATTTCGCACTGCTGGGCCTGCCGGCACTGGTCCAGGTCGCCGGTTTGGCCGCGGTGGGCGCCGCGTTGACGCTCGTGGACCGGGTGGGCAGGCGACCAATCCTGTTGTGCGGCATCGCCATGATGATCGCCGCGGACATCCTGCTGACGGTCGTGTTCGCCGGGGGCTTCGGCGGCGCGGCGCTCGGGTTTGCCGGCATTCTGCTGTTCATCATCGGCTACACGCTGGGTTTCGGCTCGCTGGGCTGGGTGTACGCCAGCGAGAGCTTCCCCACCCGGCTGCGGTCGATCGGGTCGAGCACGATGCTGACCTCGAACTTGATCGCCAACGCGATCGTCGCGGCCGTTTTCCTGACCATGTTGCATTCCTTGGGCGGCGCTGGCACTTTCGCGGCATTCGGGGTGTTGGCCGTGATCGCGTTCGGGTTCGTCTACAAATTTGCGCCGGAGACCAAGGGGCGGCAGCTCGAGGAAATCCGGCGCTTCTGGGAAAACGGCGGCCGCTGGGACGACCCGTGCACCTGATCCGTGCGGACGCCGTCGTTCTCGATGGCAAGCTCTGCCGACCGGGATGGGTGCAGATCGCCGGGTGGCAGATTTTCACCTGCGGGTCCGGCAACCCGCCCAGGCCACCCGACCAGGATTTCCCGGATTGCATTGTGGTGCCTGGGTTTATCGACATGCATGTGCACGGCGGCGGCGGGGCGTCGTACGTGGACGCCGAAAACATCGCCGCGGCAGCGGACTTTCACCTGGGCCACGGCACCACCACAACGATGGCCAGTCTGGTCACCACGTCGCCCGACAGGCTGCTCGCGAGTGTGCGAGCGCTGGCCGAGGCGACCCGAGACGGCACGCTGGCGGGCATCCATCTGGAGGGACCGTGGCTGTCCACCGCACGCTGCGGCGCACACGACCCCGCCCAAATGCGTGACCCCGATCCCGTCGAGATCGACGAACTGCTGGCCGCCGCAGACGGCGCGATCCGGATGGTCACCCTGGCGCCGGAGCGACCCGGCAGCGGCGAGGCGATCCGGCGCCTTCGAGAAGCGGGAGTTGTTGTCGCCGTCGGGCATACCGATGCGACCTATGAGCTCACTCGGCAGGCGATCGCGCTGGGCGCCACCGTGGGCACACATCTGTTCAACGCGATGCCGCCGCTGAATCACCGCGAGCCCGGAGCGGCGCTGGCACTGCTGGAGCACCCGGACGTCACCGTCGAGTTGATCGCCGATGGCGTGCATATGCATCCAGCGATGGCGCTTGCGGCCATGCGCGCCGCCGGGGCCGACCGGGTGGCGCTGATCACCGACGCGATCGCCGCGGCCGGATGCGCCGACGGCAGCTATCAGCTCGGCGGGGTAGCGATCGAGGTCGAATCCGGGGTGGCCCGGGTGCACGGGACGAATACCATCGCCGGGAGCACCGTGACGATGGATCAGCTCGTCCGCACCGCGGCCGCCCAAGCGGGACTCGAGCCCGCGGTGCGGATGACCTCGGCGACACCGGCGCGGGCCCTGGGCCTACAGCATGTGGGCGAGCTGCGGGCGGGCTACGATGCCAATCTTGTTGTGCTGGATCGCGATCTGCGGGTCACCGCCGTCATGAGACGGGGCCACTGGCGTTAACGCAGCCAGCGGGTCAGCCGGGAAAAGGCCAGCGCACCAACGGCTCCCATCGCCATCGCGGTCAGCGTTTGCCGGGTGCTGATTCCCTCGTCGAGCATGACGCGTGGCGCGATGATCGCGGGCGCCGGCGGTGGAGCGTACTTGCTGCGCGGGTCGTTGGAAAGCGTGGCCGCCCAGGCCGTGGCGAACAGCACGAGATACCCGGTGATGTAGGAGAACACCATCAAACCCAGCACCGGCCCGAACGTCGCACCCGCGGGACTGCGCAGCACGACGCTCAAGTAGATCGAGGCCACCTGTTTGAACAGCTCGAAGCCGATCGCCGCGAGCAGGCCGGCGCGCGCCGAGTCGGGCAGGCTGACCTTGTGCCGCGGCAGTCGGCCGATCATCCAGGTGAACAGCATCCACGACACCAGCAGCGACACCAGTATCGAAAGGACGCGGAAGATCACGCCGAATATCGAGAAATCCGGTATGCCAAGCCATTTCAATATCGCACGCATCGGTGCGGCGTGCCCTAGCGCGGTGAGCGCCACGGTCGCGAGGATGACAACGAACGTCCCCACCATCGCGACCAGATCGGACAGCTTGCCGCGCACGAAGCCCGGCGACTGGATCGGTTCGTCCCACCACATCTCGGTCACCGCTTCACGCGTGTGCGACATCCAGCCCAGGCCGGCCCACGCCGCGGTGACCAGACCGATCACACCGACCGACGCGCGGGCGTTGATCGCCGAATTCATCAAATCCACCAACTGCTGTCCGAGTGCGCCCGAGACAGCGTCGCGGATGTGGTTGTCGATGCTGGCGAGCAGCTGCGGATCTCGGGCCAGCATGAAACCGACGACCGCGAAACTGACCATCAGCAAAGGAAATAGCGCGAAGATCGTGTAGTAGGTGAGCCCGGCCGCCAAGAAACCGCCGTTGCGCTCGTCGAAATGTTTGTAGGCGCGCAGCACATGGTCGAGCCAACCGAACCGGGCCCGCAACCGGTCAAGGATTCCGGGCTTGGCCGGCTCGGTCATGGTGAGCGCACTACCTCCGTTGCGGAAGAAACCCCAGCCGATCGTAGACCCGCTGCACCGTTTTTCCGGCCACTTCGTCGGCGCGCTCTGCACCGGCCGCCAACACCGCCTCCAATTCGGCCAAGTCCGCTGTCAATTCGTCGACGCGGGCCTTGATCGGGGTGACGAATTCGACGACGGCGTCGGCGGTCTCCTTTTTCAAATCGCCGTAGCCGCGCCCGGAGTAGCCGTCGACGAGCTTGTCGATATCGACTCCGGTGACCGCCGATTGGATGGTCAGCAGATTCGATACGCCCGGCTTGACCTCGACGTCGAACCGGATCTCGCGTTCGCTGTCGGTCACGGCCGAGCGAATCTTCTTGGCGGACAATGCCGGATCGTCGAGCAGGTTGATCAAGCCGGCATCGGTGGCGGCCGACTTGCTCATCTTCGACGTCGGGTCGGTCAGGTCGTAGATCTTGGCGGTGGCCTTGGGAATGAGCATGTCCGGAACGACGAATGTGTCCGGGAAGCGGCTGTTGAACCGCTCCGCGATGTCTCGCGCCAACTCGAGGTGCTGGCGCTGGTCCTCACCCACGGGGACCAGATCGGTGTCGTAGGCCAGCACGTCGGCGGCCTGCAGCACCGGATAGGTGAACAGCCCCACGGTCGTCGAATCGGCGCCTTGGCGCTGCGACTTGTCCTTGAACTGCGTCATCCGCGATGCCTGTCCGAAGCCGGTGAAGCAACCCAGCACCCAGGCCAGCTGGGTGTGGGCCGGGACGTGGCTTTGCACGAAGACGGTGCTGCGGGCGGGGTCGATCCCCAGCGCGAGGTACTGGGCGGCGGTGACCAGGGTTCGGCGGCGCAGCGCCTCGGGGTCTTGCGCGACGGTGATCGCGTGCAGGTCGACCACGCAGAAGAAGGCTTCATATTCGTCGGGGTGGTCGTCCTGCAACGCAACCCACTGGGTGATCGCGCCCAGCGCGTTGCCGAGGTGAAGCGAATCAGACGTGGGCTGCACGCCGGAGAGGATCCGGCTGGGTCCGGTAGTGGTGCTCATGATGTCCCGATCTTTTCACGCGCGCTGTGGTCGCCGCGCCCTCGCTTGCGGTACCGGCGGTACCGCATTTAATGTCGGCTATATGACGACGCGCGAGCCGATCCACCTGGGTTCTGGGGAGCCGGTCCTGCTGCTGCACCCGTTCCTGCTCTCCCAGATGGTCTGGGAGGACGTGGCGCAGCAGCTGGCGGACACCGGCCGCTACCAGGTATTCGCCCCGACCATGGCAGGTCACAACGGTGGACCGTCGGCCGGGACCTGGTTTCTGAGCTCCGGGGTGCTCGCCGACCACGTTGAGCGGCAAATGGATGAGCTGGGCTGGGAAACCGCGCACATCGTGGGCAACTCGCTGGGCGGCTGGGTCGCGTTCGAGCTCGAGCGGCGCGGTCGGGCCCGCAGCGTCACCGGCATTGCGCCGGCCGGTGGCTGGACGCGCTGGAGCCCGGCAAAATTCGAGGTGATCGGGAAGTTCGTGCTGGGTATCCCGCTGCTGGTGGCGGCCTGGCTGTTCGGGACGCGGGTGCTGGCGTTGCCGTTCAGCCGCCAGCTGTCCACCTATGCGCTCAGCGCCTCGCCGGACGGGGTCAGCGAGCACAAGCTCAGCGGCATCATCGACGATGTCGCGCACTGCCCGGCCTACCTACAGCTGCTGGTCAAGGCGTTGCTGCTGCACGGCTTGCGGGAGCTCGCGCTCAACGCCGTACCGGCCCACCTGGTGGTCTGCGAAAAGGATCGGGTCATCCCGGCACCCAGGTTCAGCCGGCATTTCACGAGGCACCTGCCGGACGGCCACCGGGTCACCAAGCTGGACGGAGTCGGGCATGTCCCGATGTTCGAGGCGCCCGAACGCGTCACCCAGGTGATCACCGGGTTCCTCGACGAGTGCATCCGGGCGGACTGGCGCCCCCAGCAAACCACCGGCTAGTCAGGTCTGCGCCAGCGCCTTGTCCAGGTTCTCGGCGATCGAGGCGAGGAACTCCTCGCTCTGCTGCCACTTCTGATCGGGTCCGATCAGGATGGCGAGGTCCTTGGTCATCTTGCCGCTCTCCACGGTGGCGATGACGACGGATTCCAGCTTCTGGGCGAAATCGATAACCGCCGGAGTGTTGTCCAGCTTGCCGCGGTGCTGCAGTCCCCGCGTCCAGGCGAAGATCGAGGCGATCGGGTTGGTCGACGTCGGTTTGCCGGCCTGATATTGCCGGTAGTGCCGGGTGACGGTGCCGTGCGCGGCCTCGGCCTCGACGGTCTTGCCGTCGGCCGTCATCAGCACCGAGGTCATCAGCCCCAGCGAGCCGTAACCCTGTGCGACGGTGTCGGACTGGACGTCACCGTCATAGTTCTTGCAGGCCCAGACATACCCCCCGTCCCACTTCAGGCAGGCGGCCACCATGTCGTCGATCAGCCGGTGCTCGTAGGTCAGGCCCTCGGCTTCGAACTGCTCCTTGAACTCCTCGTCGTAAATGCGCTGGAACTCGTCTTTGAACATGCCGTCGTAGGCCTTGAGGATGGTGTTCTTCGTCGACAGGTACACCGGCCATTTGGCGTTGAGCCCGTACGCGAATGACGCCCGGGCAAAGTCGCGGATGGAGTCGCGGAAGTTGTACATCCCCATCACGACGCCACCGTGCTCGGGGATGTCCACCATTTCGTGCACGACCGGCTCGCCACCGTCGGCGGGTGTGAAAGTTATTGCGACAGTGCCGGGTTTGTCGACCTTGAAATTTGTCGACCGGTACTGGTCGCCGAATGCGTGACGGCCGATGACGATCGGCTTGGTCCAGCCCGGCACCAGACGAGGCACATTCGAGATCACGATCGGTTCGCGGAAGATGGTACCGCCCAAAATGTTTCGAATCGTCCCATTCGGCGAAAGCCACATCTTCTTGAGGTTGAACTCCCGGACGCGCGCCTCGTCGGGGGTGATGGTGGCGCACTTGACACCCACGCCGTGCTTCTTGATGGCATACGCCGCGTCGATCGTCACCTGGTCGTCGGTGCGGTCTCGGTGCTCGATGCCCAGGTCGTAGTACTCCAAGTTGATGTCAAGGTGCGGAAGGATCAACATGTCCTTGATCATCTTCCAGATGACGCGGGTCATCTCGTCACCGTCGAGCTCGACGACGGGGCCCTTGACTTTGATCTTGGGCACGGTCAGCCCTGCGAAGCCGCTATCGCTTCATTGAACGTCTTGCTCGGCCGCATCACG
Source organism: Mycobacterium sp. pR1184 (assembly GCF_041287235.1). Taxonomy (NCBI): domain Bacteria; kingdom Bacillati; phylum Actinomycetota; class Actinomycetes; order Mycobacteriales; family Mycobacteriaceae; genus Mycobacterium; species Mycobacterium sp. pR1184. Next base: position 15,376 of record NZ_JBGGKR010000016.1, on the reverse strand, counting down.
GCGGTCGTCTTCTCGCTGTCGGGCTGGTAGTAACCGCCGATGTCGACCGGTTCGCCTTGGACCTTTGCCATTTCGGACACGATGGCTTCCTCGTTCTTGCTCAGCGAGTCGGCCAGCGGGGCGAAGTGCTCACGCAGTTCTTCGTCGTCGGTTTGCGCGGCGAGTTCGCAAGCCCAGTACATCGCCAGATAGAACTGGCTGCCCCGGTTGTCGAGTTCACCGGTCTTGCGTGACGGACTCTTGTTGTTGTCCAACAACTTGCCGATGGCGGCGTCCAGCGTCTTGGCCAGAATCTTGGCGCGTGCGTTGTCGGTCTTGATCCCGATGTCTTCGAAACACGCTCCGAGAGCCAGGAATTCGCCGAGGGAATCCCAGCGCAGATGGTTCTCCTCGACAAGCTGGTGCACGTGCTTGGGCGCCGAACCGCCGGCTCCCGTTTCGTACATCCCGCCCCCGGCCATCAACGGCACGATGGACAGCATCTTGGCGCTGGTGCCCAGCTCCAGGATCGGGAACAGGTCGGTCAGGTAGTCGCGCAGGATGTTTCCGGTCGCGGCGATGGTGTCCTGTCCGCGCATGGCGCGTTCGATGGTGTGCCGCATGGCGCGTTCCTGCGACATGATCTGGATGTCGAGGCCCTCGGTGTCCAGCTCGGCCAGGTACGTGTTGACCTTCTTGCGTAGTTCGTTCTCGTGCGGTCGCTCCTGGTCCAGCCAGAACACCACCGGCATACCCGAATTGCGCGCCCGGTTGACGGCCAGCTTGACCCAGTCGCGGATCGGCTCGTCGCGAACGATCGGCATGCGCCAGATGTCGCCGGCTTCCACGTTCTGCGTCAGCAGCACGTCCCCGGTGTCGAGGTCGACGATGTTGGCCACACCGTCCTCGGGGATTTCGAACGTCTTGTCATGCGAGCCGTACTCTTCGGCCTGCTGGGCCATCAGTCCGACGTTGGGGACGGTGCCCATCGTGGTCGGGTCGAACTGGCCGTGGGTCTTACAGAAGTTGATGATCTCCTGGTAGATGCGGGCGAACGTCGACTCCGGGTTGACGGCCTTGGTGTCCTTCTGCCGCCCGTCGGCGCCATACATCTTGCCCCCGGCGCGGATCATCGCCGGCATCGACGCATCCACGATCACGTCGCTGGGCGAGTGAAAGTTGCTGATGCCCTTGGCCGAATCGACCATGGCCAGTTCGGGACGGTGCTCGTGGCAGGCGTGCAGGTCACGGATGATCTCGTCGTGCTGCGACGCCGGCAGCGACTCGATCTTGTCGTACAGGTCGACCAATCCGTTGTTGACGTTGACGCCGAGTTCGTCGAACAGCGCCTGGTGTTTGGCGAATGCGTCCTTGTAGAAGACCTTGACGGCGTGCCCGAAGACGATGGGGTGGGATACCTTCATCATCGTCGCCTTCACGTGCAGCGAGAACATCACGCCGGTCTTGCGCGCGTCCTCCATCTGCTCCTCGTAGAACTCGCAGAGCGCTTTCTTGCTCATGAACATGCTGTCGATGATGTCGCCGTCGCGTAGTGACACGGTGGGCTTGAGCACGATCTTCTTGCCGCCCTTGGTCTCCAGCTCCATCTTCACGCTGCGCCCGCGGTCCAGCGTCATCGACTTCTCGCCGTGATAGAAGTCACCGTGCTTCATCGTCGCGACGTGGGTGCGCGATGCCTGGGACCACTCACCCATGCTGTGCGGGTGCTTGCGCGCGTACTCCTTGACCGCGTTCGGCGCGCGACGGTCCGAGTTCCCTTGACGCAGCACCGGGTTGACCGCGCTGCCAAGGCATTTGGAATAGCGCTCGCGAATTTCGGAGTCTTCGTCGGTCTTCGGGCTCTGCGGGAAGTCGGGGATCTTGTAGCCCTTGGCTTGCAGCTCCTTGATCGCGGCAACCAGCTGAGGCACCGACGCGCTGATGTTCGGCAGCTTGATGATGTTGGTGTCGGCCAGCTTGGTCAGCCGGCCCAGTTCGGCCAGGTTGTCCGGCACCCGCTGCTCTTCGGTCAGGTGCTCGGGGAACTCGGCGAGGATCCGGGCGGCCACCGAGATGTCGCTGGTCTTGATCTGGATGCCGGCCGGCTCGGCGAAAGCCCGCACGATCGGCAGGAACGCGTAGGTCGCCAGCAACGGCGCCTCGTCGGTCAGCGTGTAGATGACGGTCGGCTTATCGGCGCTCACGGACGGTCCCTCTCCCGATCAGATTTTGGGGGGCTCAGCGTTGTCCTTGCCACGTTATCAAGGGCGTTTGAGCAGGTGTCGACCTGCCATTGGCATCCGGTCGGCTCAGTAAGATAGTCTTCGTATTGGTCATGAGCGCCAGCATCAAGCCCCGGCTTGCTGGCCGGCAACCCTCCAACCGCGGTGGGGTGCCCCGGGTGATGACCAGGTTGAGTAGCCACAGAACCGGCTATCCGGCAAGCGCGGGTCCGCCATGACGGGCCCCTGAGTAGACAGGGAACGTGATGTGCAGTCACCCACCTCATCCGCGTCTCACCGTGTGTCAGTGCTGAACCACCGGCCCCCGGCAGACGTCTTCGATGCAGGCGTTCCGGGCGGCTACCAGCACCTCGATACGTCCCCTTCCAGCAGAAAGCCCCGCTCATGAGCGCCGACACCGATCCGACCGCGCACTGGTCGTTCGAAACCAAGCAGGTGCACGCCGGCCAGCGCCCGGACCCGGCCACCAACGCACGCGCCCTGCCGATCTACCAGACCACCTCGTACGTCTTCGACGACACCAGCCACGCCGCCGCCCTGTTCGGGCTGGAGGTTCCCGGCAACATCTACACCCGAATCGGCAACCCGACCACCGATGTCGTCGAGCAGCGGATCGCCGCGCTGGAGGGGGGCGTCGCCGCGCTGTTCCTGTCCTCCGGACAGGCCGCTGAGACATTCGCCATATTGAACCTCGCATGTGCCGGTGATCACATCGTGTCCAGCCCGCGCCTCTACGGCGGCACCTACAACCTGTTCCACTACTCGCTGCTCAAGCTTGGCATCGAGGTCACCTTCGTCGCGGATCCCGACGACCTGGATTCATGGCAGGCGGCGGTGCGGCCCAACACCAAGGCCTTCTTCGCCGAGACGATTTCCAACCCGCAGATCGACATCCTGGACATCCCCGGTGTCGCCGGGGTGGCCCACGCCAACGGCGTACCGCTGATCGTCGACAACACGATCGCCACGCCGTACCTGATCCAGCCGTTCGCCCACGGCGCCGACATCGTGGTGCACTCCGCGACCAAGTACCTGGGCGGGCACGGCTCCGCGATTGCCGGGGTCATCGTCGACGGCGGCACCTTCGACTGGACGCAGGGCCGCTTCCCCGGGTTCACCACACCCGACCCGAGCTACCACGGCGTGGTGTTCGCCGAGCTCGGACCGCCGGCGTTCGCCCTGAAGGCGCGCGTGCAATTGCTGCGCGACCTGGGGTCCGCGGCGTCGCCGTTCAACGCGTTCCTGGTGGCCCAGGGCCTGGAGACGCTGAGCCTGCGCATCGAGCGCCACGTCGCGAACGCCCAGCGGGTCGCGGAATTCCTCGAGGGTCACGACGGCGTGGTGTCGGTCAACTACGCCGGGCTGGCCAGCTCGCCGTGGCATGAGCGGGCAAAGAAGCTGGCGCCCAAGGGAACCGGTGCGGTGCTGGCGTTCGAGCTGGCCGGCGGTGTCGAGGCCGGCAAGGCGTTCGTGAACGCGCTGCAACTGCACAGCCACGTCGCCAACATCGGCGACGTGCGCTCGCTGGTGATCCACCCGGCGTCGACCACCCACGCCCAGTTGAGCCCCGCCGAGCAGCTGAGCACCGGCGTCACGCCGGGACTGGTGCGCCTAGCCGTCGGCATCGAGAACATCGACGACATCCTGGCCGACCTGGAGCTCGGATTCGCTGCCGTCCCGAACAGTTCTGACCCGCAGTCCGTGGCGGCTTTCTAGGGACCTGACATGACGATCTCCGACGTCCCCACCCAAACGCTGCCCGCCGAAGGCGAGGTCGGCCTGGTCGACATCGGCTCGCTGACCACCGAAAGCGGCGCGGTCATCGACAACGTCTGTATCGCCGTGCAGCGATGGGGCGAGCTGTCCCCGACCCGCGACAACGTCGTGGTGGTTTTGCACGCTCTCACCGGCGATTCGCACATCACCGGCCCGGCCGGGCCGGGGCATCCCACACCCGGTTGGTGGGACGGAATCGCGGGGCCGGGCGCACCGATCGACACCAACCGCTGGTGCGCGGTCGCGACCAATGTGCTGGGTGGGTGCCGTGGCTCCACCGGGCCGAGTTCGCTTGCCCGAGACGGCAAACCATGGGGTTCGCGGTTCCCACTGATCACGGTGCGCGACCAGGTCGAGGCGGACATCGCCGCGCTCGACGCGCTGGGAATAAACCAGGTCGCCGCTGTCGTTGGCGGATCCATGGGCGGCGCAAGGGCTTTGGAATGGATGGTCGGCCACCCCGAGCGGGTCCGGGCCGGACTGCTGCTGGCCGTCGGGGCGCGTGCCACCGCCGACCAGATCGGGACCCAGACCACCCAGATCGCGGCGATCAAGACCGACCCGAACTGGCAAGGCGGCGACTACCACGACACCGGCCGTGCCCCGGATGCCGGACTGTCGATCGCCCGGCGCTTCGCTCATCTGACCTACCGCGGCGAGGTCGAACTCGACAACAGGTTCGGCAACGACAGCCAGAGCGACGAGGACCCGTCCGACGGCGGGCGCTACGCGGTGCAGAGCTACCTGGAACACCAGGGCGACAAGATCCTGGCCCGTTTCGACGCCGGCAGCTACGTGATCCTGACCGAGACGCTGAACAGCCACGACGTCGGTCGCGGCCGCGGCGGAGTGAGCAAGGCGTTGCGCGGGTGCCCGGTGCCGGCCGTGGTCGGCGGCATCACCTCCGACCGGCTGTATCCGTTGCGGTTGCAGCAGGAGATGGCCGACCTGCTGCCGGGCTGTCGCGGGCTCCAGGTCGTCGACTCGATCTGCGGACACGACGGATTTCTCGTGGAAACCGAGGCGGTGGGCGAATTGATCCGCGAAACACTGGATTTGGCCGCGAACGAAGGTGCGTGTGCGCGGTGACGCGGCCGACGCACCATCCTTCGCTGTCGTTCGGTTCGGCGGCCGCGGCTTACGAGCGCGGACGCCCGTCCTATCCACCCGAGGCGATCGACTGGCTGTTGCCGCGGGGTGCGCGTCAGGTGCTCGACCTGGGCGCGGGCACCGGCAAGCTGACCACCAGGCTGGTGGAACGCGGCCTCGACGTGGTGGCGGTGGACCCGATTCCGGACATGCTCGAAGTGCTCAGCGCCTCGCTGCCGGAAACTCGTGCGGTGCTGGGCACCGCCGAAGAGATTCCGTTGGAGGACAACAGCGTTGACGCCGTGCTGGTCGCCCAGGCATGGCACTGGGTGGACCCGGAACGAGCGATTCCCGAAGTGGCCCGCGTGCTGCGTCCCGGCGGACGGCTGGGTCTGGTGTGGAACACCCGCGACGAGCGGCTTGGCTGGGTGCGCGAGCTCGGTCAGATCATCGGAAGCGACGGCGACGGACGCCGCTTCGACGTCACGCTGCCCCCACCGTTTGCCGAGCGTCAGCGTCATCAGGTCGAGTGGACGAATTACCTGACGCCGCAAGCGTTGATCGACTTGGTTGCCTCGCGCAGCTACTGCATCACCTCGCCGGCCGAGGTTCGCACCCAGACGCTCGACCAGGTGCGGCAGCTGCTGGCCACCCACCCGGCGCTGGCGAATTCCACCGGGCTGGCGATGCCTTACGTCACCGTCTGCATCCGGGCGACGCTGGCCGGCTGACGGTCCTGCGCGGTGATCCTCGACTCGATGTCGTAGGGCACGATGATCGCGGTCGCCCCACGGATGCGGCTCACGGCGCGAGCCATCTTGTCCGCGGTGCGATCGTGCAGCAGCCGGCCCAGCAGCGGCGAAAAGGTCCGGCGCGGCAACAGCACCGTCACCTTGCTGCCGGGATGATCACTGAGCACCCGCCAGACCAATTCGTGTGCCGCCCGGTTCAAATGCCGATCCGGGCAGTTGATCAACCACAGCGGGGTGTCGTGTTCGAAGCGGTCCCAGCGCTCCCGCAGCCGCATCGCATGATCGACATCGATCACGAAATGCACCGCGGTGAGCTCGTCGGCGTGCAGCCCGTACCCGAGCCGCAATGCCTCCACCTCGGCGAGGTCGACCGAGTCGACGAACACCAGCACCTGCAGTTGCGGATGCCGGTCCAGGTCGATGTCCGCTCCGTGCGACATCTCCAGGACGGAAGCCTCGGCACGGTACTTCTTGTTCAGCCGTATCAGGGTGAACACCAGCACCGGGAATACGACCACGACGAGCCACGCGCCTTCGGTGAACTTGGCCACCGCAAAGATTGCCACCACAATCGTCGAGGAGATCCCCGCCGACACATTGACGACGAACTTGCTCCGCCACCGGAGCCCGCGTTGCGTCAGATGGTGTTTGGCCATGCCGTAACCGGCCATCGAAAATCCGGTGAACACACCGATCGCGAAGAACGGCACTAGCGCACTCACCTTCGCCTCGGTGATCACCAGCAGCGTCAGCGCCAGACCGGCGAGCAGCAGGATGCCGTTGGAGAACACCAGCCGATGACCGCGCTTGGTCAGCGGGCGGGGCAGAAAGCGGTCCTCGGCCACGAAACTGGCCAACGCGGGAAAACCGTTGAAGCTGGTGTTGCAGCCGGTGAACAGGATCGCCGCGGTCGACGCCTGCACCAGGAAGTACAACACATGGCCCAGCACGCCGTTACCGAAGACGGCGTGGGCGATCTCGGACAACATCGACGGGTATTCGTCGAGATACGGCACGGCATGGGTGACGTGTGCGAGCCAGGCCACCCCGGCCAGCAGGAAGCCGAGGATGCACGCCATCACCGTGATGACGCGACGGGCGTTGACGCCCTCGGGCTTCTGGAAAACGTCGACACTGTTGGAAACCGCCTCGATACCGGTCAACGAGGCACCGCCGTTGGCGAACGCGCGCAACACGATCAACACCGTCGCACCCATCACCAGTCCACCACCCTGATGCACCGGTACCGCACCGGCGATGTGCTGCGGGTCGTATTTTGGTAAACCCCAAATTGTTTCACGAACGAAGCCGGTCAGGATGGTCACGGTGATCATGGCGACGAAGGCATAGGTGGTCATTGCGAACGCCCGGCCCGACCGTCGCACCCCACGCAGGTTGACCAGGCAGATCAGCACCACCGCGGCCAGCGTGATTTCCAGATGATAGGGACGCAAGGCCGGAATCGCCGAAACGACCGCCACTGTCGCGGCCGCGGGTTGCACCGCCACGGTAACCACATAGTCGATCAGCAACGCCGCCGCCGCGACCTGCGCCACCCGCGGACCGAAGTTCTCCCGGGCAACGGTGTAGGAGCCGCCGGAGCGCGCGTAGGTCATCACGACCTGCCGGTAGGACGCCGAGACCAGCGCCAGAATGACGAGGATGACTCCGGTGATCGGAAGTAACAACGCGAACGCCGCCATTCCGGCCGCCGGCAACAGCTCGAGCATGATCTGCTCGGGACCGTACGCGGTCGACGAGATAGCGTCCGGTGAAAGCGCGCCGAGTGCAACAGGATTCGACAGTCGTTCCGATTCCAGCTGGTCGGTGGTCAGTGGCTTTCCGAGGAAGGTCCGCTTGCACCTGTCGGAAAATGACAGCGGTATTCCGGGGTTCGGAGTCGTCATGCCCGAGCCACCTCCGCGATACGGGATTCGATGTCGTAGGGCACGATCTGTGCCGTCGCACCGGAAATGCGGCTGACCGCGCGGGCGATCTTGTCCGCGGTGCGGTCGTGCAGAAGCCGGCCTACCAGCGGCGAATACGTTCGGCGCGGTAGCAATACCGTCACCATGGTATCCGGATGGTCGTCGAGCACTCGCAAAACCAATTCATGTGCGGCCCTTGCTAAGTGACGGTCTGGGCAGTCGACCATCCGCAGCGGGGTGTGGTGCTCGAAGCGCTCCCAGCGCTGCCGTAACCGCTCGGCACTCAGCGCGTCCAGCATGAAGTGCACCGCTGTCAGCTCGTCGGCATGCAATCCGTTGCCGTAGCGCAGCGCCTCGATCTCGGCGAGATCGACGGCATCCACCAAGACCAGGACTCGATGTCTCGAGTAGCGTTGCAGCATAGGGCTTTCGGAATGGGACATCTCCAGCACCGAAGCCTCGGCGCGGTACTTCTGGTTGAGTCGCATCAGCGCGAACACCAACAGCGGAAAGACGACGACGATGAGCCATGCACCCTCGGTGAACTTGGCCACTGCGAAGATGCACACGACGATCGTCGACAAGATCCCGGCCGACAGATTCACGGCGATCTTGTAGCGCCACCGGGCTCCGCGTTGAGTCAGGTAGTGCTTGGTCATGCCGTAGCCGGCCATCGAAAATCCGGTGAACACACCGATCGCATAGAACGGAACCAGCGCGTCGACGGAGCCGCCGGTGATGACCAGCAACGCCACCGCCAGTGCGGTGAGGGTGAGAATACCGTTGGAGAACACCAATCGGTGTCCGCGCTTCATCAGCGGCCGGGGCATGAAGCGGTCTTCGGCGACAAAACTGGCCAGCGCGGGGAATCCGTTGAAGCTGGTATTCCCACCGGTGTACAGGATCGCCGCGGTCGATGCCTGCAACAAAAAGTACAGGACATGACCGATCGCGCCGTCGCCGAAGACGGCCCGGGCGATTTCGGACAACATCGACGGATAGCCGTCGACATAGGGCGCGGCGTGCGTCACGTGCACCAACCACGCCACCCCCGCCAGCAGAAAGCCGAGTATGCAGGCCATGACCGTCATCACCCGCCGGGCATTGACACCTTCGGGCTTGCGCAGAGTGTTGACCGTATTGGAGATCGCTTCCACACCGGTCAGCGACGAGCCGCCATTGGCGAACGCGCGCAACACGATCAGCACCGTCGCGCCCATGATCAGTCCACCACCCTGATGCACCGGGACGACTCCCGCCATGTGTTGCGGATCGTATGTTGGCAGACTGCCCAGGAATTCACGGACGATCCCGGCCACGATCATCAGCGACACCATGGCCACGAACGCGTAGGTCGGCACCGCGAAGCGAACCCCTGCTTCCCGCAACCCGCGCAGGTTTGCAAAGCACATCACCAGCACCACCCCGACCGTGATCTCCAGGCTGAACGGCCCCAAGGCCGGTATCGCGGACACCACCGCGACCGTGCCGGCGGCACACTGCACCGCGACGGTGACGACGTAGTCGATCAACAGCGCGGCCGCGGCCACCTGGGCCACCCGGGGGCCGAAGTTCTCGCGCGCGACCACATATGAGCCGCCCGACCGGGTGTAGACCATGACAACCTGGCGATACGACGCGGACACCAGCACCAGAATCAACAGGATCACGCCGGTAATCGGAAGCAGCAATGCAAAGGCGGCCATTCCCGCTGCCGGCAGCAGCTCGATCATAATCTGTTCAGACCCATAGGCCGTCGACGAAATCGCATCCGGCGACAACACGCCCAGCGCAACGGGATTCGACAATCTTTCATGCTGGAGCTCGTCGGTGATCAACGGTTTTCCGAGCAGGCCGCGCTTGCACACGTCGGAGAACGACGACCACGCTTTGTGTTGGTCATCCAAAGTTGTTGCCACAGGCCATTTTCCTTATCCCCCATCCGATGGAATCCGCCGAAAGCGTAGCGCCTGTGCGCAGAGGTGTCGCTTGCCCGCCTGACAACGAAGAGCAGAAGAGTCGGCAAAGACACAGCAGTTGCCAGGGATATTGGCAGGACATTCGAAGTTGGTCATCTGGTTGTAACACAACGGGTCTCGCGGCTCACTAAAAACCTGGTTTCCGTACACATTCGGCAACAACTGGTTCTCACCGAGATCACGGTTGAAATCAGGGAACTCCCAGCAAACACTCATGGCGCACACGGCGGCGGCAACGGCAACGGGCGGCACGCCGGCTCCAGCCTTGCCCTGAATTAAATTGCCACGCAACATAATTGGAGATCAATGCGCCGTTGGTCGGCGGATACTCAGCGAATTATGCTGAGGCTCACAGTGATTCATCAGCTGTTAGGCTCGCCGAAATCATCTGGAAAGGAATCTCATGCACCAGTGCGTCATCGTCAGCGGTGATGACGCGCTGGCGACGACGATCATCGACGAGCTGGAACGTGCGGGCGCAAGCGTCGCCAGGCTCCTCGATTCCGACCTCGCCGGCGCCCGCGTCAAGACCGAACTCGCCAAGGCCGGCGTCGCGCACGCGTCGGCGGTCATCTGCGCCGGCGTCGACGATGCCACGAATCTCGAGATCGCCCTGCTGGCCCGCAAGGCCAATCCCGACATTCGCGTCGTGGCACGACTGGCCAACGACGTGTTGCGCGAGGCCGTCGCCGCCGACGACGGGCCCAGCGCGATCCTCGGTGTCGCGGACCTCGCGGCGCCTGCAGTCGTCGAAGCGTGCTTGGCACGCACTACCCACCCTTTCGAAGCCGCCGGAATGCAATTCGTTGTCTTCGGCGCCGAAGCGCCCTACGACGCGGCCTTGCGTGAGATCTACGGCGACCTGGCTCCCGTAGCAATTGTCAACGGCGAGAAGACCTTCAGCCCGGGTGAAGTCGTGGTCTGCCCGGGGCGAGACATGCGCGTCAACGCGGGCGACTGGACGGCCATGATCGGCACCACCGAGGAGGTGGCCGCCTGCGGGATCAAGGCACCGCGTCAAAACAGAACGCGTACCCGGCAGCCGCGGCTGCGCCGCATGATTTACGCTGCGCGGACCCTGTCCAACGACGTCAACCCCGCCTTCTACCCGGTGATCGCCGCGCTGGGCGTTTTGGTGATCGGCTCCACGACGTTGCTGCATTTCTCCTACACCCACCCGGGGATGTCGTGGGTCGACGCTTTCTACTTCACCAACGAGACGATCACCACCACGGGCTACGGTGACTTCAGCTTCGCCAGACAGCCGACCTGGCTGCGGTTCTACGCCGCGATGCTGATGTTGGGTGGCGTGACCACCACGGCGCTGCTGGTCTCCTTCGTCGCCGACGTGATGCTCTCCCGCCGATTCGTCTGGTCCTCCGGACGCCCGCGGGCACGGCACCTGCGCAATCACGTCATCGTGGTCGGTCTCAGCGCGCTAGGCATCCGGGTCGTTACGGATCTGATCGCGGAAGGCTATGACGTCGCGGTCATCGAACGCGACCAGGGCAACCCGTTTCTGTCCACGATGGCCGAACTCGACGTGCCGGTGATCTTCGGGGACGCGACCTTGCGACAGACGCTGGAGGCCGCCCGCGTCGAAACCGCCCGTGCGGTCGCCGTGCTGACACGTGACGACATGGTCAACATTGAGACCGGCATCGTGCTGCGGGAGATGTTGGGCTCTCAGGTGACCCCCGCGGGCAGCAATCGGTGGGCGGAGGTCCCGGTGGTGCTGCGGGTATACGACCACGACCTCGGCTCGGCGGTCGCGCATCGATTCGGGTTCGAAAATGTGCGCTCCACAGTCGAATTGGCGGCACCGTGGTTCATCGGCGCCGCGATGGGCCTGCAAGTGCTGGGAACCTTCTCCGTCGGCAACCGGTCCTTCTTGGTCGGTGGCATGCACGTGCAGGCCGGCAGCGAACTCGACGGGCTGCAGATGTTCGAGGTGTCCACCCAAACCCGGGTGATCGCGATTACCCGCGACGACGCCCCGGTGCAGTTGCACCCGCGCCGCGACGCCCGGCTCAGCGCCGGGGACACCGTCTACCTCGTCGGCCCCTACCGGGAACTGCTGGCCACCTTGCGCAAGGGGCAGCCATCTGCCGATGCTGCCGCTCACCCGTGCCCGGGCGAGGTTTACTCCATCGCGCGCTCGAACGGTACCGGCGGGTAATGGATTTCGCGACACTCCCGCCGGAAGTCACCTCCGGTCTGATGTACAGCGGGCCCGGGTCCGGCCCAATGCTGGCCGCTGCCCAGGCGTGGGAAGACCTTGCCGCACAACTATACTCGTCGGCGAACGCTTATCAGTCGGTGGTCTCGGAGCTTGCCGCGGGACCGTGGCTGGGTCCTTCGTCGGTGACGATGGCGGCGGCCGCCGCGTCGTACGTGGCATGGATGAGCCGAACCGCCGCGCAAGCCGACCAGACGGCCGGTCAGGCCATGGCGGCCGTGGCCGCGTATGAGTCCGCTTTCGCCGCAACGGTTCCCCCGCCGGAGGTGGCCGCCAACCGCAGCCTGCTGATGTCGTTGATCGCGACAAACCTGTTGGGGCAGAACACACCCGCCATCGCGGCCACCGAAGCCCAGTACGGCGAGATGTGGGCCCAGGATGCGGCGGCGATGTATGGCTACGCCGGTTCGACGGCAGCGGCCACACAGCTGACGCCGTTCACCGCGCCGCGCCAGAACACCAACACAAGCGGGACGGCAAGCCAGGTGGATGCGGTGACCCAGGCCGGTGAGGTACCCGCCGGCTCGGCACAGAGCGTGGTGAGCAGTGCGACGGGATCCGACGTGGTGACCGCCACGACGTCTGCGCTCGGCTTGTCGACGCCGAGGGACGCGATCGACCTGGGTGCCGACGCCATTGCCTACGGCGTCGACGCGCCACTGGCGCCACTCGGGGCGATATCGCTTCCGATCGACCTGGTCGGTGCCCAGACCGGTATACACACCGACGACATCGTCAGTGGGTGGGACGCCGCGGGAACCGCACCGGAGGCTGTGGTGAAGAGCGTGACGCCCTCCGTATCGATGCCGAATGTGGTTTCCACCACGACGTCGGCAGGCCTGGGCGAGGCCGATACGGTCGGAGGGCTCTCGGTGCCACCCACCTGGGCTGCCGCGACGCCGGCCGTGCAACCCACTGCGCTCGCTTTGCCGGCAACGCCCGCCGCGTTCGCACCGCAGGCGGCGACACCCGGTTTGGGTAGCTCGCTCGGCGAGATGGCCCTGGCCGGCACGGCCGGGCGTGCCATCCGCGATGGTTTCGGTGCGCGCGTCAAGGATCGGGTCGGGCTCCAGGCAGTCAGTGCCGCGGCCCCGAGGATCGGCGATGACGAAACTGCCGTCGGGGACGAGCCGCGCACCGTGGTGACGGGAATCGCAGCCGAGATACGCGAATTCGCCAGGCTGCGCGACGAGGGGCTGATCTCCGACCAGGAATACACCGAGCAGCGGAATAGACTGCTGGGCCGCTGACGTGAATTCACCACTGACCGACGACGTCCAACAGTGGAACTCCACCTTAAAGTTGAGCGCAGGCCTCGAACCGCGTCATAGTTGGAGCTAAACATGTTGTCGCGCAGGGTATCTTGAGCTCGTGCCGAGGGCCGCAGAGTACGCCTCCGCGGTACAGGATTATCCGGCCCCGAAAGTTGCCGATTCCCAGCGTGCCCCGCGATGGAAGCCAATCGTGCTGCTCGCTATGGTCGTTGGGCTGCAAAGCGCCGATGCCGGGACCGTGGGGGCACTGGTTGTCCCACTCACGCAGTCATTGCACATCAACAACATTCAGGTTGGCCTGCTGGTCACCGTGTCGACCGGCGTCGGTGCCGTCGCGACGCTGGTGGCCGGGCCGCTCGCCGACCGCACCGTGCGGGTGCGCCTGCTGTGGATGGCGCTGCTGCTGTGCTCGGCGGCGATGGCGCTCAGCGCGGCCAGCCCCAACTACGGCTGGCTGCTGGCCTGCCGGGTGGCCCTCGGGGCCGGGATCGCGGTGTCCGGGCCGGTGGTCGCCTCGCTGGTCGGTGACTACTTCAAGCCGGCCGAGCGCGGTCGCGTGTACGGGCTCGTCCTCGCGGGTGAGGGCACGTGTACGGCGATCGGCTTGCTGGTCGCGGGCGAACTCGGGGCCTTCAGCTGGCGGCTCGGTTTCGGCTGGCTGGCCGCGGTGGGCTTCATACTCAGCGTCGCGGTGGGGACGCTGCTGCGCGAACCGGCGCGTGGCAGCCGCCTCGGCGACCGGGTGACGGATGCGCCGCGCGGCTCGGTCTGGCGGGAACTGCGCTGGGTGCTCTCCGTACGCACCAATGTCGCTCTGATCGCGGCATCGTCGTTCGGCTACTTCTTCTCGACCGGGTTGAGCACGTTCGGTGTCGCCCTGCTGTGCGGCCGGTTTGAGATCGGCCAGTCGGTGGCGACCATGCTGATCGCCGTCCTCGGGGTCGGTGCGCTGACCGGCGTGCTCACCACTGGACGCATGGCGGACTGGCTGACCCATCGGGGGCACATCAGCGCACGAATCATGTTGGGCGGGGCGGCTTTTCTCGCCGCGGCCGTGTTCATCCTTCCGACACTGCTCGCGGACAGCCTGGTGGTGGCGCTGGTATTCGCGTTCTTAGCGGGTACCGCGATGGGTGGGGTGAACCCGCCGCTGAATGCGGCGAGGCTAGACATCGTGCATTCCCGGCTGTGGGGCACGGCGGAGGCGGTGCGAAGCACCCTGGTGTCGGTATCAACGGGGCTGGCGCCGGTGGTGTTCGGTGCGGTGTCCACGGCGCTGGGCGGCACCCCCGGCGCGTTGGGCGACACCTTTCTGATCATGCTGGTCATGCCGATCGTCGCCGCGGGGCTATTGCTCGTGGTGGCTCGGCGGACCTACCCGCGCGATGTCGCGACGGCGATGGCTTCCGAGGTGCTGACGGCTACTACCGAACCGGCGCGGTGCCGAACCTGAACCGGCGCCCGGAGATCTCCAGTGGGAGCAGCCGAACGAAGTAGGGCTTCACCGTTGCCGGCCACGCCAACAACGGCGCTTCTTCGGCGTCGAGGATCTCGTCAGCGGCCGTCAGCAGGTGTGCCCTGCCCTGGATGATCACGCTCCACCCCTCGACGTCGGTGTATCCGTCGGCCTCGAAAGCTACCTGGTCGCTCATCACGGCGTGGTAGAGCTTGGTACCCGGAGCAGTTCGAAAGACCAAGGTCCGGCGCTGGGTGATGTAGTTGATCGGAAAGATTTCGGCTCGGCCGTTTGTGACGACGACAAAACGGCCTAATGCCGCGCTCGATAGCAAGTCCCAGCTCTCTTCATCGCTGAGCACGGTTACCGGATCGTCTGCAGGCATGGCTCAGCCTAACCCGATGGGGATTTGACGCGGTTGCTGACTGAAGTTTGCCAAAATGGTTTTCCATCACGGCCGCCGTTGACCCGATACCTGCAACACCGGGCGCGAAGGTGACTACAATCGCGTCGCCCAAAATGCCTGGCAATCATAAGCTTTCGTCGCGATTACGCCGCCTCGTCGTCGTCGCCTCCGTCGTGGAGGAGTTTTTGTGGGTGGTGGTAGGTGTTGGTGCGGGGTTGGCCGCGGTCGAGGTGGGGTGGGGGGATCCATTGGGTG
>NZ_JBGGKR010000015.1:0-181295 GCF_041287235.1 Mycobacterium sp. pR1184 | reverse complement strand
CCGGTTGGTCGAAGGACGCCAGCTGCACCGGTGCGGGCGGCGGAGGAGCGTCCGGTGGCGGGGCGTCGGCCGGCGGCGGCGCGGGCTGACCGGCAGGCGGTGCGGGCTGACCGGCAGGCGGTGCGGGCTGACCGGCCGGGGGTTTGGGTTCGGCGGCTTGGGCGGGCGCCGAGTTCAGCACCGGGCGGATGTAGAGCCGCGCGGTCTGGCCCAGGTTGCGGGCCTCGTTGCCGTCGTTGCCGGGCACCGTGATGACCAGGTTGTCACCGTCGACCACGACCTCAGAACCGGAGACGCCCAGGCCGTTGACGCGCGAGCTGATGATCTGCTGCGCCTGCGAGAGAGCCTCCCGGCTCGGGCGGGAGCCGTCCGGAGTGCGCGCGGTCAAGGTGACGCGGGTGCCTCCCTGCAGGTCGATGCCGAGCTTCGGGGCGGCGTGCTTGTCCCCGGTGAGAAACACCAGCAGGTACACGCCGATCAGCAAGACGAAGAAAACCGACAGGTAGCGGGCAGGGTGCACCGGCGCCGAAGACGATGCCACTTTCCTTATCTCTCCTTGGTAATCGGTTTCTGGCTCCCGACAGAGCCTACGTGCCCGGTTGGCGGAAACCGCTCATCGGACCGCTGTGGTCACTGATCTTTGGTCACGTGGCTCTCGCCGGCCGGCCCCCGGGCGTCGTCGGACTCGTCCACGTCGTCGTCCTCGTCCTCGTCGAAGTCGTCCTCCGGCAGAATCTTGTCGCGGATCGCCAGCTTCATCCAGGTGGTCACCACGCCGGGCGCGATCTCGAGGTCGACGGTGTCGTCGGTGAGCGCGACGACGGTGGCCTCCAAGCCGGACGTGGTGTGCACGCGATCCCCCGGCTGCAACGACTCGTGCAGGTCGATGGTGGCCTGCATCGCCTTCTTCTGGCGACGCGACGCCAGGTACATGAACCCGCCCATGATGAGCAGGAACGGCAGGAACAAAACCAAACTTTCCATCGAAACGTGCCTGTCTTTCGTATCGGTATTGCCGGGTTTTCCAACGGTCGGTGCCGAGCGACCCGGAGGTCACACACCGCGCAACGCGTCGGTGTGTGCCCGTCCAGTCTGGCAGGCCCGGAGGCGCGCGGTCGGGCCGCATCCTCGGCAGGCGCCAAGACCAGTCCTACGGATAGGCTTTCAGCGCGACGCGACACGCGTGTCGCCGGGAGGAGGACGTCGTGGCCAGCCTCGAACAGACCCGCCAGCTGGTTACCGAAATCCCCGGTCCTCTGTCGCTGGAACTCAACAAGCGCCGCGCCGCGGCGGTGTCCCACGGCGTCGGCATCAGCCTGCCTGTGTTCGTCGCGCGTGCCGGTGGCGGCATCGTCGAGGACGTCGACGGGAATCGCCTGATCGACCTGGGCTCGGGCATCGCCGTCACCACGATCGGCAACTCCGCGCCGCGAGTGGTCGACGCGGTGCGCGCACAAGTCGCCGAGTTCACCCACACCTGCTTCATGGTCACGCCGTACGAGTCCTACATCACGGTCGCCGAGGAGCTGAACCGGATCACCCCGGGCTCGGGCGAGAAGCGGTCGGTGCTGTTCAACTCCGGTGCCGAGGCCGTCGAGAACTCCATCAAGATCGCGCGCTCCTACACCCGCAAACCCGCCGTCGCTGCCTTCGACCACGCCTATCACGGCCGCACCAACATGACGATGGCGCTGACCGCCAAGTCGATGCCCTACAAGAGCGGCTTCGGCCCGTTCGCACCGGAGATCTACCGGGCGCCGATGTCCTACCCGTACCGCGATGGGCTGCTCGATAAGGACCTGGCCACCGACGGCGAGTTGGCCGCGGCGCGGGCGATCGGCGTCTTGGAGAAGCAGATCGGCGCCGCCAATTTGGCCGCCGTCATCATCGAGCCGATCCAGGGCGAGGGCGGATTCATCGTCCCAGCCGAGGGCTTCCTGCCCGCGCTGGTCGACTGGTGCCACAAGCACAATGTGGTGTTCATCGCCGACGAGGTGCAGAGCGGGTTCGCGCGCACCGGGGCGATGTTCGCCTGCGAGCACGAGGGTATCGAGCCCGACCTGATCTGCACGGCCAAGGGCATCGCCGGCGGGCTGCCGCTCTCCGGGGTGACGGGCCGCGCTGAGATCATGGACGCCCCGCACGTCAGCGGCCTGGGTGGCACCTTCGGCGGTAACCCCGTTGCCTGCGCGGCGGCCCTGGCCAGCATCGAGACCATCGAGAACGACGGCCTGATCGAGCGCGCCCAGCACATCGAGCGGCTGATCTTCGACGTGCTGCTGCGGATGCAGGCCGGCGACGACCGGATCGGCGACGTGCGCGGCCGCGGCGCCATGATCGCCGTCGAGCTGGTCAAATCCGGCACCAGCGACCCCGACGCGGAGCTGACGAACAAGCTGGCGACCGCGGCCGGTGCGGCCGGAATCATCGTGCTGACCTGTGGGATGTTCGGCAATGTCATTCGGCTGCTGCCCCCGCTGACCATCAGCGACGAGCTACTCACCGAGGGACTCGAGGTGCTGCGCCTGCTGCTGGCCGACCTGTAGCAGAGCGGCCCAATGGCCCGGACGATCCACCGGCTCGCCACCCCGATCATCTTGGTCTGGCTTGGCTTGGTCGTCGTCCTCAACGTCGCCGTCCCGCAGCTCGAGGCGGTGTCCGAAGAGCACTCGGTCTCGCTGGTCCCCAAGGACGCGCCGTCATTTCAAGCGACCAAGCACATCGGCGAGGTGTTCAAGGAAGGCAATTCGGACAGTTCCGCGGTGATCGTCGTCGAGGGTGAGCACAGCCTCGACGACGCTGCCCACAAGTACTACGACGCGATGGTCCGCACCTTGCGTGCCGATCGCAAGCACGTGCAGAGCATCCAGGACTTCTGGGGCGATCCGCTCACCGCCGCGGGCGCCCAAAGCAATGACGACAAAGCCGCACTGGTTCAGGTGAACCTGGCCGGTAACCAAGGCGAGGCTCTGGCGACCGAATCCATCGAGGCGGTCCGCGCTACCGTCGGTCGCTTGCCCACACCACCGGGCCTCGCGGTCGGGATCACCGGCGGCGCGGCCTTCGCCGCGGATCTGCGCCACAGCAGCGGCGCGTCGGCGCTCAAGCTGACACTGACCACGGTTGCCGTGGTCTTTCTCATTCTGCTGCTGGTCTACCGCTCGGTGGCCACCGTGCTCGCGCTGCTCGTCACGGTCGGAATCGAATTGGGTGCGGCGCGCGGAGCCGTCGCGCTGATGGTGGACCACAGCGCCATGGGCCTCACGCCCTTCGCGGTCAGCCTGCTGACCTCGCTGGCCATCGCCGCGGGAACCGACTACGGAATCTTCATCATCGGCCGCTACCAGGAGGCCCGGCTGGCCGGTGCGGACCGCGACCGCGCGTTCTACACGATGTACCGCGGCACCGCGCACGTCATCACCGGTTCCGGTTTGACGATCGCCGGGGCGATCTTCTGTCTCAGCTTCGCCCGGATGCCGTCGTTCCAAACGCTCGGCGTGCCCTGCGCGGTCGGGATCGTGGTTACCACGGTGGTAGCGCTCACGCTGGCGCCGGCGGTGCTGGCCGTCGGCAGCCGTTTCGGTCTGTTCGAGCCGAAAAGGCTTGTCCAGGTTGGTCATTGGCGGCGCATCGGCACGTCGACCGTTCGCTGGCCCGCGCCGATTCTGGCCGCGACGCTGGCGGTCGCACTGGTCGGACTATTGGCGCTGCCCGGATACCGGGCCAGCTACGACGACCGCGCGTATCTGCCCGCGGTGATCCCGGCCAACAAAGGATTCGAGGCCGTCGCACGCCATTTCTCCCAGGCGCAGATGAAACCCGAGATTTTGATGATCGAGACGGATCATGATCTGCGCAATCCATCGGATTTTCTGGTCTTGAATCAGCTGGCGAAGGCCGTACTCGCCGTTCCCGGAATTTGGCGGGTCAAAGCGATCACCCGGCCCACCGGACTGCCCTTGGAACACACGACCCTGCCGTTTCAGATGAGCCTGCGCAATTCCGCGCAGTTGCAGAACATGAAGTTTCAGCAGGAGCGGGCGAAAGATCTGCTCAGACAGGCCGACGAGATCACGAAGACGATCGCCATCACGCAGCGTCTGTATGACCTGATGCAAGAGCTCTCGAGCGCGACCCATCACCTCGCGCTGAATACCCATGACACCGTCGCGATCACGAATGATCTGCGAGACGATATTTCGGATTTCGAAGACTTCTTCCGGCCTATCCGCAGTTACTTCTACTGGGAGAAGCATTGTTTCGACATTCCGATCTGCTGGGCGATCAGATCGCTGTTCGACTCCTTCGACGGCGTCAACGAGATCAGCGACAAACTCGCCGAACTGGCGACCGATCTCGACCGCGTCGACGAGCTGATGCCGCGGCTGAATGCTGAACTGCCGGTGATGATCTCGACCATGCAGTCGCTGCGGACCATGATGCTGACCATGCACAGCACCATGGCGGGCATCATCGGGCAGGTCGACCAGATGGGTGAGAACCCGGCCGCCATGGGACAGGCTTTCGACGCCGCCCACAACGACGACACCTTCTACCTACCGCCCGCGGTGTTCGACAACACAGACTTTCGGCGGGCGATGAATGGGTTCCTGTCGCCGGACGGGCACGCCGCTCGTTTCATCATCGAGCACCGACAAGATCCGTCGACGGCCGCGGGAATCGCGAGTATCGAGCCGATTCGGATCGCGGCCGAGGAATCCCTCAAGACGACTCCGTTTGCGAATGCCGGGATTTTCCTGGCGGGAACCGCCGCCATCCTGAAAGACACATCGGAGGGCGCCAAATGGGATCTGTTGATCGCCGGTACCTCGTCACTGTGTCTCATTTTCGTCATCATGTTGGTTCTCACCCGGGCCTTTGTCGCGGCGGCGGTCATCGTGGGTACGGTCGCGCTTTCGCTGGGCGCATCGTTCGGGCTATCCGTGCTGTTCTGGCAATACCTGATGAGCTTCCCGCTGTATTGGCTCGTGCTCGTGATGTCGGTGATCGTGCTGCTGGCCGTCGGATCCGACTACAACTTGTTGCTGGTCTCGCGTTTCCGAGAAGAGATCCATGCAGGGCTGAACACCGGCATCATTCGTGCGATGGGCGGCACCGGAAAGGTCGTGACGCATGCCGGGCTGGTGTTCGCCTTCACCATGGCGTCCATGGTCGTCAGCGATCTGCGCGCCATCGGGCAGATCGGCACCACCATCGGTGTCGGCCTGCTCTTCGACACGCTGTTGGTTCGCGCGTTGATGACGCCCTCCATCGCGGCCCTGTTGGGGCGGTGGTTCTGGTGGCCGATGGCGGTGCGCCCCCGGTCCGCGAGCACCGGCCGGCCTGGGAGCTGCGTACGCGCGGCATCGGTTGCGCCGTAAGTCCAGCACGCGCGAGCGGAACGGTCTGCCACAAATCCCCGTTCTACAGGGCAGTGCGCAACGGCGCGCACGCGCGAAGCTGCCGACTCCCGGGCCGCGCGGTAAGCCAGAAGCCGCCGGGATCTGCAACTCGAAGTGGGCGATCTCACACACGAGAGCAGTGTTGGAATACCTTTAGCTTTGCTAACGTTCTTTATGTCGGCGCAGTGTGGCGCCAAGGATCCCTTTCCCAGTGATGCGAGGACTGTTATGTCGACGACTACGCGTGAAGAGCGGCTGGAACGCCGCATCGAAGCCCTGACCGCAAACGACCCACAGTTCGCCGCCGCCAAGCCCGACCCGGCCGTCGCCGAGGCCCTCGAGAAGTCCGAACTGCGCCTTCCGCAGGTCATCCAGACCGTTCTCGATGGTTACGCCGACCGCCCGGCCCTTGGTCAGCGCGTGGTGGAGTTCGTCAAAGACCCGAAGACCGGACGCACCTCGGCCGAGTTGCTCCCCCGCTTCGAGACCATCACCTACCGCCAGCTGAGCGACCGCGTCGCCGCGCTGGGCCGCGCGCTGAGCGCGGACTCGGTGCGCGTCGGCGACCGTGTCGCGGTGCTGGGCTTCAACAGCGTCGACTTCACCACCATCGACGTCGCCCTGGCCCAGATCGGTGCGGTGTCGGTGCCCCTGCAGACCAGCGCCGCGATTGCGCAGCTCAAGCCGATCGTGACCGAGACCGAACCGGCTGTGTTCGCCTCCAGCGTCGACCAGCTCTCCGATGCCGTCGAGCTGATCCTGAGCGGCGACCACCGTCCCGCCAAGCTGGTGGTCTTCGACTACCACCCCGAAGTCGACGACCAGCGCGAGTCCGTTCAGAGCGCGGCCACCCGGCTGACCGACGCCGCGGTGACCGTCGAACCGCTGGGCGAGCTGCTGGAGCGCGGCGCGGCATTGCCCGCCACCCCCGCCGCCGACGTCGAGGACGACGCGCTGGCACTGCTGATCTACACCTCCGGCAGCACCGGCGCGCCCAAGGGCGCGATGTATCCGCGGGCCAATGTCGGCAAGATGTGGCGACGGTCGAGCCGTAACTGGTTCGGCGAGACGGCCGCCTCGATCACCCTGAACTTCATGCCGATGAGCCACGTCATGGGACGCGGCGTGCTCTACGGCACGCTGGGCAACGGCGGCACGGCGTACTTCGCCGCGCGCAGCGACCTGTCCACGCTGCTGGAAGACCTGGCGCTGGTCCGGCCCACCGAAATGAACTTCGTGCCGCGCATCTGGGAGACGATCTACGCCGAGTACCTACGCAAGGTCGACCGCGGCGACAACGAAGCCGACGTGATGAACGAGCTGGCGCAGGGCCTGTTGGGCGGGCGGTTCATCTTCGCGATGACGGGCTCGGCGCCCACCTCTCCCGAGCTGAAGACCTGGGTGGAGAACCTGCTCGACATGCACCTGCTCGACGGCTACGGCTCCACCGAGGCGGGCATGGTGCTGTTCGACGGCGAGGTGCAGCGCCCGCCGGTCATCGACTACAAGCTGGCCGACGTCCCCGATCTGGGCTACTTCGCCACCGACCGGCCCTATCCGCGGGGCGAACTGCTGCTCAAGACCGAGAACATGTTCCCCGGTTACTACAGGCGCCCGGAGATCACCGCCGACGTGTTCGACGCCGAGGGTTACTACCGGACCGGCGACGTCGTCGCCGAGATCGCGCCCAACAAGGTCGTTTACGTCGATCGCCGCAACAACGTGCTCAAGCTCGCACAGGGCGAGTTCGTCACGGTGGCCAAGCTGGAGGCGGTGTTCGGCAACAGCCCGCTGATCCGGCAGATCTACGTCTACGGCAACAGCGCTCACCCCTACCTGCTGGCGGTCGTCGTGCCCACCGACGAGGCGCTGTCGCACTACGGGGCCGACGGGGTCAAGGCGCCGATCGCCGATTCGTTGCTGGCCGTCGCCAAGGAGGCCGGGCTGCAGTCCTACGAGGTTCCGCGCGACTTCCTGATCGAGACAACGCCTTTCACGCTGGAGAACGGTCTGCTCACCGGTATCCGCAAGCTGGCATGGCCAAAGCTCAAGCAGCAGTACGGAGAACGGCTCGAGCAGCTCTACGCGGAGCTGGCCGAAGGCCAGGCCAACGAGTTGGGCGAGTTGCGCCGCAGCGGCGCCACCGCCCCGGTGCTGCAGACGGTGAGCCGGGCCGCGGCCGCGCTGCTGGGAGCCGCGACCACCGAGCTGAACCCGGACTCCCACTTCGCCGATCTGGGTGGAGACTCGTTGTCGGCGTTGACATTCGGTAACTTGCTGCACGAGATCTTCGACGTCGACGTACCGGTGGGCGTGATCGTCAGCCCGGCCAGCGACCTGGCCTCGATCGCGGCCTACATCGAAACCGAGCGCGAGGGCACCAAGCGACCCACGTTCGCGGCGGTGCACGGTCTTTCCAGCAAGGACAGCACGGGCGAGGTGCACGCCAGTGATCTCACGCTGGACAAGTTCATCGACGCGGCGACGCTGGAGGCCGCACCGAACCTACCGGCGCCGGCGACCGAGGTCCGCACGGTCCTGCTGACCGGCGCGACCGGCTTCCTGGGCCGCTACCTGGCGCTGGACTGGCTGGAGCGCATGGACCTGGTCGACGGCAAGGTGATCGCCCTGGTGCGGGCCAAGGACGACAACGCCGCACGGGCCCGGCTGGACAAGACGTTCGACAGCGGTGACCCCACACTGCTGGCGCACTACCAGACGCTGGCCGGCGACCACCTCGAGGTGCTCGCCGGAGACAAGGGCGAAGCCAACCTCGGCCTGGATCAGCAGACCTGGCAGCGGCTGGCCGACACCGTCGACCTGATCGTCGACCCGGCGGCGCTGGTCAACCACGTGCTGCCGTACAGCGAACTGTTCGGCCCCAACGCGCTGGGCACCGCCGAGTTGATCCGAATCGCATTGACCGGCAAGCAAAAGCCGTACACCTACGTGTCCACGATCGGGGTGGGCGACCAGATCAAGCCCGGGCAGTTCACCGAGGACGCCGACATCCGCCAGATCAGTGCCACCCGGCAGATCAACGACAGCTACGCCAACGGCTACGGCAACAGCAAGTGGGCCGGCGAGGTGTTGCTGCGCGAGGCCAATGACCTGTGCGGTCTGCCGGTAGCGGTGTTCCGGTGCGACATGATCCTGGCCGACACAACTTACGCCGGTCAGCTCAACGTGCCGGACATGTTCACCCGGATGATGTTGAGCCTGGTCGCCACCGGCATCGCGCCGGGTTCGTTCTACGAGCGCGACGCCGACGGCAACCGGCAGCGGGCCCACTACGACGGCCTGCCCGTGGAGTTCATCGCCGAGGCCGTCTCGACGCTCGGTGCGCAGAACGTGGAGAGCTTCCAGACCTACCACGTGATGAACCCCTACGACGACGGCATCTCGATGGACACGTTCGTCGACTGGCTGATCGCCGACGGCAACGCGATCCAGCGGATCGACGACTACGGCGACTGGCTGCCGCGGTTCGAGACCGCTCTGCGCGGCCTACCCGAAAAGCAGCGCAATGCTTCGCTGTTGCCGCTGCTGCACAACTATCAGAAGCCCGAGCACCCGATCCGCGGGTCGATGGCACCGACCGATCGATTCCGTGCGGCGGTCCAGGACGCGAAAGTCGGTCCGGACAAAGACATTCCGCACATCGGCGCGCCGATCATCGCGAAGTACGTCAGCGACCTGCGGCTCATCGGCCTGCTCTGAGTTGCCAAAAAGTTCGCCGGCCCAATCGAAGGGCCGGCGAACTTTTTGTTGGGCCTTTAACTCTGAGGATGCGGCCAGCGCAGGTAATTCGCGCCCGCTGCGGGCGCGGCGCCGGCACGCTGTTTGCGCCATCCGCCGGTCTTCGAGTCGCCGGACGACTCCACCCGCGGAGTGGTCAGTGCGTCCGGCTCGACCTCGCGGTGCGGCTCTTCCAGCCCCGACATGTAAACGGGTTCGCCGGCCGCCGGCGCCGCAGAACGCACCCGCGCGAGTGCTTCGATGTCACTGGCCAGCCGCACCGCCAGGCGCGCCAGCGCGATGCCACCCACGAAGACGATCAAGGCACCCAGACCGGAGAAGTACGAAATCTCCAGCGCGGCGCGCTTGCGGTCGGTCGCGGCGACCGGATCTCCGGCAGATCCGATTCCGAGCATCGGAGCGAGCTCACCACCGATCACGAACCAGGTGCCGGCCAGCACGGCCAGCCAGCCTCCGACGATCGCGGTGGCCCGGTTCCCGGAAAATACGAGCAGCAAGCCGCCGAGCGCGGTGACGCCGCCGGGCAGCACTTCGAGCCAGCCGCGGGCCGTGGTCCACGCCCACTCTTGGTTCGGTGTGTAGGCGAAGTTGAAGTGCGGACCGACGAACGGTATCAACGCACCCCAAGCACCCAGAACGATCAGAATCAACCCGCAAATCGCACCGCGGGAGCGAGGCATCCACAACCTGCCCGGATGGCCGTCTTGTGCGTAGTTCATTACATCCCCCTATTGACGCCGGACTACTTCAGCACCGCGTGGATACCCTGCGGTTCCCGGTTATAACCTCTGGTCGCCCCGGCGCCGTGACCCGTGTGGCCGGTGTTTCTTGTGTTACAGAGCCAGGCCGAGTATCAGCAGCACGACCGAGGTCACCGCGAAGATGCCCTGCGTCACCGCGGCCCTGGCCTTGTCGGGCGCCGACACCACCAGGACGACCGCGGCCGCGGCCATGGATCCGACCCCGGCAAAGACCAGCGCGGCACCGACGGCCCGGTGTCCCATCGCGATCTCGGCGATCCCGATGCCGGCGACAATCGCCAGGAACAGGTTGTAAAAGCCCTGGTTGAAGGCCAGTAGCTTGGTAGTCTCGGCCTCCTCGGGCGTGGTACCGAAGGTCGCGCGGGTACGGGGCGAGGTCCAGGTCAACGACTCCATCGTGAAGATGTAGACATGCAACAACGCCGCGAGCGCGGCG
This sequence comes from Mycobacterium sp. pR1184, assembly GCF_041287235.1. Lineage (NCBI taxonomy): Bacteria > Bacillati > Actinomycetota > Actinomycetes > Mycobacteriales > Mycobacteriaceae > Mycobacterium > Mycobacterium sp. pR1184. Next base: position 170,937 of record NZ_JBGGKR010000015.1, on the reverse strand, counting down.
AATGCCAGTCCGGCGGTGATCATGGCGCCTCCTACTCGAATAGCCCCGGTTGCAACACCCCGGCCGGCGGTGTCATCCCCAGATGGGTCCAGGCCTGCGCGGTGGCCACCCGCCCGCGCGGCGTGCGCGCGATCATCCCGGCGCGCACCAGAAACGGCTCGCACACCTCTTCGACGGTGGTCGCCTCCTCCCCGACCGCCACCGCGAGCGTCGAAACCCCGACCGGGCCGCCGCCGAAACTGCGGGTCAGCGCCGACAGCACTGCCCGGTCCAGTCGGTCGAGCCCGAGCTCGTCGACGTCGTAGACCTCCAGCGCGGACTTGGCGACGTCGCGGGTGATCACTCCGTCGGCGCGGACCTCGGCGAAGTCCCGGACCCGGCGCAGCAGTCGGTTGGCGATCCGTGGCGTGCCGCGCGAGCGCCGGGCGATCTCCGCGCCGGCCTCGGCGCCCAGCTCGATGCCGAGGATCCCGGCCGAACGGGCCAGCACCCGCTCCAGATCGGCCGGCTCGTAGAAATCCATATGCGCGGTGAAGCCGAAGCGGTCCCGCAGCGGACCGGTCAGTGCGCCGGACCGGGTGGTCGCGCCGACCAGCGTGAACGGCGCCACCTCCAGCGGAATCGATGTTGCCCCAGGGCCTTTGCCCACCACGACGTCGACGCGGAAGTCCTCCATGGCGAGGTAGAGCATCTCTTCGGCCGGCCGCGCGATGCGGTGGATTTCGTCGATGAACAACACGTCGTGCTCGACCAGATTCGACAGCATCGCGGCCAGGTCGCCGGCGCGCTCCAGGGCCGGGCCCGACGTCACCCGCAGCGAGGACCCGAGCTCGGCGGCGATGATCATCGCCAGCGACGTCTTGCCCAACCCCGGCGGGCCGGACAGCAGAATGTGATCCGGTGTGCCGCCGCGGTTTTTGGCCCCCTCGAGGACCAGCTGCAACTGTTCGCGGACCCGGGCCTGGCCGATGAACTCGCGCAGTGAGCGCGGCCGCAGGCTGACGTCGATGTCGCCCTCGCCGACGGTCAGCGTCGGAGACAGCTCGCGATCCGCGTAGTCCTCGAGGTCCTCGTCGCTCATTTGGTCTTACCCAGCAATGACAGCGCGGCCCGCAACACGTCGGAAGTCGTTGCCTGCTCGCCTTTTTCGCGACTGGCCGCCAACACGCTGTCGGTGGCATCCTCGGCTTGTTTGACCGCGAAGCCCAACCCGGTCAGCGCCTCGACCACCGGGCCCCGCACCGCGTGGCCGTTTACCGCCGGTGCCGCCGTGGGCGTACCGGCGGCATGGATCTTGTCGCGCAACTCCAGCACCATGCGCTCGGCGCCGCGCTTGCCGATGCCGGGCACCCGGGTCAGCGCGGTGACGTCGCCGTCGGAAAGTGCCTGGCGCAGCGCCGCGGCGTCGTGCACGGCCAGCGTCGCCATCGCCAGCCGCGGCCCGACGCCGGATACCGACAGCAGCGTCAGGAACAGGTCGCGGGTCTCGTTGTCGACGAACCCGTACAGCGTCTGCGAATCCTCCCGAACGATCATCGCGGTGATCAGGCGGGCTTCGCTGCCGTGCCGCAGCGTGGCCAGCGTCGACGGCGTCGCGTTCACCCGATACCCGACACCGGCGGCTTCGATCACCACATGATCGAGTGCCACCTCGAGCACCTCACCGCGCACCGAGGCGATCATCGGCGCGCCCCCGCCCTGGCGGCCTTGGTCTTGGCGGCCAGCTTCGCCCGGTAGGTCTGGCGCGCCTCGGCGGCCATCACCTCGGCCGCCGCCATCCGGGCCAGCATCGGCGCCCTCCAGCAATGACAGATGGCCAGCGCCAGCGCGTCGGCCGCGTCGGCCGGCGTCGGTTTGGCTTGCAGCTCAAGGATTCTGGTGACCATAGCGGTAACCTGAGCTTTGTCGGCGGTGCCGTTGCCGGTGACCGCGGCCTTTACCTCGCTGGGCGTGTGGAAGTGCACGCCGATATCGCGTTTGGCCGCCGCCAGCGCGATCACACCGCCGGCCTGCGCGGTGCCCATCACGGTCGACACGTTGTGCTGAGCGAACACCCGCTCGATCGCGATCACGTCGGGACGGTGGGTGTCCAGCCAGTACTCGACGGCGTCGCTGATGGCCAGCAGTCGCTGCGGCAGCGCGACATCCGACGGGGTACGGACCACGTCGACGTCCAGCGCGACGACATGTCGGCCGCGCCCGCTTTCCACCACGGACAGCCCGCATCGGGTCAGTCCGGGGTCGACGCCCATCACCCGCATAGCATGCTCCCGCCTAGTACCGAACAGCTGTTCGATAGCCTAGCGGTCGAGTCCGGCGGCACCGAGCAGGACACGCCTCGGGACCCGCCAAAAGCTGTTAACTTAAGCCAACGTTCGCTCCACCGCCGCGGCGACGGGAGGGTTTGCGTGGGAACAGTGCTGGTAGTGCTGGCCGCGGTGCTGTTCATCGCGTCCATCGTCGTCCTTGTCATCGCTGCGAAACGGCCCCGGGCAGCGGCCCAGCCGCGCGGGCGCCGCGATCCGCTGTCCTTCGACGCGATGCCACAATTCGGGCCCCGGCAATTGGGTCCCGGCGCGATCGTCAGCTACGGCGGTGTCGACTACGTGGTCCGCGGGTCGGTGACCTTCCGCGAGGGGCCGTTCGTGTGGTGGGAGCACCTGCTGGAAGGCGGCGACGTGCCGACCTGGTTCGCCGTCGAGGAGGACGACGGACGCCTCGAGCTCGTCATGTGGGTCACCCGCAAGGACGTCGCGTTGCAGCCCGGCGATCAGTACCTGGTCGACGGGATCGCGTTTCACGAGACGGAGCGCGGCCGCGCCTCGTACACGACCGAGGGCACGACCGGCCTGCCCGCCGGCGGCGAGATGGAGTTCGTCGACTGCGCCAACGCCGACGAGACCGCGCTGCTGTCCTTCGAGCGCTGGGCACCCGGTACGCCCTGGGAGATCTCGACGGGCAAGCCGGTCTCACCGGGCGAGCTCACCGTCTACCCGGCGCCCACGCCGGGCTCTGCGTAGGACCGCGCGGTGCCGCTCTATCAGCTCGCCGTAGCTCCGGCCGACGTCTCCGGGAGCACGTTGCGCCTGGCCCTCAACGCGCCCGAACCGCCGCTGCTGGCCAGCCATTCGCTGCGACACCCCGACGGCGGCACACTGCGGCTCGCAGTGCTCGGCGCCTCACATCTGGTCACCGTCGAGCACGCCGCGACCACCTTCTCCGAGCAGGTGTCCTGCACCGCCGACAGCGACACCGCGACGCTGCCCGAGCGCGCCGAAGCCTCCGGTTATGCGCTGGAATCGCGCACCAGCACGCACGACGAAGCGATGTTTCGGCAATTGGCGCACCAGCTGCGGGATCGATGCCGAGCCGAAACCGCTTGGCTTGGTGGCACTTTCCCCGGTGATGACGCCGCACTGACCGTGTTGTCCGCAGAACCCGACGGCATCGGCTGGCGCTGGCAGACGTGGCACCTGTACCCGCAGCGACCCCTCGGGTCCGGCGGCGTGGTGGTCCACACGGCGAGCCGGTGGCATCCGTGAGCCGCAAACAGCTGTTCTCGCTCGCCGGCGGGCTGGCCGCGGCGTCGGTGGTGTCGTTGGTGATCGGAATCATCCTGCTGCAGAAGGACATTGCAGGCTATGTCGCGAGCAACTACCGCGAGTACTCGCGCGACGCCAACGCAACGCGGTACCTGTGCAGTGGATCGCCCGATCAGGTCGCCGACGCGCTCGCCGACTATCAGGAACCCGAGGCGCGTGCCGACAACGACAACAACGAGTACCTGCGCTATAGCGACAACATCGTAACCGTCGGCCCAGATGCTAACCACCCGTGCAGCATTCGCGTCGAAAGCCTCGGCGCCGGCTACAGCCACGGCTCCTACGTCTTCCTCGGCCCCGGGTTCAGTCCCGGGTCCCCGTCGAGCGGCTCCGGCGGTAGTCCCGGCGGGCCGGGTGGAACCAAATAGCAAAGGAGACAACCGTGTACCTCGCCTTCGATATCGGGAACGTGGATCTCGACCCCGTCCTCAAAGGCGTCGTCGCGACGCTGTTGTACTTCGTCGTCGGCATGGCCGTCCTGATCGTCGGCTTCTACATGGTCGACGCGCTGACCCCGGGCAAGCTGCGCCAGATGGTGTTCGTCGATCGCCGCCCCAACGCCGTCGTGGTCGCGTGCGCGATGTATGTCTCGCTCACCACGGTGATCGTCAGCTCCATCGTCAACAGCTACAGCCAGTTGGGGCAGGGACTGGTCGGTGTGGCGGTGTACGGCCTCATGGGTGTAATCCTGTTGGGAATCGCTTTGCTGACACTGCATTTGGTGATCCCGGGAAGTTTCCACGAACACATCGACGAGCCCGAGCTGCACCCCGGGTCGTTCGCGGTCGCGCTGATGCTGTTGGCCGTCGGGGCGGTGACGGCCGCCGCGGTGTCATGACCGCCACGCAGGAAACCGCGCACGCCGCCGAGCCGTCGACACGCTGGCGGGCCCTGCTGCTGGCCGCCGTCGCGGCCTGTGCGGCCTGCGGCATCATTTACGAGCTGGCGCTGCTGACGCTGTCGGCCAGCCTGAACGGCGGCGGCATCGTCGCCACGTCGTTGATCGTCGCGGGCTACATCGCCGCCCTCGGCGTGGGTGCGCTGACGATCAAGCCGCTGCTGAGACACGCGGGCATCGTCTTCGTCGCCGTCGAGGCGCTGCTGGGCATCATCGGCGGCCTGTCCGCCGCGGCGCTGTACGCGGTGTTCGCGTTCCTGGACGGCACCATCGGATCGGCGTGGGTGCTGGCGCTGGGCACCGCGCTGATCGGCGGGCTGGTCGGCGCCGAGGTGCCGTTGCTGATGACGCTGCTGCAGCAGGGGCGCGGTGGCCCCGTCAAGGACACAGCGACGGATACCGGGCGCACGCTGGCCAACCTCAACGCGGCCGACTACCTCGGAGCTCTGGTCGGCGGGTTGGTCTGGCCGTTTGCCTTGCTGCCGCATCTCGGAATGATCCGCGGCGCTGCGGCCACCGGCGTCATCAACCTGGTCGCGGCGGCCATCGTGGCAATGTTCCTGCTGCGCCGGGTCATCACCACCGCGCAGTTGGTGACGGCACTGTGTGCACTCGCCGCGGCCCTCGGGCTGCTGGTCGTGCTGCTGGTAAACGCGCACGACATCGAAACGACCAGCCGCCAAAGGCTTTACGCCGACCCGATTATCGCCTACCGGCACACCGCCTACCAGGAGATCGTGGTCACCCGTCGCGACAACGACACCCGGCTATATCTGGACGGTGGATTGCAGTTCTCCACCCGCGACGAATACCGGTACACCGAGAGTCTCGTCTATCCCGCGCTCGGCAGGGGCGCCCGCTCGGTGCTGGTCCTGGGCGGTGGCGACGGTCTGGCAGCACGAGAACTATTGCGCCAGCACGGAATAGACAAGATCGTGCAAGTAGAGCTCGACCCCGCGGTGATCGAGATCGCCCGCACCACCCTGCACGACGCCAATGCCGGCGCGCTGGACAATCCGCGGGTTTCCGTCGTGATCGACGACGCGATGCGCTGGCTCCGGGCACCCCACCCGGACCTCAGCCCGCCCGGGGGTTTCGACGCCGTCATCGTCGACCTGCCGGACCCGGACACCCCGGTTCTGGGTCGACTCTATTCGAGTGAGTTCTATGCCCTTGTCGCGCAGGCGCTTTCGCCGAATGGGCTCGTTGTGGTCCAGGCGGGCAGCCCGTTCTCCACGCCGACCGCATTCTGGCGCACGGTGTCGACGATGCGTTCGGCGGGATACGCCGTCACGCCCTACCACGTGCATGTGCCGACGTTCGGTGACTGGGGTTTCGCGTTGGCACATCCCGCGCAGGCCGGCACGGCCGCCCCGGTACCCACCATGCCCGCCGACGCACCGCCGCTGCGCTACCTCAGTCCGCAAGTGCTGCAAGCCGCGACGGTGTTCTCCGACGACATCGCGCCGCGTCCGCTGGAACCGTCCACGCTGGACAACCCGCGCATCGTCGAAGACATGCGGCACGGATACGACTAATCAGTCCTCGTCGAGGGCGGCCATTACCTCGTCGGACAGATCGACGTTGGTCCAGACGTTCTGCACGTCGTCGCTGTCCTCGAGGGCGTCGACCAACTTGAACACCTTGCGGGCGCCGTCGACGTCGACCGGCACACTGACCGACGGCTGGAAGCTGGCCTCGGCCGAGTCGTAGTCGATGCCGGCGTCCTGCAGTGCGGTGCGCACCGCGACCAGGTCGGTCGGCTCGGAGATGATCTCGAAGCTCTCGCCCAGGTCGTTGACGTCCTCGGCGCCCGCCTCCAGCACGGCCGTCAGCACGTCGTCCTCGGACAGGCCGTTCTTCTCGAGCGTGACGACGCCCTTGCGAGTGAACAGGTACGACACCGAGCCCGGGTCGGCCATGGTGCCGCCGTTGCGGGTCACCGCCACCCGGACCTCGCCGGCCGCGCGGTTGCGGTTGTCGGTGAGGCATTCGATCAGCACGGCCACGCCGTTGGGGCCGTAGCCCTCGTACATGATCGTCTGGTAGTCGGCGCCACCGGCTTCCTCGCCGGCGCCGCGCTTGCGGGCCCGTTCGATGTTGTCGTTGGGCACCGAGGTCTTCTTCGCCTTCTGGATGGCGTCGTAGAGGGTCGGGTTGCCGGCCGGGTCACCACCGCCGGTGCGGGCGGCGACCTCGATATTTTTGATCAGCCGGGCGAACTCCTTGCCACGGCGCGCGTCTTTGACGGCCTTCTGGTGCTTGGTGGTGGCCCACTTGGAATGGCCGCTCATCGGTGTGTTCTACCTCTTCTGTTACGTAAAGTTCGCCGACAAGTCTACGTGGACGGCCGGGGCGGCTTTGCCTGCCACTGTGCATCCAGTGCGCGCTGACGCGGACTCGGCGGTTTCGCCGGGGGCGATTCGGGCGAACCTAACCGGGTGAATCAGCCGAAAGAGCCCGAGGACGCCAGACAGTCCACCGAAGAGCAGCGCCTGCAGCAGGAGCAACTCGAGCATCAGCACGACGACCCGGACGCGCCGGGTTTGCGGCAGTCCCAGCGCAACGTCCCGAACGAGAGCACGCGCTAGCTGCCGCCGCGCACGATATCGACGAACAGCTGGTGGATGCGCCGGTCCCCCGTCATCTCCGGATGAAATGCCGTCGCCAGCTTCTGGCCCTGCCGGACCGCGACGACGTGTCCGGCGGCCTTGGCCAGCACCTGCACGCCGTCGCCGACCCGCTCGACCCACGGCGCCCGGATGAACACCGCCCGCACCGGGCCGCTTAGACCCGCGAACTCGACATCGCCCTCGAACGAATCGACCTGACGCCCGAAAGCGTTGCGCCGCACCGTCATATCAATCGCGCGTAGCGGCAGCGCCTGGCGCCCGTTGGCGCCCGCATCGAGGATCTCGCTGGCCAGCATGATCATGCCGGCGCACGCGCCGTAGGCCGGAAGCCCGTCGGCCAGCCGCGCCCGCAGCGGCTCGAGCAGGTCGAGGTCTGCCAGCAGGTGGCTCATCGTGGTGGATTCACCGCCCGGGATGACCAGCCCGTCGATCGACTCGATCTCGTCACGGCGGCGCACCGGAAGCGAGTCCGCCCCGGCATCGCGCAGCGCCGCCAGGTGCTCGCGAGTGTCGCCCTGCAGCGCCAAAACGCCGATCTTCGGGCGGCTCACGACTGGTGTCCCCGCTTGAAGCGGGTCAGCCCCTCCTGCATGACCGCCGCGACCATATCGCCGGACTGGGTGAAGATCTTGCCCTGACACAGCGAGCGACCGCCGCTGGCCGACGGCGAGGACTGGTCGTAGAGCAGCCACTCATCGGCCCGGAACGCCCGCATGAACCACATGGCGTGGTCCAGCGATGCCACCTGCAGCTGCTCGCGCACGTCGAGGTGGGTGACCTGGGCCGAACCCAGCAACGTCAGGTCGCTCATGTAGGCGAGCGCGCAGATGTGCAGCACCGGGTCGTCCGGCAGCGGATCACGGTGACGAAACCACACCTGCTGCTGAGATGCTTTGCCGGGCAACAACTCCAAGCGATCGCGCGGCACGATGCAGACGTCCCACTCCTCGAACTGCTTGAACCCGGCATCGTCGAAGACCTTGATCGAATCCAGCCCGGGCAACCCGTCGGGCGGCGGCGCGGCCGGCATCGGATCCTGGTGATGAATGCCTTCCTGATCGGTCTGGAAGGACGCCCCCATGCTGAAGATGATTTCCCCGTGCTGGATGGCGTTGACCCGCCGGGTGGCGAACGAACCGCCGTCGCGGGTGCGCTCGACGATGAACACGGTGGGCGCTAACGCATCTCCGGGCCGCAGGAAGTAGCCGTGCAGGGAGTGCACCCGGTAGCGCGGGTCGACGGTGCGTACCGCCGAAACCAGCGACTGGCCGGCGACGTGTCCGCCAAACGTGCGCTGCAGGAAGCCGGACTCCGGGCTGAACACGCTGCCGCGGTAGATGTTGACCTCAAGTTGCTCGAGATCGAGGATCTGTTCGATCGCCACAGCCGATTATTACCAGCCGCGCTCGGCCAGGCGATGCGGCTGCGCGATCTGCTCGACGTTGATGCCCACCATCGCCTCGCCCAGGCCGCGCGAAACCTTGGCCAGCACGTCGGGATCGTCGAAAAACGTGGTGGCCTTGACGATCGCGGCGGCACGCTGCGCCGGATCGCCGGATTTGAAGATGCCCGACCCGACGAACACGCCCTCGGCTCCGAGTTGCATCATCATCGCCGCGTCGGCGGGAGTCGCGATGCCACCGGCGGTGAACAATGTGACCGGCAGCTTGCCCGCCCGCGCCACCTCGACGACGAGATCGTAGGGCGCTTGCAATTCCTTTGCGGCAACGAACAATTCGTCCTCGGACAAGGACATCAGGCGGCGGATCTCGCCGCCGATGGCGCGCATGTGCGTGGTCGCGTTCGACACGTCACCGGTGCCGGCCTCACCCTTGGACCGGATCATGGCCGCGCCCTCGTTGATACGACGCAGCGCCTCACCCAGATTGGTCGCGCCGCACACGAAAGGCACGGTGAACTTCCACTTGTCGATGTGGTGGGTGTAGTCGGCGGGTGTGAGCACCTCGGATTCGTCGACGTAGTCCACGCCGAGGCTCTGCAGAATCTGCGCCTCGACGAAATGCCCGATACGCGCCTTGGCCATCACCGGGATCGTGACCGCGGAGATGATGCCCTCGATCATGTCGGGGTCGCTCATCCGTGAGACGCCGCCCTGGGCGCGGATGTCGGCGGGCACTCGCTCCAGCGCCATGACCGCGACGGCGCCGGCGCCTTCCGCGATTCGGGCCTGCTCGGGGGTGACGACGTCCATGATGACGCCGCCCTTGAGCATCTCGGCCATACCGCGCTTGACGCGCGCCGTTCCGGTCTGGTTGGCCTGGCTCGACTGTGCGCCGCTGTCCACTAGCCCCTTCTCTCCTCGAACCATCGCGCCTCCACTCTAGTGGTGAGTGACAACCGAGTTTTCCCGCCGTTTGTGCGATGGGTTCGACATATGTCGAACAGGCGGGTGCGGCGACCGCAACATTGTGCTAAATATTGCGACAGCTATTTGCGCAGGCCGTAACAGCTGGTGCGAATCAACGGGGCGGGACCCCTGGTCACACCGGCCGTCGCGGTTGGCCGAGAAGAGGTCCCGGATGTTGCCGGATTTCGTGCTGTTGCCGCCGGAGATTAATTCCGCGCGCATCTATGCCGGACCGCGCTCGGGAACGATCTGGGCGGCGGCGGCTGCCTGGGAGGCGTTGGCCGCTCAGCTGGCCTCGGCGGCGAGTTCCTTCCAGACCACGGTCTCGACGCTGACCGGCGGGGCGTGGCAGGGGCCGGCGTCGATGACGATGGCCACGGCGGCAGCCCCGTATGTGCGGTGGCTGACCGGCACGTCGGCCAAGGCGGAGCTGCTGGCCCTGCAGGCTCGGCTGTCGGCGGGCGCCTTCGAAACGGCGTTCACCGCCACCGTGCCCCCCGAGGTCGTCGCGGCCAACCGCGCCCTGCTGATGACGTTGATCGCGACGAACATCCTGGGTCAGAACACCGCGGCGATCGCCGCGACCGAGGCCGAGTACACCGAATTTTGGGCCCAGGACGTGGCGGCCATGACCGGTTACGACGCCAGTACCACGGCCGCCGAGGCCGGCTGGACTCCGTTCGAAGAGCCGCCGCTGACGCTGACCGGCCTGCCCACCCCGACCTTCACCTCGTTCACCGAGGAGCTGATCAACTCGGTGGTCAATTCGCTGGCACAGCAGTTGATGAACCCGATGTCGCAGATGCAGATGCTCTCCACGCCCGCCCAGTTCGCGATGCAGCCCATGCAAATGGCCATGGGTCAGCTGATGTCCGGCGCCAATCCGCTGATGAGCGCGGCCGCCAGTGTCCCGGCGCTCGATCCGGTGCTGGCGTCCGCGGCCAGTCCGGCGGTGGGTGGAACCGGTGCGGCCCAGCTCACCAGCATGGTCTCCGCGAGCGCGGGCCGAGCCGCCACGATCGGGCCGTTGTCGGTGCCGGCAACCTGGGCCAATGCCACGCCGGCGACACCACAGGTCCCCGCGGCGGCCGGGACGGCTGGGGTGGCCAGCGCCCCGGTAACCCCGATATCGGCGAGCGTGGGCAGCGCGCCGTCGCTGCCCACGATGAATGTGCCGGGGCGATTGATGAGTGCCGTCACACCAGCGGTCGCCGCATCCCGCACGGCGCCCCGTCCGGTGCTGGACTAGTCAGGGACTGCCCCGATGTCATTCGTGATCACCGACCCCGACGCGATGGCGACAGCGGCCGACGAGCTGCAGGGCATCGGCGCGGAACTGGCGGCGACGAACGCGTCCATGGCAGTCCCGACCGCGGGAGTGCTTGCGCCGGGCACGGATTCGGTGTCGGTACGCACCGCCGCATTCCTGGACGCGCAGGCCGCGCAATACCAGGCCCTCAGCGCGCAAGCGGAGCTCTTCCACAACCAGTTCGTGCAGACCCTGATCACCGCGAAGAACGCCTACGCCGAAACCGAACTGTCCAACGCGGCGGCCATGCAGCCGGCGGCACAGCAGAAGATCGCGCTGATCATGGGCGGGACCGGCAGACCAACGCCCGACCTGCAGTATATGACGTCGATCGAGCAGGCGTATCTGGCCCAGAACTATTCCGGGTACACGCTGGTGAGTCTGCAGACCCCCGAACAGTTTTGGCCGGTGACCGGCATCAACGACATGACCTTCGGCAGGTCGGTGTACACCGGTTTCGCGACGCTGAACAGTGCCATCCTGACGCAAACCACCCAGGGCAACAAGGTCGTCGTCGTTGGCTATTCGCAGAGTGCCACGATCGCCAGCCTGGAAATGCGCTATCTGCAAGCACTTCCGGCAGCGTTGCGGCCTGATTCAAACCTGCTGAACTTCGTGTTGCTGGCCGACCCGAACAATCCCATGGGTGGCGTTCTGACGCACTGGATTCCGGGCTTCGGTACATTCAACTGGCCCACGCCGCTGACGACGTCCTATGCGACTTCGATTTTCACGCTGCAATACGACGCGATCGCCGACTTCCCGGCGCACCCGTTGTGGCTGCCGTCGGACATCAACGCGCTGTTCGGCTTCCTGAATCTGCACTCCACGATGCCCTTCCTGCCCGCGACACAGGTCGCCAACGCCATCCAAAGCCAGATCGGCAACCTGAGTTTCTACTTCATGCCGACCACGCAGTTGCCGCTGCTGGATCCGTTGCGCATGTTCGTTCCGATCCTCGGAAATCCGTTGGCGGACTTGCTCCAACCGTTCCTCAAGCCGATCGTCGACCTGGGCTACGCGCCGGGGTTCCTGCCGGCATTCAACCCGCTCAGCGTCGCCGGCTACGTCGGCCAGGGCGCCACGGCAGGCATCACGAACCCGCTGATTTCCGCCTTGCCGCCGCTGGCCTCCAACGCTGCCGCGAGCGGATTCTAGCTCAGCGGATCGACTGCAGCTGGGGCGATCGGCCCGGTGTATCGTTGTCGGCCAAGGTAATTGCCTCGGCAAGCAGTTCGGCCAGCTGGCGCGGGTACACGGTCTGGCCCGCAGCCACCAGTTCGGCGATGTCGTTGGCGTCGCACCAGCGGTGGCAATGGATATAGCGGCGTTCCAGCTCGGTCCGGCCCGTGCACACCGGCTCGAAGCGCCGAGCGCGGCGCACGAAGAAGAACTCTTCGCTATCGATCAGCGTGCCGTTGAACTCGAAGACCTCGTCGCGCCGCCAGATCGGCCCGACCATCTCGGCCGCTTCAAGGATTAAGCCGGTCTCTTCGGCCAACTCTCGCACGGCGGCCTCGGCCAACCGTTCCCCCGGCCGGACCTCACCGCCCACCGTGAACCACCACCGCGGCGCCGCTTCCTCGATCGCCGGATCCGAACCGCACAGCAACAGCACCGCGCCGGCCTCGTCGAGTAGCACCACCCGCGCCGAGGTGCGGTGTTTGGGCACCCCGTGCGGGGTCTGCGCCAGCGCGTGTGGTCGCTCGACGATCTCGAAATAGCTTGGCAGCGCAGCTGTTCCACCGAGCCGAAGGGCACGAACCGGGCCCCGCGCCCCTAGCGCCAGGGTGTCGCGGACCGCGTCGTTGTGGAAGCGGCGGGCCAGCAGCAGCCGGGCTTCGGCGTCGGCCAACTCGGCGATCAGGCCGGCCGGCAGGGCCGCGGGATCGACCATCGCCAGTGCCGCCGACAGTTCGTTTTCGGCGTTCTCCCGCGATTGCCGGGGTGCCCGCTCGGCGGCGTCGGCCAACGCGGCCAGCCGCCGGCCTTCGGGGCTATTTGAGGAGCCACCGTAGGCGTCGATCGCGACGGCACGCGCGACCACCGCGCGGCGCGCCAGCGCGCTGTCGAGGGCTTGCCAGGACAGGTCGTAACGGATGTTCAGACGGTTCAGCCGCTGCGCTGTCTGCAGCGCCCAGACGCCGATCGCCGCAAGAACGGCGATCAGCACGACCAGCAGGGCGATCACGACGAGCGGCCAGGCCATCAACCCGCCACCTGAACCTTGACGCCCGAGCCGGCGACCGTCTCGTAGACTCGCATGATCTGGCTGGCCACCACCGACCAGTCGTAGCGGGAAACCACTTCGCACGCCGCGGCCACGTAACGCTCACGCAGCGCGTCGTTTTCGAGCATCTCGATCAGCCCGTCGGCCAGCCCCGCGGCGTCGCCGACCGGCACCAGCCGCCCGGCGTCACCGTCGTGTAGCACGCGCCGGAAGGCATCCAGATCGCTGGCCACCACCGGCGTGCCCGCGGCCATCGCCTCCACCAGCACGATGCCGAAACTCTCGCCGCCGATGTTTGGCGCGCAATAGACGTCCGCACTGCGCATCGCCGACGCCTTTCCGGCGTCGTCAACCTGGCCAAGAAAGCGCATGTGCTTGCCCAAATCGCCTGCCTTTATCCGCAATTCGTCTTCATCACCGTGCCCGACGACCAGCACCTGCAGATCGCCGAAGCGTTCCACCACCCGCGGCAGCGCCTCGAGCAGCACCTCCATGCCCTTGCGCGGCTCGTCGAATCGGCCCAAGAACAACACGGTCTTGCCCGGCCGCGGATACCCATCCAGCGGCGGCGCGCAGGCAAGCGCGGCGACGTCGACCCCGTTGGGGATCTCCACCGCGTCGGAGCCGAGTGCCTCCATCTGCCAGCGCCGGGCCAGATCGGACACCGCGATGCGGCCGACGATCTTCTCGTGCCAGGGCCGCAGCACGCCCTGAAAGACGGACAGCGTCAGGGATTTGGTGGTTGAGGTGTGAAAGGTGGCCACGATCGGCCCCTCGGCGATGCGCAGCGCCCACATCGACAGGCTGGGGGCATTCGGTTCGTGCAGATGCAGCACGTCGAAGTCGCCCTCGGCCAGCCAGCGCCGAACCCGGCCGTGGACCGCGGGGCTGAACTGCAGCCGCGCCACCGACCCGTTGTAGGGAATCGGGATCGCCTTGCCGGCCGAGACGACGTACTCGGGCAGTCTGACGTGTGGCGACGCGGGAGCCAGCACGCTGACGTAGTGGCCCCGCTCGCGCAGCACCTCGGCCAGCTGCAGCACATGCGATTGCACCCCACCCGGCACGTCGAACGAGTAGGGACAGACCATCCCGATTCGCATCAGGCTTCCTTCAGCCGGGCACGTCTGTCGTCGGAAAGATCGGCCAGCCACTGCGGCTGCAGCATGTGCCAATCCTCGGGATGGGCGGCGATGTTTATGGTGAATCGATCGGCCAGCGCCTGGGTGATGGTGCGGACATCCCCGCTGGAACAGTCCAGCGGCGGAAATATCTCGACGGGCCAGGCGTCGGGCTCATTCCAGCAGTGGGCCGGGCACAGCGCCGCCCCTGTTGCGATCGCGAGCTTGGCCGGTCCGGCCGGCATCCGGGTGGGCTCGCCGAAGAAGTCGACCTCGACGCCGGTGCGGGTGAGGTCGCGCTCGGCCATCAGGCAAACCACCCGGTTGGCCCGCAGCCGTTCGCACAACACCTCGAAGGCCGGGCGCTCACCGCCGGACAGCGGCAGCACTTCGAAGCCGAGACTTTCCCGGTAGGCGATGAAACGCCGGTACAGCGACTCGGGTTTGAGTCGCTCCGCGACCGTGGTGAAGGTGCCGCGCGTCTGCGCCAGCCACAGCCCGGCCATGTCCCAGTTCCCGCTGTGCGGCAGCGCAAGCACCACACCCCTGCCGGCCGCCAGCGCCGCGTCGATATTGTCGGCTCCCACAAACGTCTCATCGACCCGGCGGGCCAGCGCACGGTAATCCATCGACGGCAGCCGGAAGGCCTCGCGCCAGTAGCGCGCATAGGACTCCAGCGACGCCCGCATCAGGCTGTCCGGCACCTGGGCCGGCGGCACGCCGATGACCCGGGCCAGGTTCTTGCGCAGCTGGTCGGGACCGCCGTTGCGGGCAGCGTAACGCGCTCCGGTGTCGAATATGTTGCGCGCGGCGAACTCTGGGACCGCGCGCACCGCCAGCCAGCCGGTGGCGTACGCCCAGTCGCTTGCCGTCCTGGTGAACGCCTCGCGCGGCGCCGTGAGCGCTTTCAAGCCGGGCGGGGTGGAGATCACGGCGCGCTCGTTTCGCCGCTGGGTTGCGCGGGCGGCAGAGGTTCGGCCGCGCCGGGCGAGGTTCGCACCGCGTACAAGCGCTGCACGCAGGTGACCACGCTAGCTCCGGCCAGCACCCACATCGCCACCGGCAGCGCCGGCGGCCAAGCGACGAACGGAAAGTCCGACACACCCGCGCCGACCAGCACGATAATCAGCCGTTCCGGTCGTTCGATGATCCCGCCGTCGCCGCGCAGACCGCTGGCTTCGGCCCGGGCCTTGATGTAGGAGATCACCTGCGAGGTGACCAGGCAGATCAACGTCGCCGCCGCCAGCGGTTTGTCATGTAGCCCGAAGACGATCCACCACAGCAGCCCGCTGAACACGGCGCCGTCGCTGACGCGGTCGCACGACGCGTCCAGCACCGCGCCGAATCGGGTGCCCCCGCCGCGCTCGCGGGCCATTGCCCCGTCGGCCATGTCGAAGAGCACGGCGAACCAGACCACACAGGCGCCGGCGAACAGCTTGCCCATCGGGAACAACGTCAGCGCCCCCGCCACGGCGACGACGGTGCCCAAGATCGTGACGGCGTCCGGCGTCAGGCCCACCCGCAGCAGCGCCCTGGCCGTCGGGGTGGTGAGCCGGGCAAACGCGGCCCGGGACAGGAAGGGCGCCTTACTCATTGCTGTTTAGCCCACTCCGTCGCCAGCAACTGACGCGTCTCGCGCAGCAATTGCGGGATCACCTTCGCACCGCCGACGATCGTGATGAAGTTCGCGTCGCCGCCCCAGCGCGGCACCACGTGCACGTGCAGGTGTTCGGCCAGCGACCCGCCCGCCGAGGTTCCCAGGTTCAGACCGACGTTGAAGCCGTGCGGCCGCGAAACATTCTTGATCACCCGAATCGCCTTCTGGATGAAGGCCATTAGCTCCGCGCTCTCGGCGTCGGTGAGGTCCTCGATTTCGGACAGCTTGCGGTAGGGCACCACCATCAGGTGCCCGGGGTTGTACGGGTAGAGGTTGAGCACGGCATAGACGAGTTCGCCGCGTGCGACCACCAGACCTTCTTCGTCGGGCAGTTGCGGAATGTCGGTGAACGGCTCCTCGGGTTTGCCGTTGTCCCGCTTGGCCGGCGCCTCGGCCAGATACGTCATCCGGTACGGCGTCCACAATCGCTGCAGGTGGTCGCGCTCACCGACACCCCTGTCGAGAATCGTGTCGTCGCTGTCCTGCTCACTCACCGCCGGCTACCTTCACCAGTCCTTGTGTGGGAGCGGCATTCTCGCGGTCGGCAATCCACTCGACGATGGTATCGATCGCGGCGTCAACCGGCACGCCGTTGATCTGGGTGCGGTCGCCGAAGCGGAAGCTGACCGCCCCGCCCTCGACGTCGCGGTCACCGGCCAGCAACATGAACGGCACGCGCTGATTGGTGTGGTTGACGATCTTCTTGGCCATCCGGTCGTCGCTGCCGTCCACCTCGACCCGCACACCACGCGAGCGCAGTTGCGCGGCAACCTCTTCCAGGTAGGCAGCGTGTTCGTCGGCGACCGGGATGCCGACCACCTGAACCGGCGCCAGCCACGCCGGGAAGGCCCCGGCGTAGTGCTCGGTGAGAATGCCGAAGAACCGCTCGATCGACCCGAACAGCGCGCGGTGGATCAGCACCGGCCGCTGCCGGGATCCGTCGGAGGCGGTGTATTCCAGCTCGAATCGGTCCGGCATGTTGAAGTCGAGCTGAATGGTCGACATCTGCCAGCTGCGGCCCAACGCGTCCTTGACCTGCACGGAGATCTTCGGGCCGTAGAACGCGGCGCCACCGGGGTCGGGAACGAAATGCAACCCGGAGGCCACGGCCACTTCGCGCAGCACTTCGGTGGCCTCGTCCCACATCTCGTCGGAGCCGGAGTACTTCTCCGGGTCCTTGGTGGACAGCTCCAGGTAGAAGTCGTCGAGCCCGTAGTCGGCCAGCAGGTCGAGCACGAAGCGCAGCAGCGAGGTCAGCTCGTCACGCATCTGCTCTCGTGTGCAGTAGATGTGCGCGTCGTCCTGGGTCATGCCGCGCACCCGGGTCAGCCCGTGCACCACGCCGGACTTCTCGTAGCGGTACACACTGCCGAACTCGAAGAGCCGCAACGGGAGCTCGCGGTAGGAGCGTCCGCGGGAGCGATAGATCAGGTGGTGCATCGGGCAGTTCATCGGCTTGAGGTAGTAGTCCTGCCCCGGCTTGCGTACCGAGCCGTCCGCGTTGAACTCCGCGTCCAGGTGCATCGGCGGGTACATGCCGTCGGCGTACCACTCGAGGTGGCCCGAGGTGATGTACAGCTGCTCTTTGGTGATGTGCGGGGTGTTGACGAACTGGTAGCCGGCCGCGATGTGCTTGCGCCGCGAGTACTCCTCCAGCTCGCGCCGGATGATGCCGCCCTTGGGGTGGAAAACCGCCAGCCCGGAACCGATTTCGTCGGGGAAGCTGAACAGGTCGAGCTCGACGCCGAGCTTGCGATGGTCGCGCCGCTGCGCCTCCTCGAGCAGCTCCAGGTGCTTGTCGAGGGCCTCCTGTGACTCCCACGCGGTGCCGTAGATGCGTTGCAGGCTGGCGTTGCTCTGGTCGCCACGCCAGTAGGCGGCCGAGCTGCGGGTGAGCTTGAACGCCGGGATGTGTTTGGTGGTGGGGATGTGCGGTCCGCGGCACAGGTCACCCCAGACCCGTTCGCGGGTACGGGGATTGAGGTTGTCGTAGGCGGTGAGTTCGTCGCCGCCGACCTCCATGACGTCTGGGTCGCCGGACTTGTCGTCGACGAGTTCGAGCTTGTAGGGCTCGTTGGCCAGTTCCTTGCGCGCCGCGTCCTTGGATTCGTAGACCCGCCGGTCGAACAGCTGCCCGTCCTTGACGATCTGGCGCATCTTCTTTTCGAGCTTTTCCAGGTCTTCGGGGGTGAACGGCTCCGCCACGTCGAAGTCGTAGTAGAAGCCGTCCGCGATGGGCGGCCCGATGCCTAGTTTGGCCTGCGGGAACAGGTTCTGGACGGCCTGGGCCAGCACGTGTGCGGCCGAGTGCCGGATGACGCTGCGGCCCTCGTCGGTGTTGGCCGCGACCGGGATCACCTCGGCGTCGGCCTCGGGCACCCAACTCAGGTCGCGCAGCTTGCCGTCGGCGTCACGCACCACCACGATCGCGTCGGGCGTGCCCCGGCGTGGCAACCCCGCCTCCCCGACCGCGGCGGCCGCCGTAGTCCCGGCAGGAACCCGGATCGGGGCTTGCGGCGATCCCAAGCCCGGCGCGGCGGGGTGCAGCGGGTCGCCGCCATCGGGTCCCGGGACGGACGCTGCGGGGACGCTCATCTGCGGTGCTCTCCAAGTTTTCTGCGGGAAGTGATCGGCGATTAATTCAGAGCCATGCTATCGGGGCGGACCTCGCAGAACCCACGGCGCTAACTGCGGTGGGGCCCCGCCGCTATCGCGACACTGAAACCACGCACCCGACACGCCGAGGCAGGTGTGCGTGGTTTCAGTCTCGGCGCACCTGGTCCGCGCACCGTCAGGGCTGGCCGGGCTTGAGTTTCAAGAACAACGCCTCGGCTTCGGCCAGCAACGTGCCACCGTCGGTCAACTTGCCCGACACGAAGATTTTTCTGCCGTCCACCTTGTCGATGCCGGCGTCGAACTGCAGCTCCTTTTCGATCGGCACGATGTGGCGGTAGTCGATCTTCAGGTAAGCGGTGCGCTGGCGGGGGCTCCCGGTGAGCACCGACGTCGTCAGGCCGAGCACCGTGTCGAACAGCATGCCCAGCGATCCGCCATGCACCGCGCCGTTGCGACCCAGGTGGAATCGCGCGAAGCGCGCCCAGCCCGCCATCCGGCCATCCTCGGTCTTGTGCGCCCCGATCGGCACGGTCAGGATGTTGCCGCGCAGCGGCAGGTCCATCCGGCGGCCCGACGGCGACGCCCATTCGTCGGCGTCGTACGGGCTCAGCAGCGCGGACAGCTTTTCCAGCGTGTCCGCGGCCTCAGTGATGACCTCGTCAGGCGCGTCGACGGCACGGGCGTGATCTTGCAGCTTGCGCACCGCGTCGATGAACCGGCCGTAGTCGGGGCCGCCCTTGGTCGTCGGTTCGGGTGGGTTGAATCCCCCGCCGGGGTGTTTCTGATGCTCGCCGGGCACCAGAACACCGTATGCGAGCCGCGAGACCGCAACTACCGACGGGTTCACTCGCCAAACGCGTCGTGGAATACAGTTTCGCGGCTAGGAAGCGGCGGCCGCCATGGTCTCGAACTCCTCGTCGGACAGCGTGATCTCGGCGGCGGCCACGTTCTCCTCCAGGTGCGCCACCTTCGAGGTGCCCGGGATCGGCAGCATCACCGGAGAGCGCTTCAGCAGCCAGGCCAGGGCCAGCTGCGACGGCGACGCGTGGTGGTCGGCGGCGATACGCTGCAGCGGGCCGTCGGCAGCGGCCAGCGGCCCGGCCGCCAGCGGGAAGTACGGGATGAAGCCGATCCCCTGCTCGGTCGCGAAGTCCAACAGCGGTTCGGCACGGCGAACCGTCAGGTTGTACATGTTCTGCACCGACACGATCTCGGTGATCTGCAGCGCCTCTTTGAGCTGGTCGACGCTGACCTCGGACAGGCCGATGTGGCGGATCTTGCCTTCGTCCTTGAGCTTCGCCAGCTCGCCGACCTGATCGGCCAACGGCCACTTGGGGTCGACGCGGTGCAGCTGCAGCAGATCGATGGTCTCCACACCCAGCCGGCGCAGGCTCATCTCGGTCTCCTGGCGCAGGTAGGCCGGGAAGCCCATCTCGACCCACACATCCGGACCGGTGCGCAGAAACCCGGCCTTGGTGGCGATCACGATGTCGGTGTAGGGGTACAGCGCCTCGCGGATGATCTCCTCGGAGATGTAGGGGCCGTAGGAGTCCGCGGTGTCGATCAGGTCCACGCCGAGTTCGACGGCGCGACGCAACACCCGAACGCACTCGTCACGATCAGCCGGCGGACCCCACACGCCCTTACCGACGATGCGCATCGCCCCGAACCCGAGGCGGTTGACGGTCAGATCGCCGCCGAGCGTGAACGTTCCGGACGCAGCGGCAACAGTTTTGGAGTTTTGTGTGGTCACGGTTACGACCGTACGCTCGGGCGGGTGGACTTAGCCGCACTCGAGGAACTTCCGCTGACATACCCGGAGGTCGGTGCCACCGCGGCCGGTGACCAGCCCGCCGGATACCACCATCAACACGTCCAGCGTCAGATCGGAGCCGGCCGGCCGCGTTTCGAGCAGGCCGCCGACGCAGTGATGCACTGGGGTATTCAGCGCGGGTCGGGGCTGCGGGTACAGGCCTCCTCCGAGGTCGTTGTGCGCGACGCGGTGGTGGTGGTGAAGCTGGGCTTTCTGCCCGCCCCGTGCCGAGTCGTCTATGTGGTCGACGAGCCCGACATCCGCGGGTTCGGCTACGGCACCCTGCCCGGCCACCCGGAGTGCGGCGAGGAACGCTTCGTGGTGCGCCGGGACCCGGCCACCGACGCGGTCTTCGCCGAGGTGTCGGCGTTCTCGCGGCCGGCGACCTGGTGGAGTAGGGCGGGCGGACCGGTGGTGAAGCTCGGCCAGCGCCTGATCGCGCAGCGCTACCTGCGTGCCGTCTGACCGCTAGCGCCCCAGCCGGCCAGCAGTCGTTGCGCGCCTTCGCACATGGCGTCGATGACCTCGGCCACCGACGCGTCGTCGCGAATCATGCCGACCCCCTGACCGGCGTCGACCGGCGCGATGCTGCGGTCGTCGGCGTCGATCGCGGCGGCCAGCTCGTCGCAGGCCGGCGCGTCGAGCGCGTCCTCGTTGCCCGTCCAGCGCGCGACGAAGTCGTTGCTCAGCACCCGCGCCGGGAACCGCGCCGGCCATGGCAGACCCTTGGCCACGTCGAAGGCCCGGGTGACCGCGGTGTCGGTGGAGCGGGCCGCTATCAGGGCCTCGCGGCTGCCGTTGCCGGTCAACGCCTCCGGACACGCCGCCAGGCGGGTGCCCACCCAGGCACCGCTGGCCCCGGCGGCCAGCACGGCGGCCAGGCTGCGCGCCGAGGCGATGCCGCCGCCGGCGAGCACCGGCACCGACACGGCGTCCAGCACGTCGTCCAACAGCGGCAGCGTGCCGAGCTTGGTATCGCCGTGCCCGCCGCCCTCCAAGCCGCGCGCGACCAGGATGTCCACGCCCGCATCCACCGCCTGACGCGCGCCCAGGCCGTCGTAAACCTGTGTGACAGTGGCGATTCCGGCGTCATGCGCCTTGCCGACCCACGACCAGTCGGTCCCGAAACTGACCGAGAGCAGGACGGGCCGCGCGGCCAGGGCATCGTCGAGCAGTCCCGCTTCGGTGCGCATTACCCAGTCCACCAGGCCGATGCCGAATCGGCCGTCGACGTGTTGCAGCTGGTCGGCCAGCAACTGCCGATTCGCGACACTGCCCATGCCGACCATGCCCAGACCGCCGGCGGCGCTGACCGCGGCGGCCAGCCGACCACCTGCGACACCGCCCATCGGGGCGTTGACGATCGGCACCCGCAGGCCGAGCTCGGATGACCAGGGCGTGGCTAGCATCGGCGTCAGTGTGCCGCGCCGGGCTGGCTTTTCAGCACGGTCAGGATCACCACCGAATCCTCGACTGCGTGTAGGGCATGGCGCTGCGGCGGGATCGCGACATAGTCACCGGTTTTACCGTCCCAGGAGTCGCTGCCGGCCGTCAGACGCACATGACCCTGCAGCACCTGCAGCGTCGCCTCGCCGGGGCTGTCGTGTTCGGACAGGTCGTGGTCGGCGAGCAGCGCCAGCACGGTCTGCCTCAGTTCATGGCTGTGACCGCCGTGGATGGTGTGCGCGGCCCGCCCGCTGTGCGACTGCCGGGCTTCGGCCAGCTTTTCGGTGGCCATGCTGGTCAGCGAGATCGATTCCATTGGTACGTCCCCTCGTGCGGCGGTGGGCTGACGATCGGCCTTCGGGTATCACGCGGTCAATAGCAGTATCCCCGCCACGATCAACGCCACGGCCTTGACCACCTCCAAGGCGATGTAGGCGTAGTGGGCGCGGGAGCGGGGGGCGTCCAGCCCGGCCAGCACCTGGTCGGAGCGGCGGGTCAGCCGGGGCCGCACCGCGACCAATTGGACCGCCAGCGTTGCGAACGCGACAGCGAACGCGATGCCGATCCGCATCGGCATCGGCCCGTCCACCACGACCGCCAGGATGATGATCGCGAACGCGACCTCGACGGTGTTGAGCGCGCGAAAGACCAGGCGCCCAATGCCGAGCCCGATCTGCAACGTGACGTTGGGCGCCCGGAATTTCAGCGGAGCTTCCAGGAACGAGATGGCCAGCACCATGCCCAGCCAGACGAAGGTGAACGCGACGGCGACCGCCATTTCGGTGTTCACGGTCAGGCCTCCTGCAACTCGAGGTGTGCGACACACAGATCGGGTTCGACGAACGCATCCAGACGATCGACGGCGACCGGCGCCCCCCAGGTTTCCAGCGCTCCCTGCATGAGCCCTAGGTGCACGCCACAGACGACGGCGGTTCGGTTTTCGGCCAGCTCCAGGAATGGGCAGTGCCGCAGACCGATCTGGTGATCGCCGTCGCCGCGCTGCTCCGGCGCGAAGCCGAGCTCATCGAGCACGTCGACCAGGTGGCCGATGGCCTGCTGCGGCCCGCGCGCAGCTGCGCTCGCCGACTCCAGCTGGCGCCCCCACGCTCGACCGGCGGCCAGCGCCTTGGCCGCGGAATCCTTGTCGGTCGCCAACGCCGTCGTCAGGATTTCGGCGAGCAGCCGGTAGTGGCGTATCCCGCCGCGATCCATCTGCCGGACGGCGCGGAACATCAACGGCGGCCGCCCCGGACCCTTGCGGCCCGGCTCAACCTGTTCCACCCGGTCGTCACCGACCAGGCTGTCGAGGTGGAAGCGAACGGTGTTGGGATGCACACCCAGCCGATCGGCGATCGCGACGATGGTCATCGGCTCCCGGGACGTTCGCAAAATCCGCAGCACCTCACGGCGACGGCCGGCGGACTCCGCGGACTTTCCGATAACGTACGTCATGCGATAGAGTTTACACAATCAAGATTGTGAAAACTAGGAAGAACGGGGAAAAGCCATGGCTCCCATGTCAAGTCGCGCCGACGACAGCGTTGCGGGCCACTGGTTGCTGGCGCGGCTCGGTAAGCGAGTCCTTCGCCCCGGCGGTGTCGGGCTCACCCGCACGATGCTCGCCGGCGCCGACCTAACCGACGCCGACGTCCTCGAGCTCGCCCCCGGTCTCGGCCGCACCGCCGCCGAAATTCTCACCCGGGCGCCACGGTCGTATGTCGGCGCCGAACAGGACCCCGACGCTGCCGAAGCGGTACGTGACGTCATCGCCGGATCCGGGACGGTCCGGGTCGCCGACGCCGCGGACACCGGATTGCCCGACGCCAGTCGCGATGTCGTGATCGGCGAGGCGATGCTGACGATGCAGGGCGATGCCACCAAGCACGCCATCGTCGCGGAGGCCGCGCGCGTGCTGCGACCGCGCGGTCGTTACGCGATCCACGAACTCGCACTCACCCCCGACACCGTCTCCGAGGAGATCAGTACGGAGATCCGGCAGGCCCTCGCCCGCTCGATCAAGGTGAACGCCCGCCCGCTGACGATCGCCGAATGGTCGCGGTTGCTGTCCGACCACGGACTGGTCATCGACCGGGTCGTGACGGCACCGATGGCGCTGCTGCAACCACGACGGGTGATCGCGGACGAGGGGCTGATCGGTGCGCTGCGCTTTGCCAGGAACTTGCTGCTCAATCCCGACGCACGCAAGCGAGTGTTGGCGATGCGCAACACGTTTCGCAAACACCGCGAACGACTGACCGCCGTCGCGATCATCGCGCGTAAGCCGGATTAGCGGGCGTGGCTGTGCGCGACGCCGGACGCCGTCTCCACGCGGTGTTTGATGCCGAGCAGCAAACCCCGCGTGCCGAAGGCCACTATTGGCCTGGCCAGTTCCATGGCGAACACCGCGCCCGGCCGGCGTAGCCCGATCCTGACGCGGGAAAGGAGCCGCACCCGGTCTTCCCAGTGCGGCTGAACGTGGAACGACCACACCACATCCGAGACCGGATTCGATGTCGTGGCATGGAGCACCAGGTACTTTTCGGGCACGATCTCAGTGACGCCGAACGTCACTCCGTCGGGCTGACCCAGCCAGCCTTCGGGAGCCAGGCGAACGGTGTCTCCCACCGCGAGCTGTTGCCACTCCGGGTGCACTCGATCGGTGTGGTGGTAACCGAGACCGATCGCGTTCATCGCGCCCTCGCAGCCATAGAAGCCGGCGCGGTCCTGGCCCATCTGCAGCAGCCATGGCCAGACCGCTGCCGTGGGGGCATCGATGTAGATCGCTTCGGTGGACTGGATGGCGGGATCGGCGACCAATCTGTCGCCGGGCAGCAGCATCCGGCATTCCGCTTTGGTTGTGCCCCAGTTGCGGTAATAGCGTCGGGCGCCGTACAGGAACGCCAGCAGCGCCGCTGCTTTGGTGATCGGTCCGATCAGATGCGTCATGGGGTTTCCACCGATCTTGTGCGAATGGTTCGCCCTACTGGTCGATCTGACCACGTGTGCTTGCGTACCGGTAGGGACCGAAGTCCCCTTTGCGCGACGTCAGCGCATGCCCAGGGCGGATTCGAGTTCGGCGAGGCATTGCTCCGTCAGCGGTATCAGCGTGTCGATATCCGAGACGACATCACGACCGGCCGCGTAGCCGAACCCGATGCGGTCGGAGTACGAGCAGGTCGTGACGTTGAGCGCCATCCCGTCGTAAACGGTCGACACCGGATAGATCTCCTCGATATGCGCGCCGTTCCAATACATTTCAACCCGAGGACCAGGCACGTGCGAAATCGGGAGGTTGAACCCCGTCCGTATCTTCGGCGTGAACGGCAGTAGCGGAGAAATGACAGTGGCGGCGATGCTGCCCGCATTCGTCAGTAGTGATGCCGCCGATCCCCGTTTCGCGACCCATCGTTTACCCTCCGACATCGACCGGTGAATCAGTCGCAATCGCGCGACCGGGTCATCCAAGTTTGTTCCCAACGGGCATAGCCAAAGCCCAAACATGTTGCCGTGCTGGTCATTTGATGGATCAACATTGCGATCGCGCACCGTGATCGGACAGACACCAACCAATGACTGTTCGGGTATTTCACCGCGGTTACCCAGCCAGAGCCGCACAACTCCGGCGACCATGGCGGTTACCACGTCGTTGGCGCTGACCCCCGCCGCCTCCTGCACCGCCTGGATACGATCCTTGGCCCAGCTGCCCGCGCAGACCGCCCGCTCGTTCCCGAGCCGGCCGTTGAACCGGGTGTAGGGCGCCCCGAAGGGCCACCCGGTCGTGTAACCGACGAGGCCGTCCATCAGCGTCGAAAGCTCTCCGGTGACGACTCGTTCGATCAGACCGAGGCCCGATGTCGTGGTGTCGACCAGCGTCCGTAGCGGCGCGGTCAGACGAGACACCAGTCCCGGCGACGCGTGCGGGGACGAGGATCCGTCGCGGTGATCGGCGTAGAAGGGCGGCATCGACCGCCGCTTCGGGTCGCTGCTCAAGGCATCGGCGATCATCCGAAGACCGGCCACACCGTCGATCAGGGTGTGATGCACCTTGATGTAGAACGCGAATCGACGATCCTCGAGACCATCGATCAGATAGGACATCCACATCGGACGGGACCGGTCGAGGCGTTCTTCATCCAGCTCGCCGATCAGTCGCCAGAACGCGTCGTAACCCCCAGAGACGGTGCGGCGCAAGCAGTGTCGGCTCACATCGAGCCGCTCGCTGTCGCGCCACACCCAGATGCCCGCGGTGTCGATACCATGATGCGGGTATCTGCGAAGCCGGGGATCTATCGATCCGTTCGCGGCGAGTGTTTCCCGATACAGTTCGTCGACATAGCCGGGTCCGGCATCCGCGGGTGGTGACAGGATCAGCACGGCGCCGGCATGCATAGGGCTCGACACCAATTCGGCGGCCATCATCGCCACATCCAGCGGATCCAGCGGATGCATGTCAACCTCCGCAACTAGGCAGGGCGGTCGCGCTGCGTGGCTGTTCCGTCCAGCAGGCCGGACTGCAGCAATGCCTCCCACACAAACCGCTGCACGGGTTGTGAGCGGAAGAATCCGGTGTGACCGCCGCGGTACCAGACGATCTCCGGTTTACCCCAGTGCTGCCAGAGGCGGGTCACCTGCTTGCGGGGATGCACCACGCGGTCGGCGATGCCGGCGTAGATGAAGCGACCCCTGGCGGGCACCAAAGGAGTGAGCGACAACGGCGAGACCATGCGCCCAATGGGTTCGGCCAACTCCATCGTCTGCCGGCGAGGGTCGTCGTGGCTGAGACCCGAATGGCGCCACAACAATTCGACCAGGTCTGCAACGGGCACACCGAGGATCGCGCAGGTGAGGCCCTTGTCGAGGCTGGCCACCAGCGACGCGATGTAGCCGCCGAGCGAAAGGCTGTTCAACCCGATCAGCGATTCGGGCTCCTGCAAGCGAATCCAGGACAACAGCCGCCGGATATCCCATACCGCCTGAGCCGTCGCATGCACGTCGTCGAGCACATCCTCCCCCGGAAACACCGCCCCCTTGGGCAAGCCGCGCGATCGGGGCCCGTGCATCGGAAGAACCGGCATCACCACGTTGAGTCCGAGTTCATCGTGCAGTTTCCACGCCCGGAACAGAGCGAGATCCAATGCAGCACGCCCCATTTCGGTGCCGTGGATACATACCAGCCAAGGGCGTGGCTGCGGATGGCGCAGCAGCAGCGCGTACTCGCGATTGTTCGCCGTGTAGCTCATCCATCGTTGCGCACCCGGTTCACCCGAACGCGGTGCGTACCCACTGTCGAAGAAGATGCGCTGAAATGAGCGCCTGCGCCCCTTCACCCGTCGGATCTCGACGTCGGAAAGCACTGGTGGCTGACCGAAGAACCCTCGCGGCTTATCCAGCCACCCCTTGTCCCCGTAGAACTGGACCGCGTCGATCACCTCGCGGGTGATCCGCTCGAACACATCGGGCCGGCTGATCGGGCGGCGCGCCTTCAGACCCACCAAGACGACCTCGTCGCGAAAGGCTTGTGCCGTCAGCGCGATGGTGGGCCGCGCGATCGGGAGTTCGTCCGACGCACGACCGAGGTAGTCGCGCCACGACCGGGTGACGTACTGGCCGGTATGCACGAAAGGGGTGATGGCCTCCGCCAAGGCAGCACCGGGCACGCTTCGATGAGAAGCGGCCGGCTGCTGTGCGTCGTCGCCGGTCGGCGTAGGCATGACGGCACGCTAACACCGTCTGAGCTCCGTCCGTTAGGGACCTAGGGCCCGTTGCGGATCCCGAAAGTCCAGCTGAGACAAAGGACTTTAGTCACTCGTGCTGACCCCCGAAACGTCGTACCGTCGTGGGCGTCCGCAAGACTTTGTTTCGAGTAGGAGTGGGACCATGACAGAGGCACCGGCAAAACCCGAGCCGCGCTGGGCCGAACTATCTGACGACGTGCTCGAGTCGGTCGAAAACGGCCGCAAGCAAGCCATCGAGGCGGTACGCAAGTTCGTCGATCAGATCAGCCCTGTGCTTCCGGAGCAGTCGCGACGCAAAACCGTTGTCGACGCCGCACTGGACTTGGCAGAGGAATTGACCACCGCACGAATCGAATTCTTCCGCAGTGTGGTGCACAGCGCCGCGGAGGCCACGAGTAAGTAGCGGTCGGATAAGGCGTTGGCCGGGCGGTTGCGATCCAACTGCCCGGCCAACCGCGTTCTCGGCCGGGTATCGCCGCCCACCTGACCCAACCACACCACGGGACTTAAGGCCCTCATCAGGGGGCTAATGGCTCTGGCGGGGTCGCGGTCGTCCTTCATACGTTGACCAGCAGTAAACAAAGACACAACAGCGAAGGTGCGACATGCGATCCGAACGTCTCAAGGGGCTGGTCAAGGCGCAAGGCCCGTTCGCCTCGGTGTATTTCGACGACTCGCACGACACGGCAGGCGCGGTCGAGCAACTCGAAGCGACGTGGCACGAAATCCGCAAACACCTTGAAAACATCGGTGCGGGAACCGAACTCATCGGCACACTCGAGGAAGCGGTGCTCAACCACCGCCCCGCGGTGGGGCGGCGCGGCAGGGCGGTGATCGCGACCAGCGACCAGGTGCTGATCGACGAACAACTCAGCAGCCCACCCCCGAGCACGGTGGTTCGCTTCTCGGATTACCCCTACGTCGTGCCGCTGATCGAAGGCGAGATGCGGCAACCGGTTTACGTGTTCGCCGCGGTCGACCACACCGGCGCCGACATCAGCCTCTACGACGGCACCACCGTCACATCCTCTCGCGTCGAAGGCGCCGGATACCCGGTACACAAGCCCGCCACTGCCGGCTGGAATGGCTATGGCGATTTCCAACACACCACCGATGAAGCTGTTCGGATGAACTGCCGCGCCGTCGCCGAAAAGTTGACCCGGCTGGTGGACGACGCCAACGCCGAGGTGATATTCGTCAGCGGCGCGGTTCCGGCGCGCGCAGATCTGCTCGCCGAGTTGCCGGAACGAATTGCGCAACGGGTCTCGCAGTTGCACGGCGGGGCCCACAAAGGCCGCGCCGACGAAGAAGAGGTCCACGAGGCGACCGCGGCGGAGTTCGCTCGGCGTCACGGTCTCGAAATGACGGACATCGCAAGCCGATTCGAAGCCGAGATCGGGCGCGGATCCGGCTTGGCAGCTCAGGGACTCGCCGACGTGTGCGCGGCACTGCGAGACGGCGACATCGACACACTGATCATCGGCGAACTGGACGATACCGTCGTGGTCACCGGCCGAGCGCTCACCACGATCGCGCCCGATGCCGACGCGTTATCCGAACTGGGGGAGCCGGTGGAGCGCATCGCACGGGCCGACGAGGCGTTGCCGTTCAGCGCAATCGCGGTCGGCGCCTCGTTGGTCCGGGCCGACGGCCGGATCGCACCCAACGACGGAATCGCCGCGTTGTTGCGCTATGCCGCGACCGACCGCCTTGCCGGCCGGCGACCCTAGGATCGGGCGGATCACCATGATAGACAAGGAAATCCGAGTGGCCGTCGGGCCAGCCTCCGTGGCTGGCCAGCTCACCATTCCCCCGCACCCCAAGGGTGTCATCGTGTTCGCGCATGGCAGCGGGAGTAGCAGGCACAGCCCCCGCAATCGCTATGTCGCCGAAGTACTCAACACGGCAGGGTTCGCCACGGTGCTTTTCGACCTGCTGACACCCGAAGAAGAACGCAACCGGTCCAACGTCTTCGACATCGGGTTGCTCGCGCACCGGTTGATCCACGTCACGACCTGGCTGGCCGCGCAGCCCGACACCGCGTCATTGCCGGTGGGGTACTTCGGTGCCAGCACCGGAGCGGGCGCCGCCCTGGCCGCGGCCGCGCATCCCGGTATCAAGGTCGCCGCGGTGGTGTCGCGGGGCGGGCGGCCCGATCTGGCGGACGGGTTGCTACGCAAAGTGGAGGCGCCGACCCTGCTGATCGTCGGTGGGCACGACGAGACGGTCCTCCTGCTGAACCGGAAGGCGCAGGCCGCGATCCGCGCCAAGTGCGAAGTCGCCGTCGTTCCCGGTGCCACTCACCTGTTCGAGGAACCAGGCACACTCGAGCAGGTCGCGACGCTGGCCCGCGACTGGTTCCTCAATCACCTCGATCCGGCGGCGCCCTGAAGTTTTTGAAAGCGGCGGTCCCGGTAAGGGTAGGAGGAGTCCGGGACCGCCGCGGCATTCGGTGACGGGCCCGGCTTAGTGGTGCAGGCCCGTAACCGGCTCGTGGGTGCTGGCCTGAATATCGGTTGACGTCACGGCCAGCAGCTGATTCGCCAAGTCGGACAAC
Organism: Mycobacterium sp. pR1184; assembly: GCF_041287235.1. Classification (NCBI taxonomy): domain Bacteria; kingdom Bacillati; phylum Actinomycetota; class Actinomycetes; order Mycobacteriales; family Mycobacteriaceae; genus Mycobacterium; species Mycobacterium sp. pR1184. The sequence goes on along the minus strand of NZ_JBGGKR010000015.1, from coordinate 140,952 downwards.
GCGCGCGCAATGGCGAGTTCGTCACCGATCCGGGCCACCGGCTCGTCCGCCGGATCGAGCCGTGCCAGCCCAATCCCGACGAACTTCCTACCCGCCAACGACAGTCGTGCCTTGGCCCGGGTCCGCTCTTCGTGTTCTTCGATCAGCACGTCGACGCGGCAACTCTTCTTCGTGTCGTCACTGTCTTTCGTCATCAGCAGTCGTCCTGTCCGCCCAGCTGGCACCTCGTTGATCGATGTATAGATGACCATCACCGGTCGGGCGGGAAGTAGGGGCGGAAGTCCCGAGTCGCAAGGTAGTTTGTAGTCTTGCGCCGGCCTTGCTGCTGCCCCTTTCGCCCGGGTCGACGAATGAATCGACAGACAAGAAATGTTGAACTTAATCGACATTATTATTGGTTTTAATCGACAATTTCCCTGGCATATATCGATGCACCCCTAGGGTATGTGCCGTGTCCGACCCCTCGGCCTACAGCGGGTACGCGCATGCCTCGCGCGGCCGTCGGGCGTCGCATCACTCGGGAGACGACCGCGAGAAGGCCATTCTCGCCACCGCCGAGCGGCTCTTGGAAGAGCGGCCATTAGCCGACTTCTCCGTCGACGATCTGGCGAAAGGCGCCGGCATCTCTCGGCCCACCTTCTACTTTTATTTCCAGTCCAAAAATGCGGTGCTGTTGTCGTTGCTGGACCAGATGAACACCAAGGCGCATGCGGCGCTCAAGTCGCTGCGCGCCAAGCTGACCGGCGATCCGGCCACGCTGTGGCGCGACCGCATCGAGGCGTTCTTCGAAGTCTCGGGATCGCACCCGGCGGTCGCCGTGGCCGGCGCCTCGGCCAAGTCCACCAACCCCGAAGTCCGGGGGTTGTGGTCGACGTTGATGCAGACGTGGATCTCGTTCACCACTAACGCGATCAAGGCCGAACGTGAGCGCGGTGCGGCGCCGGACACCATCTCGGCCGAGGATCTGTCCATCGCGCTCAACATGTTGAGCGAGCGCGTGATGGCCGCGACATTCACCTCCGAGGAACCGTCGATCCGAGAAGACCGGGTGATCGACACGCTGGTGCACATCTGGCTGGCCAGCATCTACGAAGACGGCCTCACCGCGGCCGGCGACGCCGCCTGGCGCCATGAGGTCGCCCGGCTGCGATCCGACTAACCCCGAAGGTCACAAGTTCATATCTGCCGGCGACACTCGACGGTTACGCGCAGGATTGCCGGGACGGCCAGCTTAGCCTTGCAAAGGTCTGAACTGGATCAAGGAGTGCACTCGTGACCGAATTGGACCGGCGGCGGTTCTTGGTCGCGGTGGCGGCAACCGTTGCGGTGACCGGGATCTCGTGGTCGTCCGCCGACGGCCCCAAGGAGACGGTCGCGCGCGCCGACGTTCTGGGATCCGCGCCGAACCCGGTGACCCCGCCGCCGCCCAAGTTGCTGCCCCCGCCCGGCCCGGCCTCGCGGGTGACGCTGCCCGGCGGCGCGGTGCTCAGCAAGCTTCCCGGCAACGGAGATCTGTTGGCCTGGACGGTCGATGACGGGGTCGACACCGATGTGGTGCGGCTCTACACCCAGTTCGCCAAGGACACCGGCGTGCGGCTCACTTATTTCGTCACCGGCGTTTTCAAGTCCTGGACGGAGAACGCACCGCTGCTGCGGCCGCTCGTCGAATCCGGACAGATTCAGCTGGCCAACCACACCTGGACACACCCGGACTTGACGAAGCTGTCGCCCAAGCAGATTGCCGACGAGCTCAAGAGCACCGACGTGTTCCTGCGCGATACCTATGGCGTGGACGCCGCACCGTACTTCCGGCCGCCCTACGGCCATCACAGCGCCGTGGTCGACGCGGTGGCCGCCGACCTCGGCTACCAGGTACCCACGCTGTGGAATGGCGACTTGCGGGATTCCGCCTTGCTTTCCGACGACCAGGTCGTCAAGATGGCCAACCAGTACTTCACACCGCAGACCATCGTGATCGGCCATCTCAACCACGCACCGGTCACCCGAGTGTACGGGCAGCTGGTGGAGATCATCCGGGCCCGCAAGTTACGCACCGTCACCCTCAACGACGTTTTCCTGCGTCCGGAAATCCCTTACCAGACACCGAGGTTCGCTAGCTAACCGCTCGTATCAGCCGGCCTGCTGCTCCTTCCCGACCGGGCACGCAATTTGCCCGCCTCTGAGCGACAACACCTGACGCCTCACAACACGCTCAGCACACCCGCGCCGAGTAACCCCATCGTGACGACCGTGCCCGTGGCGGTCGCGATCGCCTTCCATCCGAAACTGCGGGCGACCATCGCCACACCGGGGATGCTGATCGCGGGAAGCGTGATCAGGAGTGCACCCAGCGGCCCCGACGAAACGCCCAGCAGCGCCAGGCTCTGCAGGATCGGTATCTCCCCCGCCGTCGGAATGACAAGCAGTGTGCCGATAACCGCCGCGAGCACCACGATCAGCAGACCGTGGTGCGACGGTTGCGTCAACGTCACCAGCCAGCCCCGGCACGCCCCGACGACCAGCACCATGATCGCGTATTCAGGCAACAGGACCAGGCACAGGCACAGCAGGGAGCGCACGAATCTGCTTGCAGGCCCGGCAGATTCATCGTCATGAGGTGTGATCACCTCGGCCGCGGGTGGTCCGGAGCCCCGCGCGCCGGTGACCAAACCCACCGACACGGCCACGCAGATCACCGTCGCGATACCGACGACCGCCCGCGTCACCGTCCATTGCCAGGGAGCGACGAAGAACAGGAAGACGAGCACCGCGGGATTCAGTAATGGGTTCCCCAGCCAGTAGGCGATAGCGGCGGCGCGCGTCACGCCGGTGCGCCGCAACGTGACAGCGACCGGCGCGGCGCAGCACGTGCACATCATCGACGGCATGCTCGCGACTCCCCCGGCCAGTGCACTCGAGATCAGCCCGCGCCGGTTCAACAACCGCGGCAGCCACGCCCGCGGCACCAGCGCCTGAACCGACGCGCTGATCAGCAGCGCCACCACCAGTGCCGGCCAGATCGCGGCGAAGTACGCGTGGAAGAAGGTCGTGGCCGCATGCCACGTCGGAGCGTCCCCGGCGCGCACCCCACCGACCGTGAGGATGTTGGAGCCCGACCAGTGATGAGTCCGCTGCGCCTTCAACGCTTTGGCAAGGTATGGCGTCCACTTCGCCCAGAGCAGCCCCACCACGAACACAGCCACCGTGACCAAGACACCCATCGCGATGCCCGCGCGGCCCTGGATCTGGCGCGGCACCCAGGCCCGTTCAGACATCTTGTGCCGCTTGAGCTTTCGCCCACCGGTAGTCGGCCTTGCCGGACGGCGATCGTTGCAGGCGGTCGCGGAAGACAATCGCCTTGGGCAGCTTGTAGCGGGCGATGTGGCGGGCCGCCTCGGCGAGGATGCTGTCGGCCATTTCTTGCTGCGAGGCCTGTTCACCGTCGGCCAGCGCGACGATCGCGACGACCTCGTGTCCCCATCGGGTGCTGGGCCGGCCGGTCACGACCACGTCGTACACCGACGGGTGCTCGGCGATCGCGGCTTCGACCTCTTCGGCGAAGATCTTCTCGCCGCCGGAGTTGATCGTCACCGAATCGCGGCCCAGCAGCTCGATCTCGCCGTCGGCGAACCAGCGGGCCCGATCCCCGGGAACCGAATGCCGGATGCCGTCGATCACCGGGAAGGTCCGGGCGGTCTTCTCCGGGTCGCCGAGGTAGCCCAGCGGTATCAGGCCCTGCTGGGCCAGCCAGCCGATTTCGTCGTCGCCGGGCGACAGAATCCGGGTCATGTCCTCGTTGACCACCACCGCGCCCGGGTTCGGGGCGAACCGGCCGCTGCCGCCCTGCTGCCGGCTGGACACCTGCCCCATCTGGTTCCCGGACTCCGACGATCCTCCCGCGTCCAGGATCGTCAACTGCGGCAGCAGATCGAGGAATCGCTGCTTGAGCGGAGCGCTGAGCGCCGCACCGCCGGTGACCAGGATCAGCAACCCGGACAGGTCGTAGTCCCCGGACTCGAGCGCGTCGATCAGCGGCCGCCCGAAGGCGTCGCCGACGAACGACAGCGACATCACGCGTCCGGCGCTGGCCAGCGCCCACGCTTCGGCCGGATCGAAATGGGTGGTCGTCGGGGCCATCACGAACGGCCGCCCGCTGCACAGGTTGATGAACGCCGCCCACTGTGCCGCGCCGTGCATCAATGGCGCGCACGTCATCGACCCGGGCCCGCCGGGACGCGAGCGTTCGACGATGTCGTCGAGGCTGGTCACCGGGTCGCCACCGAACGGCGGTCGCCCGCCCATGGCGTTCATGTAGATGTCGTGCTGGCGCCACAGCACCGCCTTGGGCATCCCGGTGGTGCCGCCGGTGTAGAGGACGTAGAGGTCGTCGGGTGACAACGTGAGGTCCAGCGGCTCGTCGGACATCGAGGCCAGCAGTTCCTCGTACCGCACCGCGGAGGGCAACGGATCGTTCCCGGACTCGTCGTCGACGTGGATCAACCGCATCGACGGCAGTCGATCCATTGCCTCGGCAAGGGTCGGCGCGAACCGCGCCTGGTACATGACCGCGTCCGCGCCGGCATTGCCCAGCAGATAGACCAATTCGTCGGCGACGTAGCGATAGTTGACATTGAACGGGGCCACCCGCGCCTTATACGCCCCGAGCATGCCCTCCAGGTACTCGTTGCCGTTGGCCAGGTACAGGCCGAGATGGCTCTGACCGGATTCGTGCGGCGCCAGCTCGTGGCGTTCCCGGCGCACGCCCAGTCCCCAGGAGTTCAGCGCCCGGGCGAGCCGACGGGCCCGTTCGTCAGTTTGCGAGTAAGTGAATCGTCGGTGACCAAATACAATGCAGTCGCGATCGGGATTGGCGGCAGCCACAGCCGAGAACACTTGGGCGAGATTGAATTCCACTAACTCTCCTCACGCCGCGCGGTCCGGCGAGAGTCACGCTACAACAGCGTTTCGCGGCGGATGTCACGCACTGGAAATAGCAACGGGTTTAGTCTCGGCATCGTGTACGGAGCTATGCGGGCCGGATACTGCAGGTTCGTCGCCCTCGGCGACAGCCAAACCGAAGGTCTTTGGGACGGTGACGAAACTACCGGCCTCTTAGGCTTTGCCGATCGACTCGCCGTCATGCTCGATACCCTCTACCCCGGGTTGCAGTACGCCAACCTCGCGGTCCGCGGCAAAAAGCTCGGCGACGTCCTCACGGAGCAAATTCCACCCGCCCTGGCGATGAAGCCGGATTTGATCACCATCTGCGCCGGGATGAACGACGTCATCCAGCCTGGACGACAATTCCCGCGGGCGCTGGCCGAGCTGGACTACGTTTATGCCGCGCTGGCCAGATCGGGCGCGACGGTGGTCACGACGACCTTCCCGAACGTCGCTCAATTCCTGCCGTTCGGCCGCATCGTGTCCAAACGGCTGGCCCGGATGAACAACGCGATCACCGTCGCCGCCGGCCGCTACGGATTCAAGCTGATCGACCTGTACAACGCGGCCTCGATGCGCGATTGGGACACCTGGAGTTACGACCGCGTGCACGCGTCCCCCAAGGGTCATATCCTGTTCGCCGCTGCGGCCGCCGAGGCCCTCAATTTGCCTGACAGCAGCCATGATTGGGCCGCAGCGCACCCCAATCCCACGCAGTTGTCCATCGCCGACGGCGCCTACGGCAAGCTGCGCTGGACGCAAGACAATTTCTTTCCCTGGTTGTGGCGACGGATGCGCGGCCTGTCCGCGGCCGACGGCCGATTCCCCAAACGCCCCGAGCTGGAACCGGTCAGCGGGCCGCCCGACGCCGCGCTCAGGGGTGACATTGCGGCACAGGGCGGACGTCAGTCAGGCATCCTTGAGCCATGAACGTCGAGGCTTTGCTGCAGTCCATCCCGCCGCTCGCGGTCTACCTCGTGGTCGGGGGTGTGGTCGGAGTGGAAAGCCTGGGTGTCCCGCTTCCGGGAGAAATCGTTCTGGTCAGCGCGGCGCTGATGTCGTCGCACCACGACCTTGCCGTCAACCCGATCGGGGTGGGGGTCGCCGCCGTGATCGGTGCGGTGATCGGCGACTCGATCGGCTACTCGATCGGGCGCCGGTTCGGCATGGGCCTTTTCGACAGGCTGGGCCAGCGCTTCCCGAGGCACTTCGGCCCGGGCCACGTCATGCTCGCCGAGCGGTTGTTCGACCGCTGGGGAATCCGGGCGGTGTTCTTCGGGCGCTTTATCGCCTTGCTACGGATCTTTGCGGGGCCGCTGGCCGGCGCGCTGAAAATGCACTACAAGCGCTTTCTGGCCGCCAACGTGTCCGGCGCCATCTGCTGGGCGGGTGGCACGACCGCGCTGGTCTACTTCGCGGGCATGGCCGCCGAACGATGGCTGGAGCGGTTCTCCTGGATCGCCCTTGTCATCGCGATCATCGTCGGCCTGATCGCCGCAATCCTGCTGCGCGAACGCACATCCCGCGCGATCGCCGAACTCGAGGCCGAACACGCGCAAAAGAGCGGAACCACGGCCGCCGACGCTGCTTGATGGCGCGCGAGCTAGCCGGTCGCCTCGCCCAGCTCGAGCACCGACGGCGGCCGGTGTTGCTCGATCAACACAACGGCCATCTTCTGCGCGCGCCGAGCGGCTTCCAGATCGCCCACGGCCGCCAGAATGATGGCCCCTTTCATCAGGATGTGCCATGACGAGGCGAAGTCCTCGACATCGGTGAGCCCGGCGGCCAGCGCCCGGCGCCGCACGATGTCGCGGACGTGGTCGATGTGCGCGATGCAGGCCTGCCCGGCGGGGTGATCGGCGCCCAGCTCGAGCAGCACGTTGATGAACGAGCAGCCTTCTAAGCCGTCGCGAAGATGAAACCACTCGTGCATCACGTCGAAGATCGCCAGCAGCTGTTCCTCGGGCGTCGTGCCGAGCTGCTCCGACTGCGCCTCGATCAGCCCGTGCGTCCAGATCTGTTCGCGGCGCTCCAGCACGGCCAGCACGAGGTCGTTCTTCGTCGCGAAATGCCGGTACAACGTCGCCTTGGCGACACCGGCGCACTCGATCACCTCATCGGTGCCGACCGCACGAATCCCACGCCGGCTGAACAGCTCATATGCCGCATGCAAGATCCGTTCACGGGCAGACGGAGCGGCCGGCACGATGTCGGAATTTTCCATATTTAGGCTTACGATACTCTTAACCATCACATGTAGACAGACCGCTCTGTCTCGTTATACAAAGGAGATCCGCGCACTTCGCGGAAAGTCTGTCTTCAGACACTAGGACGGACATCCATCGCGGCGCCGGCGGCGCCCGTCGATTAGGAGTCCCCATGAAGACAACTGCAGATCATGCTCCCCCCACGTCGGGCCCGCGGCTGATGCTCAGCACCCGACTGGTCTACGAGCTTGGCGACCCACACAGCACGCTGCGGGCGACCACCGATCGCCGCGGCGCGGCCGTAATCATCTACGCGGGCGGCGAGATCGACGCCTGCAACGAGCAAACCTGGCGCCATCTGGTCAACGAAGCAGCCGGCGTCGTCGCGGCTCCCGGCCCCCTGATCGTCGACATCACCGGGCTGGATTTCATGGCCTGCTGCGCGGTCGAGGTACTGGCCGATGCGGCAGCAGCCCTGCATCGGCGCGGAATCGAATTGCGGCTGGTCAGCCCGCAGCGGATCGTTTCCCGAGTCGTCGACGCGTGCGGGCTCAGCGGCATGTTGCCCGTTTACCCGACGGTGGACTCAGCGCTGGCTCGTTAACGCCCGGGGGCTGGATGCATCACCTACCCAGCTTTGGCGTGGAGGAGGAATTTCTCCTCGTCGACCCGGAAACGGGCGAACCGGCCCCTTCCAACAGCGAGGTGGCCGCGCAGGCCCAACGTCGGGGCATCGCGCTGCAGCTGGAATTGAGCAGCTGCCAGGTCGAAACCACGTCCGGCGTGGCCGCGAGCAGCGCCGAACTGCATGCGGAACTCGCCCAGCTGCGGCGCACGGCGGCGCAGGCGGCCGAGGCCAGTGGAGTACGGCTACTGGCCCTGGGGCTCCCTCCGGTCACACCCCACGAGTTCCCGCTCACCGACACCGAGCGTTATCGGCGGATCGGGGAGGAGTTCGGGATGATCGCGCACGAGCAAGGCATCTGCGGGTGCCACGTGCACGTCGAGGTGCCCAGCCGGGCAGCCGCCATCAAGGTCAGTAACTGGTTACGACCGTGGCTGCCGTCTTTGCTTGCGCTGTCGGCGAATTCGGCGCTGTACCGCAATTCCGACACCGGCTATGCCAGCTGGCGCAGCATCCTGTGGCGACGCTGGCCGGCCGCCGGGCCGCCGCCCTTCTTCGCCTCACCCGAGCAGTACGACCGCACCGTGCGGATGCTGCTCGACAGCGCAGTGATCCTGGATCCCAAGATGATCTATTGGGACGTGCGCCCGTCGGCGAACTTCCCGACGGTCGAGGTGCGGGTGGCCGATGTACCGGCGACGGTCGAGGAAACGGTGCTGCTGGCCACGCTGATCCGGGCCGCGGTGATGACGGCGCTGAACGTGGCCGGCCGCGGCGACGACGGCGGCCGATTGCCACCGGCGGCGATGCGGGCGGCGTATTGGAAGGCCGCCCACGACGGGCTGTCGGGACACCTGCTCGACCCGGCGAACCAGCACCGTGCGGTGCCGGCCCGTCAGCAGCTCGATGCCCTGGTGCAACGGGTGCGTCCGGCGCTCGACGAACTCGGCGAATACGACCGCGCCGTCGCCGAACTCGACCGCATCCTGGCGCAGGGCAACGGGGCGATGCGGCAACGCAAGATCTGGCAACAGCGCGGCGACATGATGGACGTCATCGACCACGCCGCCGCTGCCACCGCGGGCTGACGGGCCTACACAGCCAACAGGCGATACAGCCCGATCAGCCCTACCACCACGATCGTGGAGCGCAATGCGTTCGGCGACAGGCGGCGGCCGTATTTCGCGCCGACCAATCCGCCGACCAGCGAACTCGCGGCGACGATTGCGGCCACCGACCAACTGATGCGCTCCGAGGCCACCAACGTATAGCCCACCGCCGCAACAATATTCACGACGAGGGCCAACAGGTTCTTCGCCGCGTTCATGCGCTGCATCGAATCCGGCAACAGCGCGCCCATCACGCCGACCAGCAAGATGCCTTGCGCGGCGGTGAAGTAGCCGCCGTAGACACCGACGGCAAACGTGCCGAACACCAGCAGCGCCATCCGCGCCGGCGAGACGTGTTCGGCCGAACGCCCTTGGGCCTGCGCCCTGCGGCGCGCCCAGGATTGAATCCGCGGTCCGGCCACCACCAGCAGCAGGGCCAGCACCAGCAGCGCCGGCACCACTTCGATGAACACCTGCTCGGGCAGGTGCAGCAGCAAGTACGCGCCCAGCGCGGCACCGGCCAGCGACGCCGGGATCTGCCAACGCAATCGATCCCACTGGCCATCGAGCTCGGCGCGGTAACCCCAGGTGGCCGAGACGCCGCCGGCGACCAGACCGACAGCGTTCGACATCGTGGAGGTGACCGGCGGATAGCCGAGGGCGACGAGGGTTGGGAACGTGACCAATGTCCCCGATCCGACGAGCGCGTTGATTGCGCCGGCGGCGAACCCGGCCAGGCCGATCAACATGACATGCGAAGCCAACACTTTCAAAAACACTAGCCGGACAACGCATTGCGCCGGCAATCGTGCAGCTCGGCGCGTTTCTGTCAGGCCGGAGGCGCTTCGGAGCCGCGGCCCACACCGGTTCGCAGCTTGACCGACGCCGAATACGCGAGGCTTCGGAAATGCAGCACGGGGTCATCGGAGGGTTCGATGCCGTCGGTGACTCGCATCGGGTCGAAAACGACGATGTCGCCGTCGTGTTCGCGCTCGGTATCGAGCCCGGTGATTTCCAGGGTGCCCACGGTGACCGTCTCGGCGCTTCGCCACGGCGCCGACGGATCGACCGTCGAGTCCTGCGGGCCGGCGATCTGCACGCGATAGTCGAACCGGACCGGACCTTGTGCCAGACGCGTATTCAGCTCGTCGGTCAGGAAGTCCGGCGCCGCACCGCGGGCATCAGCGCCCGACAGATAGCTCTCGCCTGCGGCCGGGATCAGATGGTAGCGAACAAATCTGGCGTTCCCGTCGGCACTGATCCACCGGAACGCGTGCAGGCCGTGGTACTCGATGGTGGCGTAGCTGGCCGGCACCTTGTTGGCATCGCGCACCACCGGCAACGCGCCGAGCAGTCGTGGATGGGTGAGGAAGTACTTGGCCATGCGCAGTGGGGTCGTCAGGCTGGGCCGCATCGCCTTGAGCAGATCGACGAAACCCTCCGGCTTGCTGGAGACGAACAGCCGCGCCGTCTGGGTGGACACGTCGGTGGTGGACCCATCGGGCAGGGTGAACTTCACCGCCATCCCGCGCACTCCCGGCGAGCCGTCGGGTTGCTTCGGGTTGCCCGATCCGTTGGAGAACCGAACCAGCGCCGGAACCGTCGACCCGTCGAGGTGCTTTGCCCGGGACAGCGTTGCCCCATCCCGGGTGGCGGTGAATGTACCGCGGTACAGCGTGCCTTTCGCGTGCAATGCCCGAGCGCCGGGTTGGGCGCCCCCGGTACCTCGAATCGCCTCGATCGCATCGTCAGGAGTGACCATGCGCGAATCTTAAGTCGCTACTCGGGAAAGCCGAAGAGTTTGACGACACCGTGATCGCGACCCGCGGTGTAGCCGCCGTCGACGGCGATGGCCTGGCCGCTGACGAATGACCCGTCGAGTGAGAGCAGGAACGCCGCCATGGCCGCGACCTCGTCGGGCCGGCCGAGCCGTTGCAGCGCGTGCTCCTGCGTGATCGAGGCCAGCGGGCCCTCCATTCCCGGCAGGCCGAAAACGCTCTGGGCCATCGGTGTGTCGATGAAGCCGGGACAGATCACGTTCGCCCGAATGCCGCTCGGGCCGTAATCGAGCGCAATGTTCTTGGTGAGCAGCACAACTCCGCCCTTGGCGGCGTTGTAAGAGCTGCCGCCCGCGGTGCCTTCCAATCCCTCGATGCTGGCGACGGTCACGATCGAGCCGCGTTCACCGTCGACCCGGTCCTGCTCGATCATCTTGGCCAGGGCCGCCTTGGCGACCAGGAAGGTGCCGGTGAGGTTGATCCCGATCACCCGGTCCCACTCCGTGCGGTCGAGCAGATGGACCGGGCCGCCGCCGGCAACGCCGGCGGCGTGGAAGACTCCGTCGAGGCGGCCGGGCACCGCGGCGAGCACGGCCTGGATGGCCGTTTCGTCGGTCACGTCGGCCGTGACGAAGTGGAAGTCGGGTCCCAAGTCGGGCGGAGATTCCAGGTCGGCCCCGATCACGGTGCCGCCTTCGGCTATCAGGCGCCGCGCGGTAGCCAGGCCGATGCCCGACGCCGCACCCGTCACGACGAAAGTGCGATGACGGGCGCGATCAACATTGACCATGTGTTGATTCCTTCATCCGAGGGTTTGCCCAGCAATGGTTACATACGTTGTCATCGCGATTCTGCTAGGCCATGACTCCCACTGTCGCACTAACATTTTCCGTGTGGAGTTGCGTCATCTTCGTTATTTCGTAGCGGTCGCTGAGGAGCTGAATTTCGGCCGGGCCGCGAAGCGCTTATGCATTGCCGGACCGTCACTTTCGCAGCAAATCAAGGTCCTCGAGCGAGATCTGCGGGTACGCCTGTTCGATCGCGACCGGCGCTCGGTCACCCTCACAGCAACCGGAGCGGCGTTGCTTCCGTCGGCCCGCACGCTGCTCGATCAGGCAGATCAGTTGCGCCGGTCGGCAATCGGGTTGTCGTTGGCCGAACCCGTGCGGATCGGCTACGCGCACTGGCTTCCCCCGGACCTGACCGATCGGACCTCGGCGGTCGCCAAGGTGCACATCGACACATGGGTGCTGCCGTCGCACGCGCAGGTCGCCCGGGTGGCCGAGGGCGGCATCGATCTGGCGATTTGCGGGGTGCGCTCCTCCGACCTGGACCGGCACGGCCTGAGCACGCATCTCATTGGCGCCGAGCAGCTTTACGCCGTCAGCGTCGGATCGGATTCCTCCCCGGTCGAGGCGTCCGACGCGGTGGTGCTGCTCGACGCCGACTCCGGCAGCTGGTTTTCGTGGAACCGCTACGGGGAGCAGTTCGCCCGGGAGACCGGCGCTCGCACGGTGCGAATCAGCGACGGGGGACTGGCTGCCCCAATGTTTTTCGAGCATGTGCGACGGCTGGGCCGACCGGTGCTCGCCTCCCCCAAGGCGCAAACCGTCGCGTTGCCGGCAGATCTCGTGCAGCGCCCGATCGTCGCACCCGCGCCTTTTTGGACGTGGTCGCTGGTATGGCGGCGCATCGAGAACCGCGAAACCGTGCGTGGGGTGATCGACGCGCTGACGGCCGAAGCCGAAGTGCCCGACCTGGACGAGGCCTGGCTGCCCTTCACCGATCCCTACCGGTCGCGAATCACCTTGGCAACCGCCTAATTACGCGGCTCATGCGGTGAAGCGGTAGCGTCGGTATTTCCCGAGAATCGACTTCCCGGTGGCCGGGGGCCGCACACCCGGCGCGGTTTCCTCGCGCGTCGGGATATGGCGTGCCGGGACGGCGGCTCCTACTCTCCCGAAACTCGTCGCGGACAGGGTGACTACCCTTGGCTTGACTGAACCCGGGGACCCAGGAATTTTTCGATGAGCGGAGAAGCGATGCCACCAGCCGACGTCAACACCGGCACGAGGGAGACGCTCGTCGGCATGGTCGAGCAACACGCGGCACGCCGACCCGACGACGTCGCGATCCACTTCGGCGAGCGGCAGTGGTCGTGGGCACAGTGGGCGTCGCGGATTCGCCAGACGGCCGGGGCGCTGCGGGCCGCGGGTTTGCGGCGCAGCGAGGTGGTGGCATTCCTGGACAAGAATCACCCCGCTTGTCTGGAAACCCTGCTGGCCGCCACGTCGATCGGCGCGGTGGCCACGATCGTCAACTGGCGGGTGATCGGCGACGAGCTGGTCCACGTGCTCAACGACAGCGGCGCGCAGGTGCTTGTCGTCGGCGCCGAGTTGGCGCCGACGGTCGAGGCGATCCGCGCGAAGATCCCCGGCGTGCAGCGTGTCATCGTGGTGGGCGGCACCGAGGACGAATACGAATCCTTGCTCGCCGCAGCGTCACCCGTCGAGGTCGATCCCGAGATCGCCGACACCGATGCCGCGATCACGATCTACAGCTCCGGCACCACAGGTCGCCCGAAGGGTGTTCAGCTGACCCAGCGGGCGCTGGTCAACCACATCATCAATCTGTCGCCGCCGTTTCCGTTCTCCGACGGCGACGCCAACCTCGTTGCCATGCCGCTGTTCCACGTCGGCGGTATCGCCTATGCGTTCTTCGGCATCCGGGCGGGCGCACCGACGTTCCTGACCCGCGAGCCCGAGGCCGCGACGCTGATCGGCGCCGTGAAAGCCGGTGCGACGCATGCGTTTTTGGTGCCGCCGGTGATCGCCAGGTTCCTGGACGCCGGCGAGGCCGCGATCGGCGCGATGTCGGGTCTGCGCTACCTGGTCTACGGAGCGGCCCCGATGCCGGTGCCGCTGCTGCAGCGCGCGCTCGCGGCCTGGCCCGAGATGAACTTCGTGCAGGTGTACGGACAGACCGAGCTGTGCGGCGCGATCACGGCCCTCGACGCCGACGACCACCGCAATTCGGACCGGCCCGAACTACTCATGTCGGCCGGAAAAGCCGCTCAGGGCAACGAGATTCGCATCGTCGATCCGGAGTCTGGTGAGCAGCTGCCACACGGCGAGTCCGGTGAGGTCTGGGTGCGCAGCGATCAGCGCATGATCGGCTACCTGAATCGGCCCGAAGCCACCGCCGACACCATCACCGCCGACGACTGGCTGCGCACCGGTGACATCGGACGCCTCGACGCCGACGGCTACCTGTTCATCGAGGACCGGCTCAAGGACATGATCATCACCGGCGGCGAGAACGTGTACGGGCCCGAGGTGGAAAGCGTGCTGCTCGAGCATCCCGGGATCGCCGACGCCGCGATCATCGGCGTACCCGACGACCAGTGGGGCGAGTCCGTCAAGGCGATCGTCGTCGCCCCCGGACTGGAACCCGCCGAGATCATCGAGTTCTGCCGCCAGCGCATGGCCGGTTACAAGTGCCCGCGGACGGTCGATTTCGCCGACGAGCTGCCCCGCAACGCCAGTGGCAAGATTCTGAAAAACCAGCTCCGCGAACCATATTGGAAGGATCGCGCCCGCAAGGTATGACGCCGGCTGCACGATCCATCACGAAAGGGCGATATGAGCAGACCGTTCGAATCCGTCAACACCGGTGTCGCCGCTCATATCGGCCGGTATGCCGACGCGGTACGCGTCCCCGCGGGCTCTGAGGTCATCTACACCTCCGGCACGCCCGGACTGCGTCCCGACGGAACACTGCCCAAGAACTTCACCGAAGAAGCCACCCAGGCGTGGCGCAACGTCGAGGAAGCGCTGAGCCGGGCCGGGGCGAGATTGTCCGACATCGTCAGCGTGCGGCAGTGGCTGACCGACGCGGCGGACATTCCGGCCTACGCGGCGGTGCGCTCGTCGGTGATCAGACACGAACCCGTGTTCATGCTCGCGGTGGTCCCGGCGCTGGTCTGGCCCGATATCCGGGTCGAAGTCGAAGTCACCGCAGTCCGCCGTCCCGCGATGTTATAGCCTGCTGTTCGACCCGATATCGATTCTCCGCGAATGCAATCAGGGGCGACATGGGCGAGGTAGTCGACGCGAAGCGACGGGACGGCGCGATCGCGGTGCTGGGTGGGCCCACGACGGTGATCGATATCGCGGGCCGCAGGATCGTGATGGACCCGACCTTCGACCCGCCGGGTCCCTATGACTACCTGACCAAGCTGACCGGTCCGGCAGTCAGCGCCGCGGACCTGGGGCAGGTCGATGTGGTGCTGATCAGCCACGACCAGCACAAGGACAACCTCGACGACGCGGGCCGCCGGATGGCAGAGGCCGCGCCGCTGATCGTCACCAATCCCGGGGCCGCCGGGCGCTTCGGGCCGCCGGCGGTCGGGCTGAAGCCGTGGCAGTCGTATTACTTGCCGGGTGGGCCCGGACGCGTTGCGGCCCAAGCCGTTCCGGCCGTGCACGGTCCGGCCGACGGGATGCGCGACATGGAGGGCAACGTCAACTGCGAGGTCACGGGTTTCGTGCTGTACGGGCCCGGGTTGCCCACCATCTATCTCAGCGGGGACAACGCCTCGATGAGCGTGGTCGCCGAGGTGGCCGATCGCATCGGCGAGATCGACGTCGCGGTGCTGTTCGCCGGCGCCGCGACCGTGCCGGCCAAGGAGCGCGGGCGTCCGCTGACGCTGACCTCGGCGCGCGCGGCCGCTGCCGCCGAGGTGCTCGGGGTCAAGGTGGTGATCCCGGCCCACGTCGACGGCTGGGCCCACTTCAGCGAGGGGCCGAGCGAATTGGCCGCGGCATTCGACCACGCGGGCATCAAGCGGGTGCTGCACACGGCCCCGCACGGCGAGTGGATCGACCTGAAGATCGACTGAAACTCTAAAGGCGTCCCTCGGTCCGCAACTCCGGATGCACCCAGTCCGGCGAGCGTCGCTCCTTGAACGCTCGGACGCCTTCGCGCGCCTCCGCGTCCATCAGGCTGCTGGTCATCCCGATGCGGTCATAAAGGCCCAGATAGTTGTCGATGCTGGATTTGATGACGTTGCGGGCGCGCGGCGCGGTCCGGCAGCTTTGCGCCAGCAGGTCGCGGGCGGTGGCCCGCAGATCGTCGTGCGGCACCACCCGGGTCACCAGGCCCCAGTCGAGCGCTTCCCGGGCGGTGAGCACCCGGCCGGTGAACATCAGGTCGCGGGTGCGGACCGGCCCGACCAGACGCAGCAGCATCTGGCTGTAGTAGGTGTCGGCGTAGCCACGGAACAGTTCGGGCACCCGGAAGGTCGCCCGCTCGCTCACCACGGACAGGTCGCTGCACAGCGCGATCTGCATGCCGCCGCCCTGGCATAGCCCGTTGACGGCGGCGACGATCGGCTTGGCGGAGGTCCGCACGGCGTCAAACGGCGTGACGTCCATGCCCAGCGCGGCGCCGAAGGTGATCCAATCGTCGACGCCGCCGCCCCCGGTCATGTCACCGCCGGGCGCGAACACGTCCCCGGTGCCGGTGATCAGCAACCCGGCCAGCCCCGGGTCCGAATTGACAAGGCCTACGGCGTAACGGATTCCGAAGTACATCGCGGGCGTCAACGCGTTGCGCGCCTCAGGACGATCGATCGTGCATACCGCGATCGGTCCCTGGCGCTCGAACGACAGATACGGGGTGCCCAGCCAATCCCCGTCCGGGGGCCGGGGCGTGCTCTGCGATGTCGGGGTCTGCGCCACGGGCTCCTCCTGGATCGCGCTACTGAAACTCTTACAGTATGCGCGAGGGCGCTAGACGAACGGCAGCGTGGCGATCTCGGTGGTCTCGGACATGCTCATGACCAGGTTGCGATGCCGGTCCTGCAGCGCGGTCGAGGCGTCTCCGACGGCCCGGTCACATTGGGGGCAGCGCGTGCTGAACTGCGGCTGATCCTGCTCGTCGGGCCAGAATCGGCGCGGCCCGACCTGGACCCCGGGGTCGAAGACGACCTGCTGGTGCGGGGCTTCCTTGAGGATTCTGCCGACGGGATGGCTTTGCGGGCACTCGAGTTTCAGAATGCCGATCCCTTCTTGGTTACTCATCGTCTGCTCCTTTAGGGGTCTGGGTCTGGCGCTCGTGCTCTCTCATTGTTGTCGTGACGCGTTGGGCTGAAACGTGTAGGTCTCGCCATGAGCGAGGTAGACGAATTTCGTGTTCGCCGACGAGGCCGCGGCGGCCTTCTTGAAGTCATCGAGGCCGGAGAGAAACACCGAGAAGTCGTTGTAGTGGATCGGGATCGCGGTGCGCGGTTTGGTGATCTCGACCGCTCGGACGCCCTGCTCCCCCGTCATCGTGACGACCGTGACCAGGAAGGTGGTGCCACCGGTGTGGATCAGTCCGAGGTCGATGTCGGGGTAACGGCGCGGAATGTCCGCGAGGTCGTCGATCACCATCGTGTCCCCGGTGATGTAGAGCCGGTAGAGCTGTTCGCCGTTGCGGCTGAAGTCGAGCAGGTGGCCGTTGACCGGCATCAGCAGCTCGTTGACCCTCTCCTCGGCGGAATGCTTGCCCGGCATCGCGGTGACCGTCAGGGTCGCGTCCCCCTTGTGCACCTCCAGGGATTCCCAGGTGTCCAGCGGATAGCCCCGTTCGAACCCGAGGGCCGCGAGCTTGTCCACCGCGTCGCCCGTCGAGACGATCGGTAGTTGCTTGTCGAGTTCCTGCGCGGCGACGTCATCGAAATGGTCACCGTGGTAGTGCGACAACACGATCAGGTCGATCGGAGGGAGGTCGGCGACCTGGCAGGCAGGCTCGACCTCGCGGCGGGCATAGATGCCGTGGCCCAGGTAGACGTGCTCGCCCTTGTGCAGGAAGGCCGGATCGGTCAGGATCGTGAGCCCGCCGAAGCGGATCAGCGTGGTGGCGTTGCCGATGAAGTAGACATCGCCCTCGTCGAATTCCGCTGTCCCCGTGCTGGTTAGCTCTAAGGAAGTCATGCTGCCCCCTCCGGCCTCCGAGATGACTTGGGATGTCGCAGCTTCAGTCTGGGCCAGATCCCGCGGGCGTGCCAAGGGGTGATGCCGGAGCGCACCGCGGCCATCAGCCTGCCGCCAGCTTCAGCACCTCGGCGTTGTCGCGGTTGGCGACATAAACGGCGCCCGCCGTGTCGACCGCCACGCCCCACGGGCTGTTGAGGCCGGTGAACGGCAGGACCGTCGGCGTGTTCGACCCGGCCGCCAGCTTGAGAACCCTATTGTTGCCGCCGTCGGCGACATAGACGGCGCCGGCCGTGTCGACCGCCACGCCCCACGCGTTGTTGAGGCCGGTGAACGGCAGGACCGTCGGCGCGTTCGACCCGGACGCGAGCTTGAGGACCTTATTGCCGTCGACGACGTAGACGTTGCCGGCGGCGTCTACCGCTACGCCCTTCGGGTCGGTGAGGCCGGTGAACGGCAGTACGGTTTGGGTGGTCGACCCGGCAGCTAGCTTCACCACTCGATTGTTGTGATAGTCGGTGACGAAGACATCGCCCGCGGTGTCGACCGCAACGCTTCCAGGGGCGACGCCGGAAAACGGCAGCACGGTCTGGGTGTTGGATCCTGGCGCCAACTTCAACACTCGGCCGGTTTTGTTATCGACGACGTACGTGTTGCCGGCGGTGTCGACCGCCACGCTCTCGGGGAAGCCGAGGCCGGTGAACCGCAGCTCGGTTTGGGTGTTCTTCCCGGCCGCCAACCTGAGCACCCCGTTGCGGTTGTCGCCGGCTGTGTTGTTGACGACATAGACATTGCCGGCGGTGTCCACCGCCACCGCCCACGGATCGTCAAGCCCGGTGAACGGCAGCACCGTTTGTCGGCACGCCGGCGCCGTTGACCGCCCCGGCGAAAGCTTCACGACTCTGTTGTTTCCGCCGTCGACCACATACACAGTTCCGGCGGCGTCCACCGCCGCGCTCTGGGGCCCGGTGAGGCCGGTGAACGGCAATACCGTCGGGTTGCACGATCCGGCCGCCAGCGTCACCGCCGCATTATTGAAATAGTCTGTGACAGTAAGCCTTCCAGCGGTGTCCACCGCCACCCCGACGGGGCCTTGAAGGCCATCAAACGGCAGTACTGCCTGGGTATTCGCCCCCGCCGCCAACGTCACCACCCGTTTTCTGCCGAAGTCGGCGACGTAGACGGTGCCGGCGCCGTCCACCGTGATACCGCGCGGGAGCGCGAGGTGGGTGAACGGCAGCACCGTATGAGTGGTCGACCCGGGCGGCAACTTGACCACCCGATTATTGAGGTAGTCGCTGACGTAGACGGCGCCGGCGCCGTCCACAGCCACGCCATCCGGGCCGTTGAGGCCGGCGAATGGCAGCACCGTCTGGGTGTTCGATCCGGCCGCCAGCTTGACCACCCTGTTGTTGTGGTCGTCAGTGACGTAGACGGTGCCGGCGCCGTCCACAGCGACGCCGTCGGGGTAGTTGAGGCCGGCGAAGGCTAGCACCGTCGGGCTGTTCGACCCGGGGGCCAGCTTGACCACCCGCTTGTTGCCGCTGTCGGCGACATAGACCGCGCCGTTGCTGTCCACCGCGACACCGGCGGGGTGGCTGAGACCGCCCAACGGCAGCACGGCTTGTTGCGGCGCGGGCGTCGAGGACGGCGACCAGTGACACGCTGTGACGCCGCTGGCGGCAACGGCGAGTGCGACGATCACGGCGTTTCGGCGTTGTCGCCACGCCCGCGGCCGCGGTCGCATGCTACTTCTGTCCCGGGTAGGGCACCGCGTTGATCACCGCGCCGCCGTTGAGCGGGGGTCCCAGCAGAACGGTCGTCGTTCCAGCGGCGGGGTCGTACTCGAGCAGCGACTGGGCGGGTCCGCAGCCGGCGACCATGGCTTTGAGGTCGAGGTTCCCGCCGTGGACGCCGATGACGTAGATGCTGTGGCCCGGGTCGACATTGGGTACCGACACCTTGGAGACCGTGCCATCGGGGTTGAGCTTGCCGAGGTAGATAGCGCCGCAACCGCCCAGGAACTGCACGTAGGTGCCGGCCGGCAGTTGCCATGCGTCCACGTCGCCGTTGTCGTGTGACGACTTGTCCGTTATCGGCGCGGTGAGCGCAGTCGGTGCCGAACCGTCGACTGGCACCAGCCACAGCTGTTCGGGGTGGTTGGGGACGTCGCAGCTGGCGAGGACGGTTTTCGCGTCGTTGTCCCACCACCGCACCGGTGAGCAGCTGGTGTCTCCGGCGACGGGCAGCGCCTTTCCGACCGTTCCGTCGTTGCCCATCAGCGCGAGACCGGAGCGGGTACCCAGCACCAGCTGCGTGCCATCCGGTGTCGAGATGTACTGACCCCTGAAGGCGCCCGCGAGCTTGTCCGTCGGATAGGTCAGCTGCGGATTGCCGGCAAGGTCGACCCGCATCAGCTTTCCGTTGTCCACCGTCAGCAGCACCGCCTTGCCGGCTGGGCGGCTGTAGCGGGCGGCGACAGACGAGCTGTTAACGGTGAAGGTGGTGCGAGTGCCGTTGTGCAGGTCGACCTGGCTGATGACCGTCGATGATCCGGGACCCGTGGCTTCGAAAAGGGCGTGACTGCCATCGCCCGACCAGTCGACCAATCGGGCGTCGGCGGTCGGCGGGAAGGTGGTGATCGGGTAGCGACCGCCGGCCGGGTCGACGAGGTAGAGCGTGACGGGGACCGTGTCGGGCGCCGGCGATCCCGAGGGCCGTTGTGCCCCGGGGGGCACCTCCACGGCCGGACTCCACATGGCGAGCATCCAGCCCGGACCGACTTGCGACCAGGGCACGTCGCCGATCGAGCCCTCGACGCCGTGAGCCGCCATCTGTGTGGCCGCGATCGACGTTGACGTCGCGGGGGTTCCGGGTGCGGGGTGCGATGCGGTCGCATGGTTCGACGAGCACCCAGCCGCCAGTACCGCGGCCAGCGCGACGAGGCCGGCGTGGCGTCGCCAGGACCTTCCCGGGATCGCGGCAACGGCGGCAACGGCGCCTGGGGCGTCATGGCCGTCGGTGCAGTGGCGCCAACCTGTGATCATTTCGGTTCCTTTCCCGCGAGCTGTAGCGCGGCTGCTCTGGCAATAATGGCAACGCTGCAGCAGATACCTTGCGGGATTCTTGCGCCATTCTTGGGTGCGCCGCCGCCTTGGGCTTCGGCACAGGCGGGTCAAGGGGCGCTCACAACGATGACCGCGGATTTTCTCGATATTTGCCTGCGCTGCAATGTGTTTGACGTGCCGCGGCGTCGCAAGGGCCCAGCGGGCGCGACAATGGCCCAACCCGCAGCGAACCGGCATGGCCGCGGCGATGATCGCGACCTGCCCGTCCGCCAGACCGAAACGCGACATCGTCATCACGGGGCCGGCAGCTTGAGAATGCGAACGGAGAGGTCGCTGAGGTACACGTCGCCCAAGCTGTCGACCGCCAGCCCGCAGGGGCCGTAGAGGCCCGTGAACGGTAGGACGGTTGGGCTACTCGCGCCCGCACCCAACTTCAACACGCGGTTGGCATT
Organism: Mycobacterium sp. pR1184; assembly: GCF_041287235.1. Taxonomy (NCBI): domain Bacteria; kingdom Bacillati; phylum Actinomycetota; class Actinomycetes; order Mycobacteriales; family Mycobacteriaceae; genus Mycobacterium; species Mycobacterium sp. pR1184. The sequence goes on along the minus strand of NZ_JBGGKR010000015.1, from coordinate 119,795 downwards.
CTGGTCGGTGACGTAGACGTTGCCTCGAGTGTCGACCGCCACGGCGGTGGGTCGCTTGAGGTCGGTGAACGGCAGCATCGTTGGGCTATCGGCGCCAGGCGCCAGCTTCATTACTCGCTGGCCGCCCTCGTCGGCCACGTAGACATTGCCGCCGGTGTCCACCGTCAGGGCGCGTGGGTGAATGTGGTTGAACGGCAACTCCGTCGGACTCGTCGCCCCGGGCGCGAGCCGCAATATCCGGTTGTTGCCCGCGTCGCCGACGTAGACGTTGCCCGCGGCATCCGCCGCGACCCCGGCGATTCGATTGAGGTCGGTGAACGGCAGCACGGTGGGGTGCGAGGACCTCGGTGCAAGTTTCAGTACCCGGTTCTGCGAAACGTCGGTGACGTAGAGGTTGCCCGCCGCGTCGGTGGCAGCATCAACGGGTCGGCCGAGGTCGGTGAACACCAGCTGTGGTTTATCCGCGCCAGGCGCCATCTGCCAAACCTGGCCATAAAAGTCGAGGACGTACAAGTTGTCCGCGGCATCCACCGTAATGCCGGCGAGCATGATGACGTTGTGATTGTCGAACGGCAACACAACTTGAGACGAATGGGGCACTTGACGGCCCGCGCTCAGCGACGTCGCGGCGGTCGGGGTGCCCGGGATGGTTGCAGAACAACCCGCCGTAGCGACCCCGGCCGCTACCGCCAGGGCGATAAATGCACTGCGTTTCATGACGGGTCCTTGGGTTGCGTAGCCGGTCGCATAAAGGCTGCGACAAACACCTTGCGCGATTCTTGTGCGCGCCGCCGAGGCCGCGCTTCTCGAGCGGCAGGTGCGCGGTGCAGGCCTGCTCCACTCAGCGCGAGGTCGAAGCCGACATGCGAGGAGCGCGAAGGTGCACGCGGAGCCGAAGTTCCACCTGGTCTTGGCGACGAGACTGCTCAGCGCATCCACTCGCCGTGAGCTATAGCTGCCGGCCTTCTATTTCCAATTCCTAAGCGCCGCTTTGGCTTCAGCAACCCGCTGGCCGTCGATTTCGCCATTCAGGCAGGAGGCAGTCACCGCGAAAATCGGCCTTCCCGGTCGACACAACCGCAACCGGACAAGAACCGGATAAATCGAACCAATCTAGATTGCACACACGGTGTCCGTGCAAGTCAGAGGGGTGGTCCCGGCTGGGATCGAACCAGCGACCTTCCGCGTGTGAAGCGGACGCTCTTCCACTGAGCCACGGGACCGGCGCCGAGAGGCGAACGAGGGAGAAGACTAGCACGGAACGGGGGGTGGCCAGTAAGTGCCAGGTCGCCCTATACCCTAGAGCGACAACGTGCCAAGAGATTTGTGCACGCCCGCTTAGGTGGACTATCGTCGTCCTTCGCACCGGGCGACGATCTCGCTCGTTGCGCGCGGATGTAGCGCAGTTGGTAGCGCATCACCTTGCCAAGGTGAGGGTCGCGGGTTCGAATCCCGTCATCCGCTCGAAGGTGCAAGAGGCATCAATCCCAGCGGTGGAGTGGCCGAGTGGTGAGGCAACGGCCTGCAAAGCCGTGCACACGGGTTCGATTCCCGTCTCCACCTCCAAATTTTTCTCCCAGCGCGATTAGCTCAGCGGGAGAGCGCTTCCCTGACACGGAAGAGGTCACTGGTTCAATCCCAGTATCGCGCACCATTATTACTGCAGCTCAAAGCATGTTTTGCTTCTTGAGCAACCCGCATGCACGCAATTAGCACCAACGGCGCGTACCTATGTGCATCCGACGCCAGGCGTTGCGCAGTCGATCTTTCGTTTTTTTCGAATTATGATGGTCGGATGGACGTTCTCATCGACCACACTGTCCTGCCACCAGATTCCGCCAAGGGTGGGGAGTTGCAGGAGCTGGCTGACGTCTTAGGTGAGCAGACGGAGATGTTTCTGGTCACTTCGGATGGCCGCAAGTTCAAACTCAGCCATGAGCTATTGAATGTGCTAGCTCACGCCAGCAATGCTCTCGCCGACGGACGGGCCGTCACCCTAGAGCCGCATCGTTCGGTGCTATCGACACAAGAAGCAGCCGACTTACTCGGCGTGTCTCGACCCACGCTGGTGCGCCTGCTGCAATCCGGTGAGATTACGTATACGAAACCCGGCCGCCACCGAAGGGTGCGATTGGAGGATGTGCTGGCGTACCAGCAGCGGATACGCAAGTCTCGACGCAACGACCTGGCGGCGATGGGCGCCGAAGCGGCGAAAGATGATGCGTACAGCGTAGTCAACGGCTTCACGGAGACCCGCTGAGTGTGGCCAGGATACGAGTCTTACTCGATGCCTGTGTGTTGCTGCCGTATCAGCTAGCTGACTTTCTACTTTGGTTGGCTGATGCTGAGATGTATGAGCCGTTGTGGTCTGAGGAGATTCTGAACGAGGTTGAACGAAATCTCATCGCAAAGTTCAATGTCGAGCCGGAGAAGGCGTCGCGACGGTTAAACCGGATGCGGTCGGCGTTTCCAAATGCGATGGTCGAAGGCTACGAAGACCTTGTGGCCGCGATGACGAACGATCCAAAGGATCGCCATGTGGCAGCAGCGGCAGTACGCGGCGGAGCCGCGATCATAGTGACTGCCAACATCCGGGATTTTCCACCAGAATCATTGGAGCAGTACGATATTGAAGCGGTTCATCCCGACGATTTCCTGCAGGATCAACTCGATCTCGATCCGACGGTGACGCTAGCTTGCCTCAGGCAGCAACGCACGGCATATAGCCTGCCGCAGTTGACAGTTACCGAGTTCTACCTCAGCCTAGGGCGGACAGTACCGCAATTCGTCTCGCGCGCAACGCAGGCGGAGAAGGATCAGTCGGATCCGAGCATTCCGCCATTGGAGATAAAATCAGCAGAAGAGGCACGACAGGCGTTCTTTCCGCAAGGTAACCCCGAACCAACCGACCCACTAGGAGCGGCAACCCTATGGTGGACTGCGCTCCTGGGAAAGGAAGATCCCGAATGCGAAGAAGCCCTAAAGCATCTGACGTGGAATCCTCTAGTGTGGGGCAACTTTGACTCTGCGCTTCAGTGGCTATCGCAGGCAGGGATCTTGCAATTCGTCGAGCGATGCCCGGGTGACGACGCAATCCGGTACGTCAAATTTATGCCCGATGCTGAGCACTCAATGCGGGCGTTCGACGACTACCTGTTGGAGCATGCTTACGTTTTGACTATGGTCCTATGCCCTGACGGCTGGTGGCGTGCATGGGGTCTATCGGAGAACTATTTTCCTACCTCAGCGGACGTGAGAGGCGGGACGGGTTAGCGGAGGCTCCGAAAGTCCGGCAACGACGAAGTTCGCGATCGACATCCAGATCCACGATGCGGCTAAGCATCTGCGGGAGTTCATGCCGCAGCACCCTGACAATTCTGCGACTTCGGCAGCGGCACAATCAATTACCTCACCGAGTTGATCGCGTTGCCCGTCGCGAGCGAATAGACACTCATCGTTTGCACCTTTCGACCCTGAGCGAGACGCGAGTCCTGCCCCAGGCCCAGAAGGCATGCGCGCATTGCAATGCCCTCGCTGCAACGCAGTCCAGAGAACGTCCCCCAAGGCGCGCGTGTTTACGAATGCTGGCAGTGAAAAGCCACCCACGAACGCTGGGCAGAGCCCGCTCGTTCAGTGACGCCTCAGCCCGCGGCCCGCGTGAAGGCATCCACCGCGACGAGCAAAGTGCGGCGCCACTCTTGCAGACACGTGCAGTCTGTTTCGGTGTCGCTATCGACATTCAACTGTGGGGAATACGGCAAAAGGCTTATGCGCGTAGCGAAGCGCACGTCGGTCTAGCACCTTCTAATCAGCGAACGAAATTCGGAACTCGACCCGCAGTCACCGAAAGATGTTGTATTAGACCCGCACCGATTTCGGGACTTCTTGAACTCACCGCGAGCGGGCGCTGGCCGGGTTTGGCGCCGAGCAGGCGTTAGCCGACCCAGACGGTTTTGGTGTTGCAGAATTCGCGGATGCCCAGGCCGGCGAGTTCGCGGCCGTAACCGGAACGCTTGACGCCGCCGAAGCCGAGTTCGGGGTAGGACACCGTCATGCCGTTGATGAACACCTGCCCGGCCTCGATGTCGTCGATGAAGCGCTGTTGCTCGGCCTCGTCGTTGGTCCAGGCGTTGGAGCCCAGGCCGAAGGTGGTGGCGTTGGCGATCTCGATGGCCTCGTCGATGTCGGCGGCGCGGTACATCGAGGCGACCGGACCGAACACCTCCTCGGTGTAGAGGGCCATGTCCTTGGTGATCTCGGTGATCACCGTCGGCGGGTAGAACCAGCCCGGCCCGTCGGGCACCGTTCCGCCGCACCGGATTGTGGCGCCGGCCGCGACGGCGCCGTCGACCTGCTTGGCGATTTCGTCGCGGCCCGACTCGGTGGCCAGCGGGCCCACGTCGGTGTCGGGGTCGGTGGGGTCGCCAACCGTGAGCGCGGCCATGCGCTCGGTGAACTTGTCGACGAAGGCGTCGTAGATGTCGGTGTGGATGATGAACCGCTTGGCCGCGATGCAGGACTGCCCGTTGTTTTGCACCCGGGCGGTGACCGCGGTCTTGGCGGCCTCGTCGAGGTTGGCCGAGGGCATCACGATGAACGGGTCGCTGCCGCCGAGCTCGAGCACGGTGGGCTTGATCTCGTCGCCGGCGATGGCGCCGACGGACTGGCCGGCCGGCTCGCTGCCGGTCAGCGTGGCCGCCGCCACCCGGGGGTCGCGCAGGATGCGTTCGACGGCGCTCGAGGACACCAGCAGCGTCTGGAAACAGCCCTCGGGGAAACCGCCGCGCGCGATGACATCGGACAGATACAGCGCCGACTGTGGCACGTTCGACGCGTGCTTGAGCAGGCCCACATTGCCGGCCATCAGCGCCGGCGCAGCGAAGCGCACCGCCTGCCACAGCGGGAAGTTCCACGGCATCACCGCCAACACCACCCCCAGCGGCTGCCACCGGGTGTAGGCCTTTTTCGCGCCGACCGCCTTGGCGTCGGCCGGTTCGTCGGCCAGCAGCTGCTCGGCATTATCGGCGTAGTAGCGAAAGCCCTTGGCGCACTTGATGACTTCAGCCTTGGCCGAATTGAGGGTCTTGCCCATCTCCAGGGTCACCATCGCCGCCACCTCGTCGGCCTCGGCTTCCAGCAGGTCTGCGGTGGCGTTCGCCCACTCGGCACGCTGGGCGAAAGTGGTGCTGTGCCGATAATCGAGGAACCGGGCGTGCGCACGCGCGATCGCGGCATCGACTTCATCGTCTGTCGCGGCGGTAAAAGTCTTCACGGTCTCACCGGTGGCCGGGTTGATAGTCGCAATCGACACGCTGACATCCTTCGCTTCCGAGGGTTGGTAAATGGTGCTTCGTGGGCCTTGGGGTAGCCCAGTAAGAACTTCGGCGTCGCGTGGGCGCGAACGTCCTCAAAAACCGACTACATAGATCACTTCGGCGGATAGCCGGGTGGCGGGTAGGCCCCGCGGAGGATCCACGCGAACCAGTCTGTGCCGAACTCGAGCTCATCACTGGCGTCGTAGTCGGGGCTGGGGTCCAGTGGAATATCGGGCGTTGCGGTGGGTGCGGCAGCCAGCACCGTCGTATCTGGTGACTGCTTAGGAGTTACCGACGGTCGCTGCGGCTGACCATAGACGGCCACCAGCACAGTCCGGTCGGGGCTATTCTCAGACCACACGCCGATTTGGGTGTTGGCGCAGTTGGACATGATCGCGTAGTAGGCCGGGTTGTAGTACCACTGATTGATGAGCTCCATACCGCTGATTGCGACTGCTGGGTTGATAGCGACCGTTTCAGATACCTGACCATGGAATCCCGCTGCGGCGGAACGGCTTTCGGGCGTCGAGCCGTCAGAACCGATGTCTCCGCCCAGGCTACGGTTGTTCAGCAGATCGTGAGCATGCCACTCGGCCGCGAGCTGAAGCTGCAAATTGATGGCGACGTCATTCGTACAACCCGCTTGGTGCTGGACGGTGTAGACGTTTGCGACAACACCATCGTTGAGGCGCTTGTTGTCAGCCTGCGCGGCAGGGATCGTAAGGGCGGTAAGGCCGGCGATAGCAACCACGACGGACGGCGCCTGGCCTCCTAAGCGTAAGGGGTTCAACATTTTTAGCCTTCTCTCGGGGTTACGGCAGCGTTGGGCGATAGTGTGCGGCCGAATTGCGTAGTTGCCAGATCAGTGCCGGACATAGCTCGTTGACGGCTTGGGCGATGAGGTATGACGCCTGATATTCGTCCGACGTCCCGAGGTCTGTCTTGATGTCTGCGATGAGATCGCCATACGGACGTCCCGCGCGGGTCTTGTCGCAGATGCCCTGGCCGTAAGCCAAGGCATCGGCAGCACCGGCAAAGTGATAGCCCGGGCGCACGGTGACGTTCAGTAGATACGCGACAGCGTCTCCCCGCGCGGACGGCGCGTAGAGTGCCGCGGTGAGCGACAGCCCACCGAGCAACAGCATCAACGCGCATGAACTCCGTTGCCGCATATCGATTCCGATCTAGATCGGGTCAAACGAGGAGATCAACCATCGGCCCTCCGACTTGTCGAGAGTTACTCGCACCCGGGACGCTGTGTTCGTAGGAGGATCGGTGCCCTCGACGATGGTCTGGTTGACAAACATCAGTACGACAGCATGGTTCGGCGACGCCGACACCGCAGCGGCCGCCGGCACCGAGGCCGTTGCCGAGATCCTCTTTTGCTTGCTCCCCGGTATCACGACTTCATGGGTCAGCGAACTATAGGAGTCTTTGAGCGATCCGGTCAGCCGGTCGCGCGCCGCACCAAGATCTTTCTCCACCGTATCGGGACGATAAGACAACATGGCGACAGCGCCATCACTGGCGGCTCGTACGGATTCGCTAGCAGCAAGCCGGGATTCGCGGGCCGACCAGTCATACCACTTCAAATAGCCGGCACCCATGGCCATGATCAACGCCAGGACGGGCAGGATCCCATACGTGAGCGCGCGACGCCATTGCATGCCCCTGCGACGTTTGTCGCGACCGCTATCGTCTTCAGGCTCGCTATCCACACCAGATGCGGCTTCGACGCCATCGGCGTCGGCAACATCTTCGCCAGATTCGACCGCTTCGCATTCATCAGCTTTGCCAGTGTCCTCGTCGCTACTGTCACGTTGGGACCGCCGACGCAGTGCGACCCGGCTCATGGCACGAACTCCACGTTCGACACCTTCACGCCGTCAGCCGTCTTTTGGACAGCGATTCGCATCCGCCAGGCGCGCGGCTGTTGCTCTGGGACTCCGGCAATCGAGGTGCTGACAGTCACGGCCACGAGTACCTGCGCCGAATTGCCCACCTCGGATTCCACGGCAGCGTCGGTGATTACACCTTGCGACTTGGACTGTGCTTGCTTGACAACCTCGATGAAAGGCTGCGACCTTCGCGTGAAGTCCTCCCTAAATGTGCCGGTCGCCGAATCCGTAATCCGTTGCACGTCAGCTTCGGCTTGGGTGTAGTTAATCGTGGTCAGATTCAGTGCGCCTTGGCGAGCAATCTGCAGAAAAACGTTGCGCTGCAACTGGTCTTGATGCGACTGGAACGCGCGGTACCCCAGCCAGCCGCACAATCCTGCGCACGTCACGACCAGCGCAAGGGACACCGCCAGCCCACGCCGACCGGCCCTGCGCCCCTTATCGGTACCGATAACAACGTGGACATCCGGCGCCTCAGGTCCGTCAGACTCGCTTTCGTCATCCAGCGGTTCGGCTGCCGGTTCGTCTAGCTCTTCGGCGGCGGAATCAACATCGATTGCCATGTTCGCTCCTTCGGGGCTGTTTGAGATAGGTCGGATTGCGTGTACAAATGCCCATCCGGACCGGTGTAAGTGCCCGTGGCTGGGTCGTACTCGGCTGCCGCGATCGGTGGCGCTGGATTGCCGGCTGGCGGCGCGTTCTGCATGGGAGCAGACCCCGGGGGCAGTTGTGGAACGTCTTGGCCGGACAAGGTGGCGTTGGGGTCGCCCTTCCAGTTGTAGCCGTCGTTCAACGGCACATAGTGCTCATCGCTCTCGCACATCTTCACGGTGGGAGCTCGTTTACCCGGAACCGTCAAGCACGGATAGTTGCGGGCGCCCCGGACGTTGAAAGGTGAATCCTGCGGCACCCGGCAATAAAGATCACCAGGAGCCCGGTTCGGGTGGTCTTCAAATGAGGGCACTCGTTGCTGCTGCGGTGGCAGAAATCCGGTGTTGCACACCGGCGGAAGGTTGAGATTGAGCTTGAAGTCCAAGAACAGGCCCTTGTAGTCCTGTTTCGTATTGCGGTTGGCGATCATCATGCCTTGGATATTCGCGACGGCCTGCGGAAACAACACAAGCAACTGTTCGAGCGCAGGCTGATAGGTGACGGCGACACCGCCTACGCTGACCAGGTTTGCCAGCAGCAACGGCAGTGTGGGCTGAAGGCGCTGAATGAGCTGGCGAGCTTCATCAGCGCTCGCCCCACCGTTGCGCAGGATCCCGGCCAGAGACTGATCGCTGGACCGCACCTGGTCAGTAATGTTGGCCAAGTGCGCTGCCCAGGCACGAATCGCATCAGCCGAATCAGCCTGCGAGTCCAGCACCGGCCCCGATCGGTCGATCAGGGCCGTCAATGGGTCAAGGTTCTTGTCGGCGTCGACGGCTAGCTGGGTGGAGCCGCTCACTAAGCGGGAGAGCTCAGGACCCAAACCACCTATGGCAGTGTAGCTTTCGTCAATTGCGGTCTTGAGGTTGTCGCGGGGTATCGCCGCCAGCCCACGATTGGTGGCGTCCAGCAGTGAATCGATATCCGGGGGGACGGACACCGCGGTTTCAGGTATCAAGTCGCCGTTCTTCAAAGGCATGGCATTGCCGTTTCGCGGCAGCAAACTAACGTACTGCTCACCAAGAGCTGACTGGCTGTGAACTTCGGCCCGTAGGTCGGACGGAATCTTGACGTCGGATCTCAACGAAAGCACCGCCTTGACACCGCTATCCGTCAGCCGGACGCTCTCGACATGGCCGACCTCTGTCCCCCGATAGGACACGTTGGCACTGGGGTACAAGCCGGCGGCACGCGGAAGCTCAAGGGTTACGGTGTAGCGGCCAATCCCGAAAAGCATTGCCGGCGCATTGATGTAGCGGAAAACCATCACGGTTCCCGCGGCGACTGCAATTGTCGCAAACAGTGCCAGTTGAATCTTGATGCGCCTGTCCAGGTTCATGTTAGGGCCCTTGATCCCGGTGGTAGGGAACCACTAGCGGGTTACCGGCGGTGACGGGACTGGGTAACTGACCGATCGTTCGACCCCACAGCATTTCAAGCTGGGTCAGGTTACCTTCCCATCTGGTACCGGTGAAAAGTGCCGTGTCGAGCCGGCTCAGGGTCAAGTCGATGATCATGGTGATGTTGGCGGCATCGCCACGAAATACCTTGTCAACATCCTCTTTTGGCCAGGGGAAGGTGGGTAACAGACTCAGCGACCGCGTCAGCGCGGGACCGGCGTTGGCCAGCGACTCGAGCACCGGCCCGAGATCGCGCAGCTCTTGTACGAAAGCGGCTTTGGTTTTGTTCGCCGAGTCCGCTGCTAACGCACTGAACTTGCCGAGCCGGTCGAAAGCTTGAACAAGATTCTCTCTTTGGTCCTTCAGGACTGCCAGCGCATCCGGAATCGCCCGTAACCCCCTATCGATCACGGGTTGTTGTTCGGCGAATTGGCTGGCAAGGCTGTTGATCCGGTCAGTAGCTGTCAGGATGTCGTCCTTCTGCCGGTTTAGCTGGCCGACAAACTCGTCGACTCGTCGAATCAGCGTGCGCAGGTCTTCCTCACGTCCGTCGAAAGCGGTGCTGAACGCTTTGGTGATGTCTTGGACTTGGCCCAGGCCTCCCCCATTCAGGAGCATCGAAGCCACCGACAATGTTTGTTCTGTCGTTGGGTATGAGCCGGCCCGCGACAACGGGATCAGTGCGCCGTTGCGCAATCTTCCTTGCGGCGGTACCTCCGTGGGGCCGGCCAGCTCGACATGTACGGTGCCGAGGACGCTTGTTTGGCCTAGCTTCGCGGTGGCATTAGCGGGCAGCTCGACGTCACCGTTGATCCTCATGGTGATCAACGCGTGCCAGCCCTGCCGTTCGATCTTGGTGACCGTGCCTACGGTGACATCGCCGACCCTGACCCGTGAATTGGCCTGGATGTTAGTGACATTCGGCATTTGGGCTTGCACTTGGTAGGACCCCGGCCCGTATCCTTGAGTGCCCGGCAGCGATATCGAGTTCACACCCCGCCAGCCACAACCCGTGAGCACGGTTGCGAGCAGGGCCAGAAGCAATGTTGCGCTTGCGCGGACGGCACCACGCTGGATCATTGGCCGCCCCCAGGGGGAACCATCAGGCCGGTTAGGCCTGCGGCCGGGTTGGTTGGGATCGGTGTTCCAGCGATCGGAGGCGCCGTGCCAGTGATCGCCGGCACAGAGTCAGGCGGCTGCGTCTGAATTGTCGGCGCCGGTCCAGGTGCGGCTGGCGGTGGGTTGGGCCGGTAATCGGGCCGCAGCCAGTCCTCACTGTAGGTAATCTCATTCGGTCTTGCCTGTGCGGTAACAAATGGGTTCATTCCCAACGGGAGAAAGTTGTACTGCCGGTTCTTGATAATCGGCGCCAGATATTGCACGCAGAGCTTGGCCGACTGCTCGTTGTTCAGTCTGGACGCGGCCTGAATTGCCCCGCACAGGAACGAGATCGGGTTAGCGAAGTTGTTGATCGCCAGAATTCCTGTTATCGACCCCTGCGCTGGGTCGTAAATGTTGACGAAGTTGCTCACCACGTTGGGAAGGACATGCAGTGTCTGCTTGACATCATCAAGGCTCTCGGTCAAAGCCTGTGAGATGCTGGCCAGTTTGTCCGATGTGGTGCCGAGTGCTTCACGGTTGTCGGCTACGAATCCCTTAACATCATCGACTGCGGCGTTGAAATCGGTTATCGCCTGGGCGATTTGGTTGGGATCACTTGCCAGAAGTGACGTCACCGCGGCGAGATTCACGTTGAGTTGACGCATCAGGTCGGCACTGTCGTGTAGCGCCGAAACCAGTGTTGAGAGGTTCTTGACGGTCGAAAATGTGTCGTTGCTGTGATCACCGAATGCCGACACCGCTTGGGACAGTTTAACAATGGTGTCGTGTATTCGGCTTCCCTGACCGCGCAGGTTGTCGGCGGTCGTGTTGATGAAAGCACCCAGCGGGCTGACACCGTCGGGGCGCGTCGGCTGCAGGCTATCGCTGAGTTTCTCCAACTGTTGACGCAAGTCATCAAATTCCACCGGCACCGCCGTGCGGTTTTGCGGTATGACCGCACCATCTGCGAGCCTCGGACCGCCCGTATAGGCCGGCGTGAGCTGGATTGCGCGAGACGTGATCAGCTTTGGCGAGAGGATTACTGCATTAGCCTCAGCGGGGACTTGGTATTTGCGGTCCAGCGAGAAGCTGATCTTGGCACGCTGAGGCTGCGGCTCGATCTTGTCGATCCGACCAACCCTGACGCCGAGGATCACGACGTCATCACCGACGAAGATTCCATTGCTGTTATCGAAGTACGCGATCACGTGTGTTCGGCTGATTGCCGGTAGTGACACGACGAGGACGATTCCGCCGAGCAGGATCACCGCGTGCAGACCGGCCAACGCAATTCGAGTGGCCCGCGACCTCACGGTTGCCCCTTCGGCTGGCTGGGCGGCGGAACCTCGTTGGGCGCCGGCACATACACCGGCGATGGCGTAGGTTCGGGAACCGACGCCAGTTCCGGTGGAGCGGCCGCGGGCGGGCCGGGCGGCGGTCCCCCCGGAGGCGGAGCGGGCAGTGGCGGACGGTAGGGATAGCAGCCCGGGCCCGGGAGGCGACAAGGATGATCGCCGGGATTGCCCGTAATCGCATCCGGCAGCCTGAGATTCGGCTCGCCCGCTTGGCCGGTGCGGGGGTAGGGCACGGGAAGCGCGGGTGTGCCGGGCTGCCCCGTCTGTGGGTCGGTGCGTTGCGATGGCAGCAGCACGTTCGGGTCCAGGCCCAGGTCAGAGAAGGCAGTGTCGACAAACGGCTGCAGGAATTGGCCCGGCAGCAAATTGACAACGTAGGCTTTGAAGAACGGCCCTCCAGCCACCGATTCGCCCAACGACATCGAGTACGCATTAAGCAGTTTCAGTGACTTCTGCACCCTGTCTTTGCGGTTGTCTACGATCGTCAGAACCCCGTTCAGCTTGTCTAGGGCCGAATGGAGCTGAGAGCGGTTATCGGCGACGAACCCCGACAACTGTCGGGAAAGAGCAGAGATATTGCCTGAAAGCTGTTCGAGCGCGGCACTTTGAGTCCGCAGCTGAGCCAGAAGCGCGTTGGTGTTGGCGATCAGCTCTACTACTTGATCGCTGCGTTTAGCCAGGACTGCCGTCGCCTTGTTGGCGTTGGCAAGTAGCGTCCGCAGTTGAGCATCACGCTCGTCAAGTGTTTGGGCGAACCGGGCGACGCCATCGAGTGCCGCCTTCAGGTCTGGTGGCGTGTCTTTGAATGTTTGCGCCAACGTGCTCAGCGATTGGTCAAGCCGATTCGTGTCCAGTTCGTGGACGGTCTGTGTTAGATCACCCAGTGCGTCCGGTAGCTGGTAGGCAGGTGTGGTGCGGTTCAACGGAATAGGACCGGACAGGTGGCCATCCCCGCGGGGGGTAATTTCGAGCACCTTCGCGCCCAACAGGCTCTTGGCCCTAATGGCTGCCTCGGTGCGATCGCCGAGACGGATATCTTTATCGATGTTGAACTTGATCAGTACACGGGCACCGTCGAGCTCGACGCTCGTGATGGCGCCGACCTGGAACCCAGAGACTTGAACGTGCGCGCCGGTGTCGATTCCACTCGATTCCGCGAAGTAGGCTGAATACTCTGCCTTTTGGGCCGTGAAGATGGGCAACTTGTCGTACTCGAGTGCGCCCAGCACGGTGGTAGCCGTCACGGCGATACCGATCACGCCGATCAAGGTGTGGTTGCGCTCAGAGAACGGTTTCATTTTGGCGTGCACCGCCCGGATGGCTGGTTGGCGAGCCTGACGTATACCGGTTGCCCGCCTTTCCCATTGACTTTGAGGACGGCTTCGCAGAGGTAGAAGGTGAAGAAGTCGCCGTACATCCCTTGTCGCGCCAGTGCCTGGTATGCGTCTGGCAAGGTGTTGAGCAAGTTGTCAAAGTAGTCGTGGTCGGCCAGCACCAGATTGTTGGCCCGTTCCGATTGTGCAACAACGCTTTTGAACGGTGCACGTGCTTGAGAGAGCATGTCGGCGATCGAACCGGCCGCGGCGTTGCTGTAGGCGACCGAGTTAGAGAGATCAGTCTTGCTAGCGGCTAGCCGCTTTACCAGTTCCGCCAATGAGGTGAGAGCCTTGTCGAACTGCTGGCTTTGATCACCCACAGCACCCAGTACCGTGTTGAGGTTGACGATAACCTGGCCAATCAGTTCGTCCCGGTTTGCCAGCGTGCTGGTGAGGGCGGCGGTCTGGGACAGGAAAGAGCCGATGGCTTCGCTCTGCCCCTGCAACACTTGAATGAGCTGTCCCGACAACGCATTTACCTGAAGTGGATCCAGCGCCCGGAACAACGGGCGGAACCCCCCGATGAGCGCATCCAAGTCCAGTGCTGGCTCGGTCCGATCTAGTGGGATGGCTTGGTCATGGCCCAACCGCTTGACCCCGCCGGCGCCCTCTTGTAATTCCAGGTAGCGGTTGCCGATGACGTTGTCGTAGCGGATGACTGCCCGGGTCCCCTCAGTCAGTACCACCGTGTTGTCCGCCGAGAACTGCACAGTGACGACGGTGTCGGGGCGTATCGAGATGTGTTTCACCTTGCCGACCTCGACGCCGGCTATACGCACGAAATCGCCAACTTTCAGTCCACTCACATTGGTGAACTCGGCGTTGTAGGTGGACTCCGATTGAAACCGCAGCTGCGCGAACACCATGAACAAGCCGAACGTCGCGAGCCCGCACACGATGACGAATATGGCCAGACGCCATATCGCCCCGGCAAGGTTATCTCTCACGGATCGGATCCTTACGTAGTTGCATCATCCGGGTGGTGGGCCGGGTAGTGGCCCAGGCGGTGGCGGGAAGAGAGGTGCGCCGTCGGGTCCGTATTGCGGCGCACCATAGGGAGGTGCGCCCGGGTAGGGCACCGGGCCCGGTGCGGGCGGGCCAAAGTTGCGTAACGTGGGCGGCTCCGGCACACCCCGAGTGACGGGGAAGAAATCAGCCCATCCCGGGAAGCCGATCCCGGGATTGGGCCTGATGTCCAGACCCGTACCCCAGCCGGTGTTGGTAACTAGTTGCCGGACAGGATAATTCGCTGCAACGTCCGGAAGTGACCCGCAACCGGGCTTGCCCCCGGGACCGCCCTTGGCCGCCACGATTGGCAAATTGTCGGGATACCGATAAGGGTCACTGCCCAACAAGAACGCGTCGTCGAGCAGAATGCTCCGACCGTTCTGCCCGCCCACAACGTTGTAGCCGCCGTTGTCGAGCCACGACTTTGCCCCTACCAGCAGGCACGTGAACTCGGGGTTGTACTTCATCAGCAAATCCGTCGTGGGCTGCAGCACGTTGACCGCCTGCACGAGATGTTCTCTGTTGGGAGCAAGAAGATCAATCCCAGCCTGAGACACACCAATAACGCTGAGCAACAGCACATCTAAATCAGAAGCTTGAGTGCTGATAGTGGCGCTTGTCGTAGTGAACGCCTTGATCGTTTCTAACAGGTCGTGGGCGGCTGCACCGTAAGGGCGACTGGCATCGCCCAGCGACCGCCAGTCGTGTTGCAGTGTTGTCATGCGCGGATTGATCTCGCCGAGAACATGATTGCTGGCGGTGATGGCGTCACCCATCCGCTCGCCGCGTCCCCGAACCGCGACTGCGAACGCAGTCAGAACTGCGTTCAATTTTGGTGGGTCGATCTGATGGAGAACGTTGACGAGGTTTTCGAAGACGGTATTCACCTCGGTGGTCACATTACGCGACCGCAGCACAGCTCCCGGCGAAATATGCTGTCTGCTAGGGCTATCCGGATAAATCAGGTCGACATATTTCGCGCCGAACAGAGTGGTGGCCCGGATCTGGGCTTCGACATTGGCGGGAATATGGTTGACCTCAGCTGGGAAGAGGTCAAGTTTGAGACGCACGGGATTTCCGCTCTCGATGCCGGCGACTCGCCCCACTTGCACACCACGCAGCTTGACTTTGGCGCCGGATTCCATCACCAGGCCGGCGCGCTCCGACGTGAGGGTGACCGGAACGTAGGTGTCGAGAGTCCCGGCGAACATCGCCGAGCAAATCCACACGAAAGTCAGCACCACCGCGATGAGAGCCGCTGTCCAGTAGGCCGGGTGAACACGAAATCGCTTAGCTTTAGTCGTCATTGGCTAACCCGATAAGTTGAATCCGCCGGACTGCCCGTAGATGGCCAGTGAGATGAAGACCGTCAAGACTCCCGAGGCTACGAGCGAGGTTCGGACCGCGCGCCCCACTGCTTCCCCTACCCCAGCGGGTCCACCCGACGCGGTATAGCCGTAGTAGGTGTGCACAAGCATGATGACGATTGCCATCGATACTGCAAGCAGGAACGACCACACCAGGCTCATCGGGTAGAGAAAGGTGTTGAAGTAGTGGTCGTATACGCCCGTCGATTGCCCGTATATGGCAGTGGTGCTGATCTTTGCTGACGCGAAGGCCGCCAGGACGGCAACGCAATACAGCGGGATCACGACGATCACTCCGGCGACAAGCCGCGATGAAGCGAGATAGGCGATTGAGCGGATGCCCATCACTTCCAGCGCGTCAATCTCTTCGTTGATGCGCATCGCGCCGAGTTGCGCCGTCGCACCCGCACCTATGGTGGCGGCCAAAGCGATGCCCGAAGTCAAC
Organism: Mycobacterium sp. pR1184; assembly: GCF_041287235.1. Lineage (NCBI taxonomy): Bacteria > Bacillati > Actinomycetota > Actinomycetes > Mycobacteriales > Mycobacteriaceae > Mycobacterium > Mycobacterium sp. pR1184. Next base: position 103,879 of record NZ_JBGGKR010000015.1, on the reverse strand, counting down.
GGCGCGGCCAGCCGGACATTGAAGTATGCCGACGCGAATCCGGTCAACGCTTCCACGCCTATGTCGGAGAACTGGTTGTACCCAATGACTGCGGCTAATGCCCCGGTCGTGATTGTCAGGAAGGCCACGATCACGGTGGTTCCGCCGACCACTGCCAATGCTCCGGTGCCTAGCCCCATCTGTGCGACTAGTCGCATCAACTCGGTCCTGTAATGCACAAACACGTCGCCGGTGGAACCGATAGTCCTCGCGTAGAACTGGGCCTGGGTGCCGATTCTGTTCCACCCGTCTGACCATCGGCGCAATGTGCGCGATAGGCGGGGAAACGGCATCTGGGAGACGGTCACAAGGTGACCTTTACGCCGACGGCTGTGGTGATGATGTTGATGGCGAACAGCGCCATGAAGGCGTACACGACGGTTTCGTTGACCGCGTTGCCGACCCCCGCAGGCCCCCCGTCGACCGAAATGCCCTTGTAGCAAGCGATGAGCCCGGCTGCCATTCCAAACAGGCCGGCTTTGACGAGAGCCAGCACGACGTCCGGGATTCTGGTGAGTACCGTCATCCCAGCCGCGTAGGCGCCCGGGGTCACATGCTGAATGAACACCGAGAAGAAGAACCCGCCCACCAGGCCCACGGTGATCACTACGGACGACAGCAGCACAGCGACAAGCGTTGCTGCGAGCACTCGGGGCACGACCAACTTCTGGATCGGGTCGATGCCCATCACTCGTAGCGCGTCCAGCTCTTCGCGGATGGTTCGTGCACCAAGGTCTGCGCACATTGCGGTGGCACCCGCGCCTGCTACCACGAGCACGGTCACGATGGGACCTACCTGCGTCACCGTCGCGAAAGCGGCCGTGGTGCCGCAAAAGTCAGCGGCCCCGAATTCCACCAGCAAGATGTTGAAGGTAAACACCACCAAAACGGTGTACGGGATCGCCAACATCAGCGTTGGCAGCAACGACACGCGTGCCACAAACCAGGCCTGGAGCAGAAGCTCCCGCCATGCGAAAGGCTTCCGCGGTATCAGCATCATGGTGTCTAGCGCCATGGCGAAGAATCCCCCGAGAGCCGAGGCCGGCTTGGTGGCGCTCGTCCATACGGTCATCCCGGCCGGCCTTGTGAGTCGACGGTGTGCCGTACCGCCAGCACTGGCCAGCGGCAGCGGTGCGCTGACAGACCAGCGGCCCAGTGACCGCTGCTCGGCGCGCATCGTCCTACCAGCTGAACCACCCCGTATCAGTCCTTTGAATTCACCATGCTCAATTGATCTGGTGAGAGTCTGGGGTGATATCAGTCACTTGTCAATAGATTCAGCCTAATCCAATATGCTGAATGTTGACGCGGGGCGTCCTACCGCGTCGAGCCGGTTACGAGTGGGAAGATGAGCGGTGATGACAGTCGATCCACCGGCCTTTCGCCGCGCTGACTGGGAGCGTCGGTCCAACCGCGGCCAGACGAGGCCCGAACAAGCTGCAGAGCAGCTGGCAACCATGGCCTTGGCGGCCGAGCCGGGAGAACGGCTGGGTACCAAAGACGAACTGCGCGCGTCGTGCGGTGTGTCTGTAGGCACCTTCAATGAGGCGTTGCGCATCGTCCAGGCGCGCGAGCTTGTCACGGTCCGGTCCGGTCCTGGCGGTGGCCTATTTGCTAGCCGCCAGTCGCCCCTTGTCCGTTTCGGCAACGCGATGCTGGCCCTCGACGATGACGCCGCGTCGCTGGCCGATGCTTTTCGGTTGCGCCACGCACTGGATCCTTTGCTGATGCAGGATGCCTTGGAGCACTCGTCTGCCCATGACATCGCGGCGCTACGCGCCGAGCTAGACCAAATGAAGGGGGCGGCCGCAAGCTCCGACAGCACCGCCTTCATTCGGGCGAATTGGCAGCTACACATCAGGCTTGCCGAAATCAGCCCGAGCGCCCTATTACGCTCGTTCTACCTACACCTTCTAGAGATCACCGACTCCCACCTGTTGGCAGCGGAGCCTGTCCAAGACGAGTCACTGTCCGAATACCTTCAGAGCAGATACCTCCTTCATGTCGCCTTGGTCGACGCGCTCGCGCAGCACGATTCGCGCGCAATTGAGTTGATCCACGAGCACAATGCCACTGGCCCGTGGATCGGCGAAGACCCCAGAACACCGGCTGCCACTGCCGACCGTTAGGACTCTCGCCGGTCTGTAGCCAACAGTCGCCGGTACGCAATTGAGCAGGCGCGGGTTGCTGTTGCCGGCAACCAGTCCCTTCGCGTCGATCCATAATTCAGGATGATCAATATGGCCAATCCTCTTGACATGAGACCTGCGCCACAACATGCTTGCAGCGGGCCGATTCGAAAACGGTGAAGCAGGCTGCAACGGCTCTCTTGGTGACGGAAGCCGCACTTGGATTCCGGACCGGTTAGACAGCTGGCAATCACCGCAAACCGCACATCTGCAACGTGGCAGTCAATTTCGGCTCCGTCGGGCCGAAATACGTTGGAAGGGAAGGCTCATGACGACCTCGGCAGACCCGGACCAGTTCTTTAATCCCCTGAACCCGGACCATCTTGCTGAGCCCGACGAATTGATGCACGCATCCCGGATGGGTTGTCCGGTGGGCGAAGTCAGCGACATCCTCTACACCGTCAACACCGATCTCGGAGTTCGACAAGTGTTCGAGGACACAGCACATTTCTCTAACCGGGGCAATTTCTCCGTCGGAGCTGAGGATGTTCAGTGGCCGTTTACCGTTGCTACCCAGGCAGACCCGCCGGCCCACACGGCGTTACGCGCTCGGCTTCTCAAAGATTTCGCGCCCGCAAGGTTGCGCAAACTCACACCGCGGGTTGAGTCGATAGTTGCGGCTAGCCTCGACGCACTGCCTGAGTCCGGCAGTGTCGACCTGTACGCGGACTACGCGCATTACATCCCGGCGAGGATTCTCTACGCCCTGATCGGCATACCCGAAGAGGCGTGGACCGATGTTCAACGATGGTCTGATGCGATCGTTGCAACGGTCCCCGAACCAACCCATGTGCTGCCCGAATTTCATTCCCTTACCCGGTATCTCGGCCAGCTGGCGGAGCGCAGACGCGCCCATCCCGACCACCGCGAAGAAGATGTACTCGACAACCTATGCTTCGCAGGTCCCGACGAGGCCGACATGTCGACACCAGAGGTGATGACACACATCCTTCAACTCGTCGTCGCCTCGACCGATACCACGCGGGCGCTCATTGCAAATTGTCTGTACCGGCTGCTCGAGAATAGGAAGCACTGGGAAGCCGTCCTGTCTGATCGGTCCCTGTTGCCAAACGCTATCGAGGAATCATTGCGAGTGGACTCACCCGCGCAGTTCATGGTGCGTTCGGTGATCGAGGACGTGACCATCGATGCCTGCCCCGTACCTGCCGGCAAGAAGGTCTACCTCAACATCCAGTCTGCGAACCACGATGAAAAGCGATGGGGCCCAGACTCGCAGAAATATCGCTTCGATCGGCCGCACGCGGCGGCCCACTTGGCATTCGGGCGGGGAATTCACACCTGTATCGGTGCACCTCTGGCCCGAATCGAGGCGCGAATCGCAATCGAAGCACTCCTAGACCGCTACCCCGGAACGAGACTGGTCCCACACGCGAGATGGGCGAAATGCCCGGGGCCATTGACACGAAGGGTTCAGAGCGTACCCGTCCTGCTGTCCAGAGAGGATGTCCGGTGAGAATCGAACTCGATCGAAACCGCTGTGAAGGCCACGGAATGTGCGAAGTGGTAGCGCCGAAATTCTTTGCGGTTCAGGATGACGGAAGCCTCACCATCCTGTCGGAGGAGATCTCAGATACCGACGAGTCGCAATTGCACGATGCTGCAATTGCATGCCCCGTCAACGCATTACGACTGACGTGATGTCACCGCCTGCAAGCGCCGACGCTTGATGCGCTAAGTGGGCAGGCAAGTCTTCGAAGATCGCGGTAACAGCGTGGTGAGCGTTTCCAACTCGCACGCCGACGTCAGGACCGTGAAAATAGCTGCAAAATTGCGACCATCACGGCGCGTGCACACCAGTCATCAGCGCAGCCAGATCTTCGGGAGCCAAGAACGACGGCGGTGGCGGTGGGCCCCAATTGAACAGACCGCGCGCACCTTCGAATGTCTCAGGAGTCCAAAGTTGGTCATCAACAATGCAATCCAGATCCGAGTAGTACTCACTGAAATTGCCGGCGGGGTCTTTCAGGTACCAGAAGAAATTCGATCCCGCGTGGTGACGGCCGAGTCCCCAGATATGGCGTGCCGGGTCGGCTTGCAGCATCGCCGTCGCACCCCGGCCCACCTCGTCGATGTCGTCGACCTGCCACGAGGTGTGGTGCAAAAAGCTCACTGGCGCCTGCAGAATCAGAACGTTGTGATGATCTGTCGAGCAGCGCAGGAACGCCCCAACGTCTTTAATCCGATCGCTTACCTTGAATCCGAGGCCCTCGATGAAGAAGCGTTGTGTGGCTTGGAAGTCGGTGGTTCCCAACACAGCATGACCTAGCTTGCGCGGTCGCACCGGCCCGCTGCGCATGACACCCGGCGCGCGTTGGCCGACCCGCTCGGCCCGCCCAGGCGTGTTCGGGACGGGAGCCAGAGTGGGCAGTTGAACAATGCGGCCCATGACACCGACAGTCGCGCGGACCCCAGTCACCGGTTCGACAGCACTGATCTGGCGTGGCTGCACATCGGCGCTGACCTCGATCCGCGCGAGGTTGCGTGCAATCTGGCCGATGTCGTCCTCGTCCTCGGCGCCGAATTCGATTTCGACTAAGCGTCGTGTTGGCGCGTACACGATACGCAGTTGCCGTCCACCGTCGCGCGTCGTGAACCAGCCGTCCGCGAACGGTTCCAATCCGAACTCGCAGTAGTAGGCCTGTGTTTCGGCCACGTTAGGGACCCCAATTGTGACGGTGGCGAACCGGTGTAGGGCCATGCGGTCTCCTGCGGGTGCGAGCGGTTTTGTTGTCGGATCAGACGGGCTCGGCAGCAACGAACTGTTGTCGCAGCTCTCCGATTCCACTGACGTAGCTGATCAATTCGTCGCCGGGGGCGATGAAGCGCGGCGGCGTTCGTCCCAAGCCCACCCCAGCGGGCGTGCCTGTGAACAACACGTCGCCAGGCAACAAGGGCAGTTTTTGCGACAGCCGCGAGATCAAGACCGGCACCGAGAAGACGAGGTCACTGGTGCGGCCCTTTTGCATCTGCTCCCCGTTGATGGAGCAGCCCAGCTCGAGGTCATCTGGGTTGTCGAATTCATCGGGGGTAACCAGCCACGGCCCCGTAGGACCGAAACCCGGCAATGATTTTCCCAAGCTGAATTGAGGCGAGGGACCACTTGTTTGCGTGATGCGTTCTGAAAGATCCTGTCCAACGGTCAGCCCCGCCACGTGCTCCCACGCCTGATTCGGCGGGATCCGATGGGCCAAACGGCTCATGATGATCACCAACTCCACCTCCCAGTCGGTATGCCCGCCGGGTGGCAGCTCGACCGTGGTGACCGGGCCGGTCAGGCACGACGACCATTTGGTGAACATCACCGTCGGTTCGTCGGGCACGTCGAAGTGCGATTCGGCAGCATGTGCGCGATAGTTCAGACCGATCGCGAAGACTTGCTTGGGTTCTGGTGCCGGTGCACCGAGCTCGCTAGCCGAAAACGGTGAAGCCGAAGCGAAGTCGGCGCCGCGGGCCCATGAGACGAACTCATCCCACTCGTTGTAAATCCGTTGAGGCGACGGGTCAAAGCGACCGTTGCTCGCTTCGTGCACATCGACGGAACCCGCTCCATCGGCACTGACCAGCGCGAGCCGACCACGTACATTTGCCACGCGCACGCGTGAGTCCTTTCGATTTGGCTGGTGGTTTCAGACCAGCGGGGTGATGGAGTCCTCTAGGCCCAGAAGCGCCTTCCCGTACACCTCGTAGGCAACCGTTGGCGACACCACCGCGTGCCGGGCGGCAGTAGCTGAATCGCGCCAGATCCGTTGGAGCGGATTGACGTCCGCGAACGCCCCCGCGCCGTGGGCGAACAATAGGATTTCAATAGCACGCGTGATCGTTTCTGCGATGTAGCCAGTGTCGGAACGAACTCGGGCGCGCGTCAGGAAATCTGGATACTCCCCGCGGGCGGCCGCCTCGTCTATGTCGCTGGCAGCGCGGTATGCGTGAAGCTGCGCCGTGTCGATGAGTCTCGCCGCCTCGGCAACCTGCAGCTGGAAGGCTACCGAATCCTGTTGGGCCTCATAAAATGTGTAGGAAATGGGCTTCTTTGCCGCCTTGCTCGTCACGTACTGCAGCGCGGCCCTGCCCATACCCAGCTGAGGACCGACGAGCACCAGCGCGACGACTGGGACGAAGGCTGACCGGTATAGCGCTTCCTTGTCGGTGTGTTCGGACGGGTACTCTCCACGAATCGCGTTAGGCACCCGCAAGATCCGATGCTCAGGCACCATTACATTCTCGGCGATCACCGCGTTGCTGCCCGTGGACTTCATGCCTGCGACAAACCACATGTCCTCCATCTGCAGCTGGGACCGAGGGATCAGCGCGAGGCCTTGATCGACAACCTGGCCCGTTTCGTCGGTGATCGGAATCCCCAGCACCGACCAATCCGAGTGCCATGACCCGGAGTTGTAATACCACTTTCCTGTGACTATCCAGCCGCCGTCGGTCTTGCGCGACTCGGCGGTGGGCGCTAACACGCCGGACACCTTGGCATCTGGATTGGCACCGAAAACTTCGTCCTGCGCTTGTGCGCAGAACAGGCTAGTCATCCAGTTACACACGTTGATTAGCGTGACGATCCACGCGGTTCCGCCATCGGCTTCGGCGACTGCGGCCGAAACGTCGAGCATCGTACGCATCGAGGTTTGGTATCCCCCGTAGCGCTTCGGGATCGTCAGCCGAAACAGTCCTGCCTCGGCCAGCGCTTTGATGCTGTCCTCTGCGACTCGACGATCCTGTTCGCCGACCACAGCGTTCTTCGACAGCAAAGGATGCAGTTCCTTGACCCGCGCTACCAGCTCGGCCGCGTCCGGTGTCGTGGTGCCGCCATCAAGCGATGGCTGGATGGTTGTCATCTCGTTTCACTCCTCGGTGTAAGGCATGCGGGATTCACCGAGTACACGCTGCGATGTGATCGGTGATGGGCTTGCGCGGCCGCTGTTGGAATTGGGAATGGGTGCCGAAGGTCCGGTGCCCGTAAATCAAAGGTGGTTGAGGTGACGATGCGGCATCGCGAACCAACCCGATGAGCAGCAGGTGATCACCGGCCTCCACCGCCTGATTGAGGTCACATGCCGCCCAACCAACCGCGCCTTCGATGCGCGGCAATCCGTCCGCCATCGACCAGCAGGCGTGGTGGAACCGGTCTACTCCCCTGCTGGCAAACACAACTGCAAGATCGTCTTGCGCCCTGCCGAGCACATTCACGCCGAAGCGCTTACTACCGAGGATTCGCGCGAGCAAGGTGGATTTGCGATCTAGAGCGATCGAAACCAGTGGCGGCCTAAGCGATACCGAAGCCAACGAACTTACCGTTGCGCCGTGTGGCCCATCGTGGTCCGCTGTCGTCACGAGCGAAACAGGCGCGCACACCCCCGCCATCAAGTCACGAAAGTGTTGATCCAAAACCACAGCGGCCTTCCCACCGAATTCACCATGCTGAATTGCTTTCCCTGCAGTCTGCGAGGCAGGACGGCCACCTGTCAATAGATTCGAGGTTATTCATCATGCTGGTTTCCGAAGCTGCTTGAGGCTTGCTTCTCGCGAGCTTTCGATCAGCCCCCTACGGACAACCCGTTCGGCTGGCTGCGCAGCAGGGGAACCCGGTGGCGTATCGCGGGAGCCGACCCGCGCCAACGGCGTTGCCACCGCGACGTCTACCGGCCGGCAGGAGCCCCTCGCGGGCGGCGCGTCAACACTCTCGCGAGGAAGGATGAACCGCCGGACATTGTCAACCGTTGAGATGGGCGCCACTCCAGGGCGATACAAGCGTCAACACTTGGCGCAGTAGCTGGATCGAATGCTGCGTTCCCTTGTCGCGCAGAATATTTCGCTTCAGTTCAAAGCGCCCTCCCCACGCCACCGTCACGCGATTCCGTGTTACCCGCATGGGGGCGATGACAGGCTGGGCCACTTCGCCCGATGGGAAGGAGCCCCGCTGCGGCAGACTCCCGCGGCAGGTCGCATCTCCAACAACGAAAGAGCGCATGGGACGTCCAAACCCTGAACCATGGGTCCCGAGGCAGTCCGGTAAAACACGACGCTCGCGGTGAAAGCGGGTTTCTTGCCGGCAACCCCATCCATCGGCGTCCCTCACCCCCACCCGCGTTCCCGTAGCAACCGGGGTTCTCTGCCCTACAGAAAGGTGCTGCGGTCATATTCTTGACAGCTGCAGTGGTGTGTCACACACTGTATTCGCCATGGTGAATTTCGTCATAGGTCATAGCCAGCACGCCGGCGGTGTCCCGACCCCGCTGCACTGGCACAGCTCACGGGCGCTCTACCTAACTCGGGCGCCACGGACTTTCCTCGGCGCGCCGCCCTGGGACTGCACCGCATGAAGGAGAAAAACGTGACTCACACCAGCCACAGCGTGGAGCCGGCAGATCAGCAGGCGCACCGCATCCCGCCTCCGTCGGGACATCGTGAGGCGTTGAAAGTCAACGTGTTCGAATTCATGGCCGGCGCCGCGTGTCAGCTCCTGCCGTTGTTCCCCTACCACGACGCGGGAGCAATCGTGCCGTGTGGCGCGGTATTCACCGGCGACGCCGACGACAGCGATTTCGGTCATTTCTTTCACTACAACACCGTGCAGGAAGTCGCGGTGACTTTCGGCGCCCACAACGGGATGCTGCAGAGCGGACAAATCTTTGTCACCCAGCCGATGCACGGGGTGAACTCATTCCTCCGCGACCCGGCCGACCCCGAGGCGTTCATCCTGATGACGATCACACAGCACCAGTCCGAGGAGGGCGATCAACGCGAGGCGATCCTGTTCCGCTGTCAGAAATGCCACCAAGAGCTGCTACGCCACGACTACAACGCCACCCCTAAAGGCGCCGAAGGCTACGACCCATCACAGTGGGGCGGCTCTGTCGATGACGAACTGCCGCCGTTCATGACCTTGTGGGGCACCAATAAGGCCGCGGTCGACTACGACGACGAATCCGTGCGTACCTGCTCTAAGTGCGGTCACACGAATCCCCGCCACCCGCACCACAAGTCGGGTTTTCATCGTTATCTGAGCCAAGTCCGCTCAGCGGAGGCGGCGAAACGAGCATTGCGTGCGGCCGCACGACCGATGGCCGAAAGCCAGGAGGCCTGATCATGGACAGGCGCAGGATGTTGCACACGTTCAAAACCGCACCCGAGGTCGGCAACTACGAGGAAGTGCCGGTGTTGCCCACCGCAGTCGACCCGCAGCTCTACATGTCACGCAATACGGTGGCGCAGCCGTTTTACCTGATCTGCGGGAAGGACACCGTCGTGGCGCAGATGTCCGGATCCGCCGACGTGTATCTCAAAGACTCCACTGTCAGTCGCTTCCACATGGACGTGGGCGACCATGTCTACGTGCCAGCCGGGACGCCGCACCGGATCGTGCCGTCCGAGGAAGGCGTTCAACTGCGATACCGGGCACGTTCTGCGGGGCTCGAAGGAGTCGCATGGTACTGCCCGGGGTGCGACCGTGAGCTGCACCGTGTCGAGTGGGACACCGCTGAAACTGTTTCGCAGCAAGCTTATTACGACGCGTGCCGCGCGTTCAACGACGATCAGGCGCTGCGTCTGTGTACTGATTGCGGCGCCCAGCACCCGCGCCTCGACCTTGAACCGTTTGACTCCTGGCAGCCGCTGGCCGAGCAGTTACGCGAGGAGTTGCTCGCCACGTAAGTGGTGCCCACCGGCGACGGTGGCACTAACGACCCGAAGACGTAAAGCCGGCGATCACTGCGCCGAGACCTCGATGCGGCTAGCTATGACAGTGCCGTCGGCGCTTGCCGTGCTCTAACCGCTCCACCTGAAGCGGTCTCATCGAAGAAAGGAACCCTGCATCACATGACTGCAACAACCGCCGGCGACCTCAGCGCCGACTGGACGACCGTGAGCACCCCCGACGGCCCGATGCGCGTCTACCGAGCGCACCCGCCAGCTAGTCAGGCCGTTAATCCCGCGGCGGCAGTCATCGTGCTGCAGGAAGCCTTCGGCGTTAACGACCACATCCAAGACGTCACTCGGCGGCTGGCCGCGCAAGGTTACCTGGCGGTCGCCCCTGACTTGTTTCACCGCTCAGGCAAGGAGACGGTCGAATACACGGACTTCGAGACAGCTATGGGACTCATCGGGGAGTTGGGACCCGAGCAGATCAATGCCGACGTCGCAGCGGTCCTGGCTCAATTAGCCAACGATGGGATCCACGCCGACAGGACGGCGATCGTCGGATTCTGCTTTGGCGGCCGGGCGGCGTTCACCGCGGCTACCGCATTCCCGGTCGCGGCGACGGTGGTCTTCTATGGGCCGGGCATCGCGAGCGGACCTCACGCGGTGGTGGACCGGGCCGACCAGATCAAAGGCTCGGTTTTGATGTTCGTCGGCGATGCCGACCCGCACGTTCCCGAAGACGATCGGCTCGCCATCGAGTCGGCGGCTCGCAAGTCCGGCGTCGACTTGCGCTCGGTTGTCGTCGGCGGTGCGGGTCACGCGTTCCATTGCGATGCGCGACCGGACGCCTATGTGGCCGACGCCGCCCAACAAGCATGGCGCGACACCACCGGGTTCCTGAGCGAGACGCTCTCGCCGCAATCGTGACCGAACCGGGGTCGGATTCCACTCCCCCCTCAATAGTTTTGGCGGGCTCGCATCCGAAGGAGCAATCAATGCAGGGAATTCGCGGCGTCCAGGGGATCCTCGGCATTCCGCCGCCGATCAGGGAGCCGATGTTCAGCAGGAATGAGCGGGACCGGCGATGGGCTCGTTTGCGGGAGCTGATGGCGCAGGAGGGCGTTGAGCTTCTCATCGTGCTGCCACAGTGGATCAATTCCGATGCGCTCTACGTTGCCGACACCGAAGGCGTGACGCTCTTACCGCTATCTGGAGATCCAGTCTTGATCCTCGGTGGCGAGTCAAGTAACTACGCCGTCGAGGTGCCACACTGGATCGACGACCGAGTCAGCGCGACCGAACTCGGTTCTACGGCCGTGGAGTACGGTCGGGTGATCGCGGAAATGCTGAGAAAGCGGAATCTTGTGGGTCGCCGAACGGCCATCGCCGGGCTTCGCGGCGGCGAGTTCTCCTCGGTCCGCCAACCTGACGGCTACGTCGCCTATACAACGGTTAAGCACATCGCCGAAGCGGTTGGTGCGGAACATATCGTGGACGGCACCGGAATCGTAGGTAAAGCCAGATACGTCAAGGGTGCCGAGGAGATCGACCGGATCGCCGCGACTGCTCGTATCGGCGAGGCGTCTCTGGATGCCATGTCCGCCACCGCCGCTGCCGGTATTCCCCAAGCCGAGGTCTACGGGCAAATGCTGCTGGCCCAAGTGAGAGCCGGAGCCGACGAACTGCATGTCGCCTGGTGCCCCGGCCGATGGGGTGACAGGCGGCATCGGTACGTCACGACTCCCCCGGGTGTGCTGGAGCCGGGTTTGTACGTCTCGACCGAGTTGATGCCCGAAATCCGGGGATATCAAGGGCAAGTGGCACAACCAATGGTGATCGGAGAGCCTAGCGCCGCGGCTCGAGAAGTCTTCGAGCGAAACGCTGCTGCCTTCGACGCCGGACTTGCCGCGATGCGACCGGGCAGGCGATGGGGCGACGTATTCGAAGCCGTACGAACGGCGGTCGGACGCGTTGATGGTGAATTGTTCACATTGCTCCATGGCCGCGGGCTAGGCAACGACGGACCGCTGGTGATACCCACTGGTGCAGACGAATCCGGCATCGCCGAGCAGCCCATCCTCGCGAATACAACGTTCATATTGAAACCGTTCCTGAAGCTCCCGGAGGCCCCAAAGGCGTTCGCCCGCACTCACGATGTGACATGGGGGGACACGGTCGTCGTCACCGACGACGGTGGCCGGCGGTTGGGTACACGCCGTCGCCAGCTGACCGTGATCGAGGAATGAACATTGCCGCGGACCGTCGACCAAAACCGTCATCCGGCGGGTACCTTCTCTGTTATGCAGAAAGCTGGACAGCGCCGGCACATCTTGGAGTCTGCTACCGAAGACGCTCTACTGCCGCAGTATCCGGTCGAATCGGTTGATAAGGCGTTGAAACTCATTCTGCTCTTGGCAGAACGGCCGGAGGTTCGGCTGAGCGAGGCAACCCGGTATCTGGATGTCGCTTCCTCAACCGCCCACAGGCTGCTCGCGATGTTGCAGTATCGCGGCTTCGTTCGCCAAGACCCCGCGACGAAGGCCTATCACGCCGGTCCGGCAATAACCAGCGTCGCATTCGCGGTTCTTGGCCGCATAGACCTCCAGGGAACGGCGACGCCGATCATGCGTCGTCTCAGTGAACGCCTACGCGAGTCAGTACATATGGGCTTGCTCGAGGGTTCCTCCGTTCGTTTCGTCGCCGCGGTGGAGGGGCCGACGGCCGTGCGCGTCGCATCCCGAATCGGCTTGATCATGCCGGCGCACTGCACTTCGACGGGCAAGGCGATGCTCGCCCAACTCTCCGACGCGGAGATCGAACGACTATATCCGGACAACGAGCTAGAGCGAATCACCGGCAAATCCATCGGCACCCGGATCGAACTACTCAAGGAGCTCAACCGAATTCGACGACGGGGTTATGCGGTGAATCGCGAAGAGAGCGAGGAAGGCGTTGCGTCAGTTGCAGTACCGATCCGCACCCGCGCGCCTGGTCTGCGACTGGCCCTCAACGCCGCCGCGCCGGAAAGCCGTCTCAAGGCATCCCAGTACTCCATGGTCGCTGCCGGTCTGGTGGAGGCCGCCAAGCTGATCGGCGACCACCTTAGTGACTCATCGTGACCCTCAACGGGTCCCGATACGTGCGATCTCGTGCCGCCACGCCGCGTCGGCAGTGAAACTCGGGCCCAGGTCCGGCAGGTCAGCCCAATCCGCGTCGTCGATGTCTCGCAGCGTGCCCCCCGCGGAGAGTATGCGCAATGACATGCGAGCCAGTTCGTCAAGGCTGATGGATTGCAGCACGGCCTGCTGTACCGTCGCTGCGGCACTGACGATTCCGTGTCCGCGGCAGATCACCAACGCCCGGTCACCCATCGCGGCTACCATTTCTTTACCCAGCGCGGCACTGCGAATCAGTACGGCTCGTTCATAGACCGGTACGCCACCACGTGCCAACCACGCGCCTGGAATGTCGTAAGCGCCGTAGATCGGCCGGATGGTGATTCCGGCGAGATCGGCGGCGACAACGGCCGGCGGATGCAGGTGCGCCACCGCGCGATGCTGCGGGGCAGCCAGCAAGGTTTCGGCATGGATCGGAAACTCGTTGGGAACCCGATAACCATCGAGTTCTCCTGCGGCACCTGCTGTTCCGTCGAAACGCACAAGCCGGATATCGGCCGGACGGGTGTACGCGACACCATCGTCGCTATCGCTGCGGCAACGTAGCAGCAGGCATTCGTCGTCAACCCGCAGACTGATGTGACCGAGGATTCCGTCGACCAATCCGCGAGCAGCCGCGATCCGGCATGCCGCGGCCACCAATGAGCGTTGCTCTTCCAACCCGTATGTCACGTTGTGCTCCTATGCATTGATATGTCGCGGCCCTGCAAGCTGCTCGAGCGCTTCTTTTAGCACTGCATAAGGTGTTTTCTGTGCGAGTGCCTTGCGCCCAGCGATGAGCGCCCGCGGCCAGTTGACGACAACCACGCCGCTCAATGTGCGGCCGTCTGGGCTATACAGTCCAGCGAATCGGCCAGTATCGGGGTCCTCGCCGATCACCTCCACGAGGCAATCTTGCGTGCTACCGGCTTGGCCGACGATCCTGACTTTCCAATCGTATTGATCGCTCCACACGTATTCGACCGGCGCGCAGGCTATGAGCGCGCCCGGTTGTGCGATGTTGTGCCCCACGATGGCGGCCTGCTCGACCGCGTTGGTCCAGTGCTCCACGCGGGTGAGGCGGTCGTGACGCGGGTTCTGCCAACGGCAAACATCGCCAACTGCAAACACATTCGTCGTGTTCGGCACACGGAGGTATTTGTCGCAAACAACACCGTCGTCGATGTGCAGACCGGAAGAGATCAGCCAGTCATCGTTCGGAACGGCGCCAATTCCGACGACGACGTAATCGGCGTCGAGAACACCGCCGTTGGTGAGCGCCACACGGAACCCTCCGCGCCGCCCGGTGATCCCCTCCACCCCGGCACCGAACAGCGTGCCGACCCCGTTACGTTCGTGCAGGCGGATGAACCGCTCGCCCACCTGTTGGCCGAGCGCGCGCTCCATCGGCACCGCGCTGGGATCGACTATGGTGACAGAATTGCCCAATGACCGTGCAGTGGCTGCTATTTCGGCGCCGATGAAACCGCCGCCGACAATCACCAGCCGACCACCTCGGGTGAGATCCGCGCGCAGCCGCCGCGAGTCCTCGAACGTGCGCACGACATGCACGCCGTCGGGTTGACCCCACGGCGACGGCCGCGCTCGCGCCCCCGTTGCGATGACCAGATGGTCGTACCCGACGCACTCGCCGTTGTCGAGTTCGATCTCGTCGCGCGACAGATGCAAATGAACGGCTCGGCTGCCAAGCCGGACCTCGACGTCCAGTTCGGCAGCTTGCCGATGGCTCAGCAGTGCGATATCGGTGAGCCCTGCCGTGCCGGCGAGGAAAGACTTTGACAGGGGCGGTTTGTCGTAGGGCGGCACCGCTTCATCACCGACGAGAAGGATTCGGCCGTGGTAGTTCGCGGCTCGCAGCGCCTGCGCCGTCCGTACCCCGCCGATCGATGCTCCGACAATGACCGCTGTCGGGCGGCTCATCAATCGTCAACCCGCAGAGCCGAAACGGGGCAGCTGCGTGCCGCTTCCTCCACTCGGGCACGGTCGGATTCCGCCACGTCGGCCGTCAGTAAGATCACCAGACCCTCGTCGTCGATGTCGAAGTACTCGCCGGCGGCAGCTACGCAATTGGCGTAGCCCTGACACGCACGCAGATCGGCTTTGACGGTTGGCACGGTGGCTGCCTCCTTCGCTAACTCGATGGCACGGGTCTCGTTGCTCCCATGCCGGACCCGCCGTCGGGGTGGGTCGTAGTACCCGTGATCCCGCGCGACCGGTCAGACGCCAGGAATACGAAGCTCCAAGCATGGTCTTCTCCGGACAACGCCACGTTCAACGGCGTCCGCGCCGCGAGATCGCCGGAGCGCCCTGGCGTGTCGTCAAGTCGTTTGTCGCCCAACGACAAACTCTCTAGACCCCGAAGATCGGTATTCAAGGTGCCGCCGGGCGCTACCCCGTTCACTCGGATGTGCGGTGCCAGTTCGTACGCCAGCGTCGTTACCAGACCACGCACCGCGAACTTCGAGGCCACGTAGAGCACTCCTCCGCGGCCCGGGTAGAACGACGAAGCCGACTCGGTGAGCACGATCGACGAGCCGGTCTGCGCTCGTAACGCAGGGACCGCGGCCTTCACCGAGTGCAAAAGGCTCAGCACGTTGGTGTGGAACATCTCGTCGAACGCTGCGCTCAAGTCATCGGCGTCGATGTCACCTATCCCCTTGTAGAAGTCGAAGATTCCAACGCAATTGACGAGGGTGTCCAACCCGCCGAAGCTCTCGACCGCAACGGCGACCGCGTCGTCGTTGGCCGCGCGCGATCTTGCATCGCCCTCAACCACCGCGACGTCCGGCAATTCACCCCGAAGCCTTTCGCATTTCGCGTCGTCGCGTTCCAGCACGGCAACCCGAGCGCCTTCGGCGCGAAAGGCGTCAACGACCGCCCGACCGATACCGGAACCGGCGCCCACGACCAGGGCCCGCTTGCCGTCAAGCCATCCGGTCATCGCGGGCTTTCTCGTCGTCCGGGAAAAGCGGCGCAAACATGTTGCCTACCATCGCCGCAAGAGTCCTAGGGTTCTGCCACGTCAACGCCTCGACCTCGAGCGCATCGAGCGTGATCCACTGCCCGGACTTAGGTGATGTGATAAGCAGACGCGATCCATTCCTTGTGTCAACTCGGCGCAGCACGACGTCGGCGAATTCGTTTGCCACAGTGAGAGGCTCACCGACGGCGCCTTCCAACAGTGCAGCCAGCTCCTGCGCCCGGCCGGCGGCCTGCTCGCCTTGTCCTTCGCCTTGTCGCCCAGGGCTCACAGGAACACCGCCAGGTTCTGCATTCGGATCACCGACTCGTCGATCAACACGATGCGCCGAGCCAACGTCCACCGCTCCTGGTCGAAGCGCAACAGGTCTTCGCGACCGCAGGAAACCAACGCTGACTCGTTCACGTCGCCGCGGCTGCGGAACAACAGTTCGGCGGATTCGACGACGAGATGGTCGCGGTCTTCGGTGGCGAACGTGCGGACGTTAGTGATGTAGTGACGCAGCCGTGACGGCGGATCCTCGGTCCAGGCATGCTCGGTGAGGAACCGCGCCACCCGTCGGCTCAAAGAATATTTGTCCTCATCAAAATGGGCCATGCCCGGCGAGGTGTCGAAGCCCGCACCAAGTGCGGTCGTCACGCGAACCGGCATCAGGTAGTGGATGTCGTCAGTGAGCAGGTCGAGCCATTCGTCGTACCGCTGGGCGTCGAGCAGGTAGGCCTCGTCGACGAGGAACTGATGCGCTTGTAGGTGCCGTTCGTCATTGAACGGCAACGGCTTTCCCACTCGTCGTTGGCGCGGAGCGTGATCGCCGAGGACCGCCTGTTCGGAATGGGTCGTCATCGATGCGCTCCCGTAACCACAGCCGTCGAGCGCTTTGTCTGCCTCAGCGGCGTGAGGCCGTCCGGGTTGTGAGTACCGATGTCGGTTCGGGGGCGGGTCGGCCCCGCAGGCGACTCGAGATGATCGGCCCACATATTCAGCAGCTCGCGCTGGTTCGACTCGTTGTAGCCAACGCGGGCCACACCCGGCCCGTGAAACCGGCTCGGGGGTAAGGGCTCGACGACCGGGGTGCCATCGGCCAACAAGCCCATCCGACTGTTCAGCAGTAGTCGGCGCGCCATCGAACCGCCGGCCGTGTTGGTGAGCGAGACCCAATTCTCCACGTCGTCCTGCTCGAACATGCCGGTCGATCCGAAACACATGAGATATGCCTTGTAAGAGTTCTTCTTGAATTGCTCGGGCGCGGCCGAATCGACCGCGAACCACGAATAAACCTCCGTCTCGTGCTCATCGATCGGCTGCCACATGCGAATCGAGATGAAAGGCAAGACATCGCAACCCGTTTGGCTGCCCTCTTCCACCTTGGGCCAGTTGTGCACAAGGCTCAGGTTCGGAAAGCACGACGCGGCCGAGATCATGAAGCCGTCCTCCCCCACCACTTGCTGCTGTTCGGTCGTCCAGACTTCCTTGATGCGGCCGATCATGTCGTCGGTGTAGCCGACATAACGCATTCGTTCGTCAAACGTGCCCGGGGGCAGCTTGTATGTCGTTCCGCCGCCCCGGTGAGCCCAATAGGTCGCGCCATCCTTGCGCTTTTCGGCCTTGGGTTCGCGGAACAAACCGATCTCCACCACGGACGCGTGCGTCTGCGGTGTGTGGTACATGTCCCCGGCGAAGTTCTCCACGCCGATCTTCCAGTTCGCCTTGATTCGCCACCGTTGTGGCCCGCGGACTTCGAGTCCGCCGTTGCTTTGCCTCGTGTAGAAGTCAAGGTAGAACTTGAAGTCACCAAGGTAGTCCTCGAGCGGCTCCACGTCCGCGTCCAAACTGATGAAGATCAGGCCGTTGTAGCTCGCCAAATTCGGTGCGGGCAGCAGGGTTTGGCCCTTCTTTTTAAACCCCGCTTCCCCGCCATAGGCATCTTTGTGAAACGGCAAGCCAATGATGCGACCATCGTTGCGATAGGACCAGCCGTGATAGGGGCAGCGGAAGTTCGATGCGTTGCCCATCTCGGCGCGGCATACCTGCATTCCGCGGTGTAGGCACATGTTGAACATTGCCCGAATCTCACCCGCGGAGTCGCGGGCGATAATGAACGAGTCATTCAGGACCCGCCGCACGACATAGTCGCCATCCTGCGGTATCTCGGACTCGTGTGCCACGAAGATCCAGGCGCGGTTGAAGATCCGTTCTTTCTCGAGTTCGAAGATCTCCGCGTCGTTGTAGATGTGCGCGGGAATCATCCCGCGACGAACATCTTCGAGGACCCGTCGCTGATCAGCCATGTCAGCAAGAATGCTTCCTCTACGGAGAGACCGTCAACTATCTCTCTGCAAAACAGAGAGGTCAGATCATTCGACCGATACCACGGGCGGCGACCTGCAAAGCACCCAATAGTCGCTGACGGTCGCGCTTTAGGGTCGCGACGACCACCCCGATGGCGGCCACCACAGCTTCGTCGGAAGATTGAACCACCGGCACCGCAAGGGAACACGCTCCGAGCGACATCTCTTCGCTTGTCGTGGCCATGCCCTCGCGGCGAATCTGGTCCAGTTGTGCGCGCAGCACGTCCGGCCGGGTAATCGTGTGCGGCGTAACGCGCGTCAGATTGGCACACACCCGCGTTTGGACATCCGTAGGCGCATGAGCAAGCAGCACTTTGCCGACGCCGGTGGCGTGCATGGGCAGCCGACTGCCCACCTCGCTGAGGATCGGCACCGAAGCGCGGCCCGCCATTCGCTCCAAATACAACACCTCGTCGCCATCACGAACCGCCAGATGCACGGTCGCCATCGTCGCGGCGTAGACGTCGTGGAGGAAGGGCTCCGCCACCCGTTGCAAACCGCCGCTTACGGGGGCCAGCAACCCGGCACGCCACATCAACGGCCCCGTCGCATATCGCCCATCGGCAAGCCGCTGCAATGCGCCGCCCGCGACGAGTTCACCGATCAGGCGGTGCGCCGTGGGCACCGGGATGCCGGCTCGCCGAGCCAGTTCAGTCTGCGTCAGACTGCGGTGCCTCGCGTCGAACGCACCCAATATCGCAAGGACCCTCGAAGTAACCGTCGTACCGGCCACCGAGGTGTTTCCTGCCACGGGACTATCCTTCCGCTCAGCGAAAGCTTACCGTTCCACAGGTGGCCTCAGAACCCATAGCCTGCGCGTATGACGACACTCCCCAGCCAAGCCGAGATCTCCGCGGAGATTGCGGAAATCGAGGCCGGTTACCACCGGGCCGGCGTGGAGTTGACCCAGCCGAGGCTGAACTACCCGCCCTATCGGAGCAGTTTGCTACGCCACCCCACCAAAGCGCTCCTGCATGCCGATCCGGAAACAATCGAATTGACGGCACCGTGTTTCGGGGATCGTGACGTGGACCCCAGGGATTCCGACCTGACCATCCAGCACGGCGGCGAACCCATCGGAGAGCGGATTGTGGTGACCGGCCGCATAGTTGACGGCACAGGCAGTCCGGTACGTCGCCAACTCGTTGAGATCTGGCAGGCGAACGCCTGCGGTCGCTACGTTCATATAGGCGATCAGCATCCCGCGCCGCTGGATCCAAACTTCACCGGGGCGGGCCGCTGCCTGACCGATGACAACGGCATCTACCGCTTCACCACAATCAAGCCCGGGCCCTATCCCTGGCGAAACCACCACAACGCGTGGCGGCCAGCCCACATCCATTTCTCGTTGTTCGGAACGGCTTTCACGCAGCGGATGATCACCCAGATGTACTTCCCTGCGGACCCGCTGTTCCCCTTCGATCCGATCTACCAGTCCATCAACGACCAGAAGGCGCGTAAACGGCTGGTCGCCACGTACGACCACGACCTGAGCGTTCCCGAGTGGGCCACCGGTTATCGATGGGACATTGTGCTCAGCGGCGACATTGGCACCCCAATGGAGTGCCAATGAGAACCTTGCTGACCGCCACCCCGGGCCAAACGATCGGGCCGTTCTTCGGCTACGCACTGCCGTTCGCGAACAGCTCCGAACTGGTGCCGCCATCGTTAGCCGGATCGATTCGCCTGCACGGAGTGGTCAGTGATGGTGCGGGCATCCCGGTACCCGATAGCCTCATCGAGATCTGGCAAGCCGACCCCGACGGTGTCATCCCGTCGTCCACCGGTTCGTTGCGCCGCGACGGTGTGACCTTTACCGGTTGGGGCCGCGCCAGCACCGACCAAGCGGGTCACTACAGCTTCAATACCGTCAAACCGGGTGTTACAGAGCCGAATTCGGCGCCCTTTTTCGCGTTGACGGTATTCGCACGCGGTCTGCTCAACCGCCTCTTCACGCGCGCCTACCTGCCCGGCGGTCGGCTCGGCAGCGACCGACTCCTGGCCTCGGCGCCCCTCGACCGGCGGCACACTCTGATCGCCGAGCCCGACGAGCTGGGCTTGCGCTTCGACATCAGGCTGCAAGGCGAAGACGAGACCGTGTTCTTGCGTTACCCGGGATGCCTGCCATGACGGACCTCCTCTGGCCGGGGGACGAGCGTGCCGGCCCGCTGATGACCGACGCCGCATTCCTCACCGCGATGGTCCAGGTCGAACACGCTTGGCTGCGGGTGCTTGTGGACGCCGGCGTGGCCCCTGCGGCCGCCGTCGCAGACCTGCCCCGGCTGGTGTCGACCGACGACACCGAGGCGCTGGCGTCGGCGGCGGAGCGCGACGGCAGCCCGGTGAGCGGGTTGGTCGAGCTGCTGCGTCAACGCAGCGGTGCCGAAACCGCCCGGTGGGTACACCGCGGTTTGACAACCCAGGACATCATCGACACCGCGATGATGCTATGCCTGCGCGACGCGCTCGCCACTGTGCAGAAGCAGCTTGCGTCCCAAGTGCGCACGCTGGCCGCTCTGGTCGAAAGGCATCCGACCCCAATGCTGGCCCGAACGCTGACCCAGCCCGCGGTGCCGAGCACGGTAGCAGCGAAACTGGCCAACTGGCTGTCGGGGGTGCTGGACGGCGCCGACGCGGTGGGAGCTCTGCCCCGGCTACCCGCACAGGTAGGCGGTGCTGCCGGAACCCTTGCGGCAACAACAGAATTGACGGGATCGGCGGCTTCGGCACTCGCTTTGTCGGGCTCGTTGGCAGCAGCGCTGGGTTTGGCCAGCGCGCCGCCGTGGCATACCACACGGTCTGTGGTGACCCGGATCGGCGATGCGTTGGTCGCCTGTTGTGACGCCTGGGCGCACATCGCCAACGACGTGGCCATCGGCAGCCGACCCGAGATCGGTGAACTCGCCGAGGGTCGCGGCGGCAGGTCATCGACGATGCCACAGAAAAGAAATCCGATCCTGTCGGTGCTGATCCGGCGGGCCGCGCTGACCGCTCCTCCCCTGGCCGCCACGCTGCACGCCGCGTCGGCGGCCAGCGTCGACGAACGCGCCGACGGCGGATGGCATGCCGAATGGGCAACCCTGCGGACTCTTACGCGTCGCACCGTCGTTGCCGCGGCCCAGATGAGTGATCTGCTGGCCGGGTTGGAGATCAATACGGAGCGGGCCGGCACGAATCTTGCCGCCGCCGGTGAGATTCGCGCCGAGCAGCGATCGATGACCGAATTGACCGGGCGGGCAGCGCTACCCGCCTATACCGGGGCGACAGATAACCTGGTCGACACCGCACTTCGACGCGCCCAGCAATACCTCGAGGACGCGACGTGAGCATCCCGCAACTGACGGGCACCCACTTCGCCGGGCCAGAGAACGGCGAACTGTTGCTGCTCGGCCCATCGCTAGGCACCTCGGTAATCGCATTGTGGCAAGCCGCTGCCGAATCGCTGTCCAAACATGTTCGTGTGGTGGGTTGGGATCTGCCGGGACACGGACGCAGCCAGCCCACTGCGTCGCCGTTCACTATCGCCGAACTCGGGGCTGCGGTGCTGGCTCTGGCGGACGAAATATCCCCGGGCGCCCCGTTCCACTACGCGGGCGATTCCATCGGCGGCGCCGTGGGGTTGCAACTGCTGCTCGACGCGCCCGCCAGAGTCGCGACCGCGACATTACTGTGCACCGCTGCGGTTTTCGGCGGAACTTCGATATGGCGCGACCGCGCGGCACTCGTGCGGCAGTCCGGTACCGGCGCTGTCGTCGATATTGCACAACAGCGCTGGTTCGCAGCCGGATTCACCGATCGCGAACCGGTCGTTACCGCGGCGCTGCTTGACGCATTACGCAGTGCTGACGCCGAGTCCTACGCCATCGCCTGCGAGGCGCTGGCCTCGTTCGATGTCTCCGATCGCCTGACGCACATCGCCAATCCGGTGCTGGCAATCGCCGGCAGTGAGGACGTTGCAACGCCGGTGGAATGTTTGCGACACATCGCATCTGACGTCAAGCCCAGTCGCCTCGTGGTGCTCGACGGGGTGGCTCATCTCGCTCCGGCGGAGGCACCTGTCAAGGTCGCCCATCTGATCGTGGGTCACGTCAGACCACACACGCCATTTGGGACGGCTACGGCGGTGCGGCGGGATGTGCTCGGCGACAACCATGTCGATCGCGCCGTGGTCGCGACGACGCCTTTCACCGCCGACTTCCAAGACCTGATCACCCGCTACGCCTGGGGCGGCATCTGGACCCGTCCGGGTCTTGACCGCCGCAGCCGGTCGTTGATCGCACTGACCGCCCTGGTAGCCCGGGGTCACCACGAGGAGTTTGCCATGCATCTGCGCGCTGCGCGACGCAACGGGCTGTCCAATGACGAGATTCAGGAGTTGTTACTGCAGACGGCGATCTATTGCGGTGTGCCCGAAGCGAACTCGGCATTCCGGATCGCTGACAAGGTCCTCGCCGAATATGACGCGGAGCAGGCGCGCTGATGGGCCGCACCGTTGTTTGCAATCCGGCGGAGGCGGTTGCGGGGATCCCCGATGGCGCAACGATTCTGATAGGCGGCTTCGGGACGGCGGGTATGCCGATCAACCTCATCGACGCGTTGATTGACCAAGGCGCCGCCGATCTGACGATTGTCAGTAACAATGCCGGCAACGGCGATACTGGACTGGCCGCTTTGCTGGCCAAACGCCGTGTACGCAAGGTGATTTGCTCGTTTCCCCGCCAATCGGATTCCTATGTGTTCGACGAGCTCTATCGGGCAGGCAAGGTGGCACTCGAAGTGGTGCCACAGGGAAACCTCGCCGAGCGGATCCGCGCGGCCGGAGCCGGCATCGGCGCGTTCTTCTGCCCTACGGGCGTCGGAACTGTCTTGGCTGAAGGAAAGGAAGAACGCACGATCGAGGGGCGAACCTACGTATTGGAATACCCACTACGTGGGGATGTCGCGCTGATCGCTGCGCATGTCGCCGATCGAGCGGGAAACCTGGTGTACCGCAAGACGGCGCGAAACTTCGGCCCGGTGATGGCCGCAGCCGCGGCTCTAACCGTCGCCGAGGTGTCCCGGGTAGTCGACGCGGGCGCGCTTGACCCGGAAACCGTCGTCACACCAGGTATTTTCGTCGACCGCGTCGTGGAGGTGAGCAAATGACGAACACCCCGAACGTCGGCCGCCGGGTCGAAAACCTCGACCGTGGACCGCTTGACCGCAATGAGCTCGCCGCGCTTATCGCCCGGGACATCCCCGCCTTCTCGTATGTCAACCTCGGCATCGGGCAGCCCACCCTGGTAGCCGACCACCTGCCGCCCGAAGCCGGCGTGGTGCTTCACACCGAGAACGGCATGCTGGGCATGGGGCCCACGGCGGGAGCCGACGAAATCGATCCGGACCTGATCAATGCCGGCAAGGTTCCGGTCACCGAAACACCTGGGGCGTCGTATTTCCACCATGCGGACTCGTTCGCGATGATGCGCGGTGGCCACCTGGATGTCTGCGTGCTCGGCGCCATGCAGGTCAGCCGCCACGGCGATCTGGCCAATTGGCACACCGGCGCCCCGGATGCGATTCCCGCCGTCGGGGGCGCGATGGACCTCGCGATTGGCGCCAAGAGCGTCGTCGTCATGATGGACCTGTTCGCCAAGGACGGCACCGCCAAACTCGTACCGGCTTGCACGTACCCGCTGACCGGGCTGCGTTGTGTCAGTAGGGTTTACACCAGTCATGCGGTCTTCGACATCGACCGCGGCGAAGGCACCGTGCGAGTCAGGGAGACGTATGGGATCGCACTAACTGAGCTTGCCTCTCAGATGGGAGTCGCACTGAACTGACCACTCCAGTCAGGTGGAGGACAACTCTTGAGGCAGAACGGTTTTCAACGTCCCAGGTCAGCGGGGATCAGTCGCCCGTGGCATTGTGTTCGGCGAGCGCATGGATCGCGGCGGCAGGATCTTGTACTGCGATTGCATCGACCAGCCGCACGTGCAGCCGGTAGCGCCGCAAAAGCGAGTCCGGCAACGGCTCTTCGACTGCCGGCACAACCGCCAGCGTGTGTGCCTCGATCACGTCGAGCAGGCCCACGTAAATAGAGCTCAGCATCGCGTTCGGGCTCACCTCGGCAATCTGCGCGTGCAGCGCGCAATTTGCATGCAGGAACGCGATGCCGTCGCCTATTTGCGCAGCGACGGCCATGTCTGCGAGTCGTGCCTGCAGCGCATCGATGTCGGACTGATTGGCATGCCATACCGCATCCTCGATCAGGAGCGCATCGAGTGCGTTGCGAATGCGCACGGCATCAGAGACCGAGGCCGTGTGCGAATCCAGCGCGAGCATGACGTTGCCCAGTCGCACCATCGGAGGCGGCTCGGATGCGAAGAGACCCCCACCGGGACCAGGACGCACCGAGACGAGACCCCGAGCCTGGAGCAACCGGATAGCTTCGTTGAGAGTCCCAACGGAGACGCCGCAGCGAATTCGCAACTCTTCTTTGGTTCCGAGCCGTCCACCGGGTTCGACGGCCTTGACGTTCGCAGCGATTGCCTGCGCGGCAAGTTCCGCGCGGGTGGCTGGACGGCTTCTCCGCGTTGCCGCCCGCCACTCGCTACGCCGCAGCGCGGGCGCCTCGACCTGGCCATACTCGCGTTCCTCAGCGCTCACCTGAACACCTCCGAAATTCAGCATGACGATTATGCCGAATTAGCTTGACATCGCGTGTGACCGCCAGCACACTAATTCATCATGGTGAATAGCGGACCCGCCCTGCGTCACGCCGGCCCGACGGGTACGGCGCGGCTCCGGGAACAGCCAGCGGGCAGTCCCCCGCGGTGGATTGACGAAGAAGACGTTGTCGCGTTGGTGTCATTACCCGAGGTCATTGATGCGATTCGGGATACCTACACGCGGGCTGCCGCAGGCGATGTAGTGGCGATGCCCAAGACTTTCGCGTCCTGGGCGGGTGGGAGCATGCACGCCATCGGAGCGATGGCGGTCTCATCGGGACTTGCCGTGTCGAAAACCTGGGCGCACACCGGTGGCGGGGCTACTCCCCTGTTAGCGGCCTGGGATGTGGACACGGGAAAGCTTCTTGCAGTCATCCAGGCGTTTGGGCTAGGCCAATTGCGCACCAGCGCAATCACCGGAACGGCGACGTCGATCTTGGCCGCCGACCGGTGCCAGAAACTGGCCGTGATCGGCTCGGGAAAACAGGCCGAAGGTCAGATTGCTGCGGTGGCCGCCGTGCGCGAAATCCAAGACATTGCGATCTACAGTCCCACCGCTGATCACCGGAAATCGTTCGCAGAGAAAATCACGGAGCATTCCGGAATCGCCGCACATGCCGCCGACTCGGTCGCAGAGGCTGTGGATCAAGCCGATGTGGTCGTCACAGTGACGCGGGCGACCGAACCATTCATTAGCAAGCCAATGTTGGCCCATCGGGTGCACATCAACGCTGTTGGTGCAATCACTCCCGAACGCGCAGAGCTCGAAGCCGCGGTTGTGGCGCACGCACGTCGCATCGTTGCCGATGATGTTGCCGCCGCCCGTCAGCTCTCACCTCGGGAGCTGTCGGCAACCAGTGCACCTCACGTGCTGTCACTCGGATCAGCGCTCACGGGAGACGAGCGCATCGAAGGCGACGGCATAACGATCTTCAAGGCTCTTGGGACCGGCATTTCAGACCTGGCGGTAGCCGAAATTGTTTTCGAACGGGCCACCGCTGCCGGCGCCGGCCGCCCCCTTTCAGTCTCACCTCGGTCTCAACCAAGATTATGGAGCAATTGATGTCTTTGTTTGTCGATGTCAGCGACCGTCCCGCCCCGACTCAGCTCGACTTCTGGGATCCAGTGCTGATCACAAAGGCCGAAATCGATGCCGAAGTAGAGCGGCTGAGCCGGCAACCGCGGCCCAGCAATGGCCGGCGCGAGGCCTTGATCGTTCATCCGAAAGCCACGGCACCCGGCAACGGGCTGGCGCCCGGCATCCGCGTAACGCTGTCGGTGCTGCTGCCCGGCGAAAGCTCTGCACCGTCGCGCCACAATGCAACTCAGGTGTCATTCTGCATCGACGGCAGCGGAACGGCTGTCGTGGGCGACAAAAAGTTCAGCTTCGGTCAATACGACGTATGGAATCACCCTTCCTGGACCACATTTCAGCACATCAACGACACCGACAGCGTGCAAGTGCGATTGAGCTACTCCAATGCCGCTTTACTCGACCAGCTCGGCGTCTACCTGGTGGAGGACAATCCACTCGAAGAACTCCCCAGCGCCCCGAATGAGGAGTCTGGTGAGCGCAAACAGAGTCCGTTCGGTGTCTTTCAACTCACCGACGAAGGGGCGTGGCTGATGCCCTACGAGAAGCTGATCAGTCCACCCAATGTTGAAAGCCCGGCGCTGTATTGGCCGTGGCAGCGGGTCAAGGACAATCTCGACAAGCTGACCGCCCTGGGAGCGGAATATCGCGGACGCCGACTGTACCTCCTCTACAACCCGGCAACCGGGCGGACCAACGGCACCACCCCGAACTTCTTTGCCACCATCACGATTCGTCCGCCAAAGATCATCGATCGTCCCCACCGTCACGTGTCAGCTGCCATCAACTACTACTTTCACGGGCGCGGTCACAGCCTGGTCAACGGCAAACGTTATGACTGGGAAGCCGGTGACCTGATGTTGTCGGCACCGGGTTGGGCCGTGCATCACCACGCCAGCGGCCCCGACGAGCATGTTCACGAATTGACCATCCAGGACCAGCCGTTCCACATCGCCCTGGAATCGCTGCTTTGGCAAGAGGATTTGAAGCGCGAGGCGCGGTTACTGGGTGTGGAGTCGGGCTTCGCGACGAACCGGTCCGCGGGATGATCGCACTGGCACCCGAGGAGTTGCGTGGCTCCTACCCACCGCTGGTCACCCCGTTCAGCGACGGGCGCATCGACTTGGCGGTCTACGAGAAGTTGGTGGACTTCCAAGCCCGATCGGGCAGTCACGGAATCGTTGTGGCGGGAACCAGTGGCGAGCCGGCGCTACTGTCCGTCGCCGAGCGCAAAGAACTCGCGGCCACCGCGGTCGGCGTCGCCGGTGGACGGTTACCCGTCATGGTCGCCACCGGAGCTCCATCCTTGGCAGAGACGATCGAGCTAACCCGGCATGCCGAGGATATCGATGCCGCAGCGGTTTTGGTGGTTACGCCGGCATTCACTCGACCCCCGCAGCGGGGGTTAGTCGAGTTCTATGAGGTCGTGTGCCGCAACACCAGCAAGCCGGTACTGCTCTATCACATTCCGGTACGGTCGGCCGTCTCGGTGACCATCGACACCCTCGAGGCGATTGCCGAGCGCTGCGACAACTTCGTCGGGGCCAAACATGCGTCCACGGACTTGGGGTGGGTTACGGACGCGTTGTTGCGTCTTGGTCCGCAGTTTCGGATTTTTGTGGGGCTTGAGGAGGTCTCGCTGCCGATGCTGGCCGTCGGAGCCGCCGGGATGGTCAACGCGGTCGCCAATGTCTTTCCGGCGCCAATTGTTGCTCTTTACCAGGCTATCCAGGACGAGAAGCTCGCCGAGGCACGGCGGTTGCATCAGGCGCTGTGGAAGCTGAACCAGTCGGTGTTCTTCGATACCAACCCCATTCCGGTGAAGTACATGATGCGACAGCGCGGACTACTTCCCACCAATGAAGAGCGGCTGCCCATGGCCCCAGCTACACCCGAAGTCGAACGACTCTGCGACGCGGTCTTGGCCGCCGCAGCGGATCTTTAGCACAGAAACGATCAGAAGGGAGATCGGCATGGCGCAGACGGTGACAGGGGCGTCATCTGCAACGGAGAGGACGCGGCGAATTCCACCACCGTCAGGGAATCGGGAACCGTTGAAGGTCAACGTTTTCGATTTCATGACCGGGGCAGCGTCTCAACTGCTGCCGTTGTTTCCCTACCATGACGCCGGCGCCATAGTCCCTACCGGCTCAATCATGAGGGGCGACCGAGACGATAGCGCCTTCGGTCACTTCTTCCACTACAACACCGTGGAAGAAGTCGCAGTCACCTTCGGTGCAAACCAGGCGATGTTGCAGACCGGCCAGATCTTCGTCACCCAACAACTGCATGGCGTGAATTCGTTTCTGCGTGATTCCGCCGATCCCGAGGCCTTCATTCTGATAACCGTCACCCAGCACCAGGCGGAAGAGGGCGATCAAGCGGAGGCGATCTTGTTCCGCTGTCAGAAGTGCTCCGAGCAGCTTGTGCGCTTCGACTACAACGCAAGTCCCAAAGGTGTCGATGGCCACGACCCCACCCAGTGGGACGGCAACGCAGATGACGAAGTTCACATGTTTCCCACCATCTGGGGCAGTAATCGCGCCGCCCTGGACTACGAGCCGGAACCCGCGCGCACCTGTCCCAAGTGCGGGCATATCAGCCCACCTCATCCGCACCACAAGTGGGGTTGGAATCGATACGTCGCGCAGGTTCGTACGGCGGACTCGGCCAAGCGGGCCATGCGCGCAGCGGCTGCGGCAACGCAGGAAACCGGGGCGGTGTGACCATGGACCGACGACGAATGTTGCACGCGTTCAAGGCAGCTCAGGAAATCGGCAACTACGAGGAAGTCCCGGTGCTGCCGACGAAGGTGGACCCGCAGCTATACATGTCCCGCAACACGGTCGCCCAGCCATTTCATCTCATCTGTGCGAAAGACACGGTGGTCGTTCAGATGTCTGGTACGGCCGAAATGTATTTGAAGGACTCCTCAGTCAACCGATTCGCGATGGACGTCGGAGACCACGTCTATGTCCCTGCGGGTACTCCGCACCGGATCGTGCCGTCACAAGAGAGTGTCCAGATGCGCTATAAGGCGCGGTCCGCAGGACTCGAAGGCATCGCATGGTACTGCCCCGGCTGCGACCGTGAACTACATCGGTTCGAATGGGACACTGCCGAAACCGTCTCGCAGGAAGTATATTTCGACGGCTGTCGGGCATTCAACGACGATGAGACCCTGCGACACTGCAGCGGTTGTGGTGCCCAACATCCCCGCATTGACATGGAACCCTTCGCGGCCTGGAAACCGCTCGCCGAGCAGTTGCGTGCCGAGCTGCAGACCCCAGTAACTCAACCGTCGTAAATCACTTACAGAAAGGCACATTCATGCCCACCTACCTGACCACCCACTTAGCTCCTGGACTCTCGGCCGACGAGATCGCCGGCAATGCACCTGATGTCGCAGAGTCGCGATACGCGACATTTCAGAATCTGTATGTCGACATGTACAGCGGCTTCCTCGTGACGATCTACCAGGCCGAGAGCCGCGATGACCTGGAGCGCGAATTCGAGCGAGTCGGGTTCCCCTTCGACGAGATCCGCGAGATCCAATTCGCGCTGGACGCGCCGGGTCTGCAGGCAATGATCCAAGGTATCCCGACTTCATGACGTCTGTTCAGTCATGTAGCCAACGCCCTAGCGGACCCGTTCTCGACCGCCGAATAACCTTGACGCTGCAAGGCGACTGGGGCCAAGCCAACCTCCACCGCATCTGTGGCTGGCTGGCTCAGGAGGTCGGCGACCGATGCGAGCCCGACTCGGAGATCCTCATCCGTTCCGGACGCGGCGGAGCCGACGCGATTCACGCTGTCCTGTCCGGCCGGGTCGATGTTGCGCTGTTAACACCCACGGCTGCAATGGGAATGGTCGCCGGCGGAGGCCCATTGGCTGCCGAGCGATCGGAACGACTACGAGCATTGGGCACATTGCCCCAACGAGACCGCCTGGTCACCTGCGTGGACGCCGAGCTGGGCGTGTCGTCGTTAGACGAGCTCGCCTCACTGATGTCCCAGCTGCGCATCGCGACCAGTCCCGATGACGGTGTCAACCTCGTCGGGCTGGCCGCGCACCGTCAACTGCAAGCGGTAGGCATCGACGCTGCTGCCTTGGAAAGCGCTGGCGGATCGTGGCTTTACCATGAGCGACCGTTTCCAGCGATCGCCGCATTCCGCGACGGAGCGGCGAACGTACTAATTCACGAAGCAATCATGATGCCCGCCTGGCAACGCATCACTGACCGCCGATCGGTGGTCTACCTCGACGTGACCCGCCCCGTCCTCGATGCATTCCAGAGGTGGCATTGGCCATCGGCAGTCGTCCCGCACGGCTACTTGCCGGGCCTCGGTCGCGACCTCACCGCCCTCGAGTTCTCGGACTTCCTGCTGCTATGCACCGATGCACTACCCGATGACATCGCCGAGTTGATCGCCTGGTGCATGGTCGCGACGCGCGAGGCACTCGAGGTGCAATATCGACACATTCCACCGGAACGCAGCCCGCTGAGCTACCCGCTCGAGCCGCAAGCGATCGCCGCCGCACCGATCGCGCTGCATCCCGCGGCGGCCAAAGCCTATGACGCCTTCACCGAAGACCAACGTCCAACCCAAGCCCTGATATGGGACTGACTCCGGCCGCATTTGAATTCTCAGAAAGGACTCCGACATCTCATGACCGCCGCCGCTGATGAACTGACCGCCGACTGGTTGACACTGACCACAACTGACGGTCCGATGCGGCTCTACCGCGCTCGTCCCGACGCGCAACGCGCAGTCAAACCGCCAGCCGCGGTGATCGTTCTGCAAGAGGCATTCGGAGTCAATGACCACATCCAGGATGTCACCCGGCGCATTGCATCCGAGGGATACCTGGCCCTGGCGCCCGACCTATTCCATCGCTGCGGAATCGACACCGTGGACTACGCTGACCGCGACACCGCGATGCGGCTCATCGGCGAGCTGGGCACCGAACCCATCGTGACGGACGTCGCGGCCGCCCTCACCTACCTTGCGGATACGGAAAAGATTCCGGTTGAGAAGACCGCAATCGTCGGATTTTGCTTCGGCGGCCGCGCTGCGTTCGCGGCTGCCACTGCCCTCCCGGTGGCGGCCACGGTGGTGTTCTACGGACCGGGAATCGCACGAGGCCCGCACGCCACGTTGGATCAAGCGCCTAACCTCGAGGGACCGGTGCTGATGTTCGTTGGAGATGCCGACCCGACCATCCCGCCGGAGGACATCTCGGCGATCCAAGCTGAAGCCAAGCTGCACGATTTGGACCTGCGCTTGGTCGTGTTCAAAGGCGCAGGGCACGCGTTTCACTGCGACGCACGACCGGCACAGTACGTGGATGATGCGGCACGAAAGGCCTGGGCGGATACCACTGAATTGCTGGCCGAGACACTCGCAGCACGGCCGTGAACAGTTCCATTCCAGCCGCCATCGACACCGACGTCCTCATCATCGGGGCCGGCCCAAGCGGCCTCTTCGCGTCCTACTATGCCGGACTGCGTGGGTTATCCGTGGTGTTGATCGACTCACTGGCCCAACCCGGCGGACAACTCACGGCGCTGTACCCCGACAAACCCATCTACGATGTCGCCGGTCTCCCCGAGGTAATGGGATCCGTATTGGCAGCGTCCTTGACGACGCAGGCCGAGCTTGCACATCCCACCTGGCTGCTCGGTGAACAATCGGTGGAAATGCTTGCCGCACCGCATGATTGCAGCACCTCTGATCGCGCACCTCGTCGATTCACCATCGTCACAGACAAGGGCCGCCGAATCAGTGCCAGCGGAATCATCATCGCGGCTGGTATCGGGAGCTTCCAAACCCGCAGGCTGATTTGCGCAGATGACTACCTTGACCGCGGAGTGCAGTACACACTGCGCAACATCGCTGCCTATGTCGATGTCGACGTTGTCGTCGTCGGCGGTGGTGACAGCGCGGTCGACTGGGCCAACATGCTCTGCCCGATGGCTAGGTCCGTGACATTGATCCATCGCCGGCGAACCCTGACTGCACATCCAAAGTCGGTCAACCAGCTTGAACAAAACGGCGCCCGGCTGATTCTGGACAGCGAGGTCACCGCCGCACACGGCGATCGCTGGCTCGAAGCGATCACCGTGCGCACTGGCAGCACGAGCGAGACGGTAAAGACGCAAGCGGTGATCGCCGCTTTGGGCCACATCGCAAATCTGGGACCACTGCTGAAATGGGGACTAAAGGTCGAAAGTCGGCAGATCGTGGTCGATTCCACGATGGCTACCAACGTCCCAGGAGTGTTCGCAGTCGGGGATGTCACCGCGTATCCGGGCAAGGTTCGCATCATGGCAGTTGGTTTCGGCGAAGCAGCGACCGCGGTGAATAACCTTGCCGCGCAGCTTGACCCAGCGCGGTCTGTCTTCCCTGGCCATTCAACCGAGTTGATGGGTTCCGCAGCGGCGAGGAGGGGGTGATCCCATGCCTTACGTAATCGGCCCGACCTGCATCGAAGAACTCAACGGGTCATGTGTAGACGCCTGCCCCGTCGACTGCATCTATGAAGGCGAACGCAGACGATACATCCAACCTGACGAGTGCATCGAATGCGGTGCATGCCTACCCGTCTGCCCGGTGGACGCGATCACCAGTCGCGCAGACGCCCAACCCGAGTGGATCGAGGACAACGCGAAGTTCTTCAACGCAGTGCTTCCCGGACGCACCGAACCACTCGGATCGCCCGGCAGCGCTTCTTCGGTGGGCACGATCGGCGTAGACACTGAGCTGACCTCGACCACACCCGCTCCATCCAAGCCTGCATAAGGAGGAAACATGACAGAAATCGATTCTGCGCCAAATACATCGGACACCGACCGCGATAGTCAGCATCTTGCCGGGGTCCCGCTGATCGGCATAGAAGAATTGGATCCCGCGGTAAAGGCGCGACTTCAATCAAAGATCGATCGACTCGGCTACCTCGGTGGTTTCTTCCAGCTAACGGCCCACCAACCCGAGGCCCTGGCCGCTTTCATCGACTACACGGATGCGACCAAACGCGCTCTCCCCGACGACCTTACAGAGACCGTGGCACTCACCGTAGCCACCGCAACCGGTAACGACTATGAGCGTCACCAGCACGAGCGGCTGTCGGTGAAGCTCGGCCTGGGCAAAGACTGGGTTGCCACCGTTGAAAAGCTCGACCCCGACAATTCGAATCTCACGCCTGGGCAGCGCGCAACTCAAAAGTGGGTCCTCGCAGTACTGAAAGCACACGGCAACGGCTCAGCCGCTGAGCGAGATAACCTTGTGGCCGAGCTCGGTTACAAGTCCGCGATCGCGGTCACTTTGGCGTGCGGACGCTACGTCGCGCATGCCACAATTGCCAACAGCTTTAACATTCAGCCGCCCGTACCATCGATATTCGCCGCCGGCTAGGGCTGACCGACCCCACAGTCTTGTTCAGCGTCACGAACCGCCTGGCCGACGACTCGACGGAAAGAGGGTTAGCGGCAACGACACTGGCGTCCTGGCTGCCAGCCAAGCATGGCTAGCTCGTTTGGGATCGCCGTCGGGAGGAGCTCCGTGCAATGGACAGAGTGGTTTGACTGACATGAACGATCCTGTGGGTATCGTCGTGGCCGCGAGCGCTGCCCTGGCTACTGCCGGGCTGAGCGACATGGTGTGGGGGCACGCGTCTATCCGGGACCCAGACGGTCGTGGGGTATGGATGAAGGCCGCCGGCTGGGCATTCGAGGAGATCAATGCTGCAAAGGTTGTTCTCGTCGACCCCACCGGCAGCGTCCTAAGCGGGGAAGGTCGGCCACATCTCGAATTTCACATCCACACACAGATCATGACGGCTCGCAGCGACGTCGGCTGCGTCGTGCACACCCACTCACCTGCCGTAAACGCGTTCGCCTCACTTGTGCGTGATCTGCACCCGATATCGCATGACGGGGTTCCGTTCGCCTACCCCCAGATCCCCCGGTTCACCGAGACGGGAGCGCTGATCGCTACGCCCGAATTGGGGCGCTCCCTGGCCGCCACCCTGGGCGACGCCAACGCGGCTCTGATACCCAACCACGGCTCCGTGACGGTCGGCGCTGACGCACCCACCGCAGTGATGCTGTCCGTTCTACTTGAAAGCGCCTGCCGCACTGAGTTACTGGCCGCAGCTGCGGGCGGACCGCAGTACTGGTCGGACGAAGCGGAAACCCGATTCAAACGCGACCAAGCATGGAACCACACGCAATTCGACGCGGGCTGGCAGTACCTGCTGAGGCGGTCGGGTCACGTCCCTACGGACTGATCAGCCAAAACTGGTCCAATCCCATTATCGCGCAACAACTTTCAGATGCCGCCAGACTGGCCGTGTGACCTCAATGTGACCTGAGCGGCGGCGACCCGCCCCGCGAGGCGCTGGTTGCGCTCAGAAGGTCAAGTTGCCAGACGGCTTTAGCGCGAAGCCATGTTGTCCGATGCTGTTGTCCACACATGCGACCAGCCCGTCAGCGCCGACGGCGCACGTGACGTTCTGATAGGACAGTTTCTGTCCGGCACCGAGCAACGTGCCCGAGTTGTAGGCGCCGATAGGGCAGCCGCTCAACTCCTTGTCTATGCGGAATCCTGCGGCCCCCCAGTCGCCCACGGTGCCGGTCGCACAGGACTCGGTGGGTGTGGAACCTGATGCGACGCCGGGTATTTGGCCTTCGCAGTGAATGCCTTGGGACGATCCTGCAGGCTGCGGATTGATGGTGGCGGTGAAGCCGCACTGGATGTTGTAG
This sequence comes from Mycobacterium sp. pR1184, assembly GCF_041287235.1. Lineage (NCBI taxonomy): Bacteria > Bacillati > Actinomycetota > Actinomycetes > Mycobacteriales > Mycobacteriaceae > Mycobacterium > Mycobacterium sp. pR1184. The sequence continues at coordinate 68,915 of NZ_JBGGKR010000015.1, read as the reverse complement.
GGAGTCGAGAACTCAACGAATCGACCCGGCCCTTTGGGACCGGTGCCGATGTAGTTGTCCACCGGCACGGAGGCGAAGCTGTCGAGGTTGGGGAAACCGGGCGGCAACGCGGCGGCGTGGGGTCCGCAGCCCATCAGGGTCAGTGTGGCTGCCAAGATTCCGGCGCCCAGGTACCGGGTGGTGCGAACGGCCGCAGTTCTCATCGAGTCCTCCTCGGTCATGGGTTGATGGTGATCGTCGAGGTGTAGGTGCGGGGAAAGTAGGGCGGTCCCTGCTGGGGATTTTCTGGTGGGGGGTGCCAGCCTTCCGGGATCGGCCAGGTGCTCGTGCGCAGCGTGACCTGTTCCTGGCCGTTGGGGAGAACGTCGATCTTGGTGACCGTAGGCCCGTAGGGCACCGACGGTGTGGTGCCGGGGCTGGCAATCGAAGCGGGCGTGAGGTTGGTAGGTGTCGCGTTGAGCAGCCCGTCGGGGGTGGCGGCAGTGACGCCGACCACCGGCGCACCGTTGCTGGCGCTGGTGAGCAGGTAGCCGCCCTTCGGCAAGCCGACGATCTGGTTCTCGCGATCGCCCGCCCCAAGATTGGTGAAGGTCCCGGTTTGATGCATCGTGTTCATCCACGCATTGGGCGGGTCACCGGGTTTGATCGGGTCGGACTGCCACAGTGCGCGTTGGCCATCCGCTCCCACGTTGCCAACGATGACCATCCTGTTGGTCTTCGGGTCGTACACCCCGCTGGCCTGTGAGATGCCCACCTTCTGACTGGAATTCAGCAGCGTGCCTTGCAGCGGCCCGAGATCGTGCGTCGGATCCGCAAGGTTCTGGACGTGCGACTCCTTCCCGATGAAGTTCTTGGGATCAGTGCCATCCCCGTACGGCTTGATGCTGTAGAACGCATACTGCTGGCCGTTGGGACCGACGGCCGTCCCGGTCGGTAGCGGGCGTTGGCCCTTGGGAACCGGAAACGGATTGTCACCGTCCCACTGCGTTCCGGGTATGTGCAGCTGCGGTCTGCCGTCGTGCGGGTCGCCGGTGATCAGGATTCCCGTTCCCGGGATCGTCACGCCCAAGTCGTAGGGCGAGCCTTTCTGCTGCTCCTGGGTCGGGTCGGATCCCGGCCCGGCGATGGTGGGATCGTGCTGGGTCGGGTCGTCGCCCGGCTGCCCACCAGCGCCGCCGCCTTCCTTGAAGTTCAGCGTGCCCCAGCCGGCCGACATCGCCCGCAGTTCGCTGTTGACCCGCGATTCGCTACTCACCAGCCTCGCGACCCGGTGCCCGATCTGTCCGGCGTGCGCTTCCGCCAACGCCAGTCGTTGCTGATATTGCTGCGCGGTTTCGGCCTCGTGGGTGTCGGCAACGGAATAGTCCTCGCCCACCACGAAACCGTCGCGTTCGGCGTCCTCGACGGCATCGAGCGCGGTGCGTGTCCCAGCCTCCAGCACGTCTTGCCAGCGCTGTGTCGATGCGGCCACTTCCTCCCAACTCCAGGTGAACGGCCGGGCCATCGACATGTCCAACCCGGCTTGATTGATCGCCGCGGCGCCACCCATGCCTTCCCACTCGACGCCGCCGGGGTGCTGCACGTCTTGGGCCAACTGCTCGAGGGCGGATTGCGTCTTCGTGCCTATGTTCTGCAGATAGCCGCTCAACTGCCCGAAGTAGGAATAGTCGGACGCGCGCAGCTGCGAAAGCGTTGGGACATGCGGTGTGTCGTCGGCCATCAGCGCGGTACCGCGCGCAGACGGACAGCGCCGTGTTTGTCGTTCTGCGCGTACGCGAAGCCCGCGGCGTTATACCCCGCGGCACGTGCGTTGATGCGTGCCACGACGGCGGACACGTCTTTGGCTGCCCGCCCGGCGGCGCGCCGCGCCGTCGCCGCACTTGACTGCCACCCCGACGTAGAAATGGGCGGCGGCTTGGATACGGCGCTCAACTCGTCGCTGACCATCTCGCTCTCTTTGGCGAGCTGATGCAGCCCAGAGGCCAGCACCTTTAGACGAAGGCCAGGCATCTCGGGCACTAGAGAATTTTAGCGAGATTCTCACCGCCGAAACTCGACTTCACACTCTGGGCCGATCGGCGGAGATGGACTGCCTTCCGAGGGGCGCGTAGCTCACCCGGTCCACCGGTACCTGCTGACGCTGCTCGCGGTCGATGAACTCCACGCGAGTTCACGAGAAGCCATATAAGGACCCGCGCCGAAACCGTGAGCTACCGTTCCACCATGCCCGGGTACCCCGCACAACCGTCAGATCTGTCGTGGTTCTACACGCTCAATCTGCACGACCGGGTCAACCTGCTGAACAACCCGCGCCAGTCACTCATAGCTGCGTTCGTCGAACGCATTCTGGCCCAAGTCAAACAGCACGGGATCGAGCAAGCGGTCGTCGACGAAACACAATGGAGCGGCACGTCCACCTGGAAGCTCGATGAGGCAGTGCGGGCAAAGCTCGAGGAGGACGGCCACAAGCTCGATGGCTGGTTCGACTCACTGACACCCACTGAGCGCAACCACGTCATTTTGCACCGCAGCGAAGAGGGCACACAGACCGCTGCGAGAAAAGCCGGCGTCGATCCACGCATGGCCCATCCCTACCTCGAGATGAAGGCGACCAAGCTCGGCCTGCCATGAGATGGCGCGCGACCTCTGGTCTCGCCTCGCCTACCAAGCGGCGTCACATCGACGGTTAACTAGGAGCGCACAGTGCGATTGATCAACGTTCGAGCCCTCGCAGTCGTCGGCATGGTGCTCGGTGTCGCGGTGTTCAATGCTGGTGCGGCAACCGCCGATGGCCCGGTCCAGGTGAGAAGCAGGCTCGGCGATGCGTGTCTGGACGCTCCGGGCGGGAACTGGTACGCCGCGGTAGTGGTCAACCCGTGCAACGGTTCAGACAGGCCCTGGGACTTGGGTGTCCACCCGCTATTGCGGCGATGATCCGGCTCAAGGTTGGGATGTCGTTCCGTAATGCGTAGACGCCCAATGCATTACGAGAGTTGATCCGCTCACCCCTACCACTTCTGCTGGGCGGCCCAGCGGTGAATAGCTCTACGCCCGAAACGATCCTAAACTCGCGCTGAGCCTTGATGCCCGCGTTGCCGCTACCGAGAGGACGGATGAGACATGACGCTGCTACTGATCGTCCTCAAGGTCGCGCTGATCGCCTTCGTCGTCGGCGGTACCGCCGCCCTGATCGCCCGCGGCATTGCGCGCTCGCGCGCGAATCGATTCGATCCGCGGTGGACGAGCCACCGCACCCAACCCGGATACGAGGCCTCGGCGTTGGGTGCGACGCCCGCTACACCACTGCCCGAGTGGGCCTATTGGGACGAAGACGGCGACGACAATCGCGAGGGCCTGCGGCGCCGCTGACGCTACGACCTCCATCGCGATGACTTCCGTTGCGGCAGCAGGTGTTCCGAGCTGTCCGACTTCGTCGAGATGCTGTGCTTCATCCAGGCGCCGGCCGAGCGAGTGCGCAGCGGATGTGAACGATCGTGGTGCGATCAAGTCCCAGGCCCGCACGCCTCATCCATAATGCAGTTGTGTCCCGCCGACCGATCGGCGGGACTGGGTAGGGGGTGCCATACGCTGTGGCCCTTAAGCGCGTCGACGAGTTGAGGCCAGGCGACCGGATACGGATGAAGATCGGGCGTGCCACCGTCGTCGCCGTCGAGGCCCTTCCCGACGATCGCACCTTGATCACTTTCGCCTACGGGACGAAAGGCGCCGCCGACAATGATCTGACCGTCGATGTCCTCGGCGACGATGAGTGGGGCGACTGAGCCAACCCGACCGGACTCAGGAGCCCGTCAGGATCGTCGGGAAGGGGCTGCGCTCCGCGGGCAGATCGGGCGGGAAACACGGAGAGACACCTTGCAGCGTCGGGGCATAGCCGGGCTGATACCGGGCGATGATCTGCAGGATGTAGCCATCAGGCGCATACCCGAATCGATTGGGCTTGTAGAAGCCGTCCCGCTCGTACACCTGCCAGCCCCAGCTCTTCCAGATGTCCCCGGCCTTGGCGACAATCGTGTTCGTGTCGACGCCGGCCGGCAGCGTCAGATCACCATTGGTCGCGAATTCCATTGGCGGCGTGCCGGTTTCGACATCCTTACACGGATGCACGGTACCACCGCCGCTGTAGCGGCTGGCGTCAAGCGTCGTCCCGGGCGGAAGCGCGGCAAGCGTCTTCTTGAGGTAGCCGATCACCGTATCCTGGGCCTGCTGTTGGGTTTTCGGGATGACGGGTTCCAGCTTCCAGCCGGGCGGTGGCGGTGGCGTTGATTCCACGGGTGGTCCTCCAATGGGCGTAGCACCGGTCGGCGTGGGTGGCCCCAGCGGGCGTTCGTGGCTACAGGCAACGACGAGCATGACCATCAACAGAGCACACGTACGGCGCATGCGTTTAGCCTCCCCCACTCGGAATAGCCTGGGGCGGTGGCACACCGGCGATCACAGCGCCCAGATTGAGCAGCGCCGGGTTCCCCTCGCTCCAGTAGCTACTGTGGGCCGCAACGCTCGGCGTCACGCCCAGCGGGTCACTGCTCGGCCCGGCAGCCGCGAACAGCCGCGTCGCACCGAAGTCGTCGGAGGTCGGGTCGTGCCCCAGCGTCATGTCAGTCACCAACTCGATGATGTCATTGCGGGCTCGCATGGCATAGACATTCGCACCGGCATCCAGGCTCAGGTCACCAGCGTGCTTGACGAGCATGCCGGGGCTGCCGACTGCGATGACGTTGTTGGCGTCTAGATGATGGCCACCCGATGCCGCCGCACCGACCAACGTCGAGCCGTAGCTGTGCCCGATCACCGTGTCGATCGACGGCGTTCCCACGTGGGACGCGCGCTGCCCGCTCTCGAACGCATCCAACGCGCCCGCGCCGGCCCGGGCCCGGTCGGGCCACGCCGCCTCGAAGAGATCCATCGGACGGTCGTAGCCCATCCACGTCGTCACCGCGACATCGCCCGGCCTCAAGTTCGGGTCGGCCGCCATCGCTGAGTTGTACATCGCCAACGACTTGAGGTCGCTGCCTTCGAAGGTCGCGAGGTCTTGGCCGGTGCCGGGCACCAGGATCGCATTGCGCCTGGCGTAGTCGGGGTTTCCGATCGCGACCGCGCCGTGGCCCTGGTCATCGATCAGGCCGAGGTAGCGCCGCACGCCGTCGTTGCGGTTCAACGCCGTCTGCACGGCCTTGTAGCCGTCGAGGCTGTGCCGGGCCGCGAGTAGTTGGGGCGCAAGTGCATTGAATTCGCCGGTCGTCGCTTCGGTGTGATCGCCCATGTAGATCTGGGCCGCAAGTTCGTCGACGCGGTGCTGCAGACGGTCGACGTCGGCTTGCGTCTGCTGCTGCAGCTCGGGCAGATGAAGCCGGTTGTAGTGATCCTTGCCGAGATGATCCTGCGGATCCCACGGCATCCCGGGGTGATTGCCGATGTTGTGGTCCTGGCTGTACAGCCAGTCCTTTTCCTCGGGCGTGAGCTTGTTCCACAGGTCGGCGAACTGCTTGGGATCCTGCGGCAGCGGCTGCCCCAACGCCCGTTGCACGTCGGGCCGGTTGTCGTGCGGTCCGGGCGGAATGGGCGCATCGCCGTCGGCCATATTGATCGCCGTCGCCAACTCCTGGTCGACGGCGTTGGCCTCGGCCACGATCGCGTCCAAGCGGGTTTGCAGCTCAGCCCGCTGCGCCTGCATCTTCGCCCATTCGGCCGCGGTGTAGCGCAGCTGGGGAATCGCCACCACCTGACTGGTCACGGCATCGACCTGCAGCCGAGCGGCGGCCACGTCCGCCCGCAACGTCGCGAGCTCGGCCTTGACCTTGTCGATGCCGCCGGCGGCTTTGTCGGCGGCCTGTGCGACGGCGAGGGCTTCGTTGCCATGCGCGTCGAGGTCTTGTCGCACTGCCGCATTCTGGTGTGCGGCGGCGTCGCGGGACGCACCCTCCCAGCTGGCGAACACCGAGAGCGTCGCCAACTCACGCGAGGCGCCGAAGGCGCTCTGCGAACGCGCGGAGGCCGCGTGAAACACCTCGCGCACCGCTTCGGCGTTCCAGCGGTCAATGTCTGCGACCGATAAGGTCATACCCCACTGTTCTCAGCCGCGGCCACTGACCGCGGCAGCTCTGGCAGCGACCCCGGCGAGTGCGCGGGCTCGCTCCGCCTCGGCCGCCGCATGCAGGACCGCGGCGTCTTGCAGCGCGAATCCGTGATCGCCGACCTTGCCCACTAACGCCTGCGACTCCGGCAGCCAGCGCGCCGCCCTGGCGCTCAGCGCCAGCGCCGACGTACCGGCCCATCCGTACTGAGCCGCCTCGACCCGGTTGTCGGCCGTCAAGAAGCCTGCCGCCAGATCCTCGGCCTGATCGCTCACCTGTCTTCCCGAAACCGTCAACTGCTCCACATCGATCTTGATGTCAGACACCGTCGGATCCCCTTCCCGGCAAGCCTGGAGCCGTGCATCGATGGCCCGCGAGGCTACGCATCTGCGCAGCGTAAGCACACAGGGCGGCCACCGCACTTCACCCTTGCGCAGGTGGCGGCGCTTCTGGGCCGCAAGGCCCGGCGGGGCGATCAACATGCCGAAAGTTGTGACTCAACCGCAGAAGAGAGCCCCCGGGTATGAACTTCGCGGCGATTGCAAACTAAAGGATTTGCTTGAGCCCCGTTCCACACGTGAATAAGAGGAACCCGGTATGGATTTTATGATCAGGGCAGACTTAGGGATTTGCAGAAGGCTATTGGGAACTCGGTTGTACGGATTACGCTTGAATAACAGACTTTGGGATTTATCAATTATTTATTGGTCGCCCCAAACGTCACACCCGCCACAGGCAACCATTCCACGCGAACCGGCGCGTGCGGCGGCCCCGCGAGCGAACGTGGGCGGGCAGGAGTCGTTCAGGTGAGGCCGTCCAAGCCGGCGCCGACCCCCCGGCGGCAGCGGACGAAGATCCGGAAAACTGCTCTGAACAGCAGATTTCTACTCGAAGAGGGTGGCCATCCGGCTCTCGCCGTCCTTGGGCGAGTCGCATGAGGTGCACTGCATTCCGGCGCCGTTGCCGAAGCATTGGCTAGTACAGTCGGCACTCCCGATCCCGATCGTCAACAGGAACGCTCCCACTGACGCTACAAACAGCGCCGCGACCGTCTCCATTTCTGACCTCCCACCCAACCCTGAATTAATTGCGAGCTGTATACCACCAACCCAAGGCGTCTAAGCAATAAAAATGGACCAAATTTTCATCAACGTCAAGTTCAAATGCAGAATTAATCAAGATCAATTCTTGTGACGATCAAGATCAGTTGCTCGGGAGACTCGAGCGGATCAGAAATTCCAATGATTAGTCCATTTCGGCAAGACGACCCGCCGTAGTGTGTGCTATCAGACCGAGGCGATGCGGACGTCTGGCCCGCGGCGCTGGGGCTACCGGATGCCGGAGGTGTCGCGAAAATCGGCGAGCGCGCCAACATGCCGCACGCGACACGCTGCGTGGCACCAGGCAGGGGATGCAAGAGCGAGAACGGCGAAGACCCGCTGCAGGCCCCCGCAATCGCGTTGGGACACAGGCAAATTCGGCCGCAGCGTCAAGGCTTGCGCTACACAGAGTTAAGGGATTCCGGCCGAAAAATTAAGTGAAGCGGCCACCGAGGATCCTCCCGGTGGCCGCCTCGTCGGCCATTAAACGATGCTAGCTTTCGCCCACGATCCGCGTGCCGTTTTTCGCGAGTTCTTCCCCAGATCCGAAGCTGGGGCCCGTCCAGTCCAGGACAGTGCAGGTCAGAGACCTCGAGCGCGTACAGCGTCGCTTGAAGGCGATCGGCTGGCAGGCCGACGGCGGCCGACCTCAGCTCGAGCCGCATTGCACCGCGTGATGCCGTTGCGGTCGTTTCAGCGGGCCAACGGCTTGTAGAAGACCACGCCGTTGCCCTTGTTGTCGTAGACCACGGCACGGCGTTCGTGGGCGTCGTCGTACGGGCCCTTCACGATGCCGCCGCCGCTGGCCTCGACAGCCTTGGCCGCCGCGTCGACATCGGCGGTCTTGATACCGACGACGACCTGCCCGGGTATGGGATGGTCGACGTCGGTCGCCAGGGCGAGAGTGATCGGCCCGCCGTCGAGGGCGGCGAAGTGAGCGCCGTCGCGGAATTTCAGCGCCATGCCCAGGGTGTCGCTGTAGAACCGGATCGACTCGTCCAAGTCGTCGGTCGACAAGATGATCATCTTTACTTCGTGATCGCTCAAGGGGCGCCTCCTGTCAGCGGCGGAAGACCACCCACCGCATCGCGCTATACATGTACACCGCTTCGCACATGCCCGCAACGACTCGCGACAGTTGGTACTGCAGACCGATAGCCGACAGCAGGGTGGTCACCCCGAGGATGAAGGCCAGGTAGTTGACGACGACCACGACGACGTAGACGGCGAGCTGCGAGCCGACCGCGCCGTGGGACTGGAAGTTAAAGGTGCGGTTGAGCACGTAGCTCAGCGCGAAAGCGCACGCGTAGGAGACGGTGACGGCGATCGGCACCGGAAGGTCGAGGCCGTCACGCAGCGTCGTGAGCAGGACGAGATCGACGCTGAAGGTGAAGCCGTTGATCACACAGAAGCCGAGGAACGTCGGGGCGATGATCGAACGGAGCCCGAACGGAAGCCGACTGACGACCGCCTCACAGGACTTGTGGAATCGGTCGACCGCCCGCGACTGGCTGACCCGCGATTCGGCTGTCACGCGGTCACCGTCCCATGACCGGGTTTCGGCCATGTGAGCACTTGGCCAACTCTTCACACGCCGCGTACTTCACTTCGCGGGCAGCTTGACGACCCGGTCGCCGGTGTAGTCGGTGACATAGAGGTTGGCGCCCTTGTCCACCGCGATACCGCTGGGGTGGTTGAGCCCGACGAAGGGCAGCACGCTCTGCTGCTGCGTCGCGGCGTCCATTTTGAGCACCCGGTTGTCGGTGTAGTCGGTGACGAAGATATCGCCCCCGTCGTCCACCGCGACACCGCTGGGATCGCCCGGGGTCAACAGGCCGCTGAACGGCACCACGCTCTGGCGGTTTGAGTCCGCCTCCAGCTTGACCACCCGGCTGTTGCCCGAGTCGGCGACGAACACGTTGCGCGCCTTGTCGAGCCCCACACCCTCGGGCGCGTTGAGCCCGGTGAACGGCAGCTCGATCGGGGTGCTCGAGCCGGCCGGCAGCTCCAGCACGCGATTGGCGTCGGTGTCGGCGAGATAGAGGGCGCCCGCGCTATCCGTCGCCACACCTTGGGGCCGGTGCAGGCCGCTGAACGGCAACACGATCGACGCGCTCGAGCCGGCCGGCAGTTTGAGCACGCGATTGTTGTTGGTGTCGGCGACATACAGGTTCCCGGTGCTATCCCCCGCCACACCCTCCGGCGAGTTGAGGCCGGTGAAGGGAAGTTCGATCGGAGCGTTGGCGCCCGGCGCCAGTTTGAGCACCCGGTTGTTCATGTCGTCGGCGACGTAGACGTTGCCGGCGGGGTCGACTTCCACATCCGCGGGATGGCCAAGCCCAGTGAACGGCAATGTGACCTGAGCGCCGTACGAAGGATCGCGATGTTGAGTGGATGGCTTGACGTCATGGGTCTCGAGGTGCCCGACGATGACGACGAAGGCGACCACGATGGCAGCCACCATCGCCAGCGCGGCTGGAGCCACGATGATCGGTCGGCGCCACCACGGGTGCCGCGCCGGGGTGTCGGCGTCGTCGGGCCACGGCTGCTTGAACGGTTCCAGATCGGACGATTCGTCGGCGGGTGCTGCTTCGACCGCGAGATACGAGGTGACCGGTGGCGGCGGCTCCGCACGATACGAACTAACAGGCGGCGCGGGCTCCGCGAGGTACCCGTTCGCGGCGGGGTTAGGCTCCGGCTCCGGTGCCGGCACGGGTTGTTCCTGCCCATCTGGCACCGGGTGTCTGACCGGTGCCCGCGTGGTCGCGGTGATGGCGTCGTGCGCGGCGTCGGCCAGCGCGACGGTGGTGGCATACCGGTTGGCGGGGTCTTTGGCCATGCCGGTGGCGATGACGTCGTCGAGGCGCGGGGTCACCCCGGGCCGGGTGATGGACGGCCGCGGCGGGGGCGTGCTCAGGTGCGCGGCGAACAGCCACGTATCCCCGGCGAAGGGCGGCTGCCCGGTCAGGCATTCATAGAGCACACACGCCAGCGAGTAGATGTCGGCGCGGGCGTCGGCCTCGCGGGCCCCGGATCGCTCCGGCGCCATGTAATGCCAACTGACGGCCTCGCTGTCGGAGTTCGTCAACCGCGACTCGTACCAGGGCGCCAACCGGGCGATCCCGAGATCGACGAGGTAGGCGAAGTCGTCGCGATCGATCAGGATGTTGGAGGGTTTGACATCGCCATGGACCAGGCCGATCTCGTGCACGGCGTGCAGCGCGTCCGCCACCTGCCCGATGATGCGCACCGCACGTGCCGGCTCGATCGGCCCATTCGCCAGCACCTCTTGCAGGTTGCGCCCGTCGATGAGCTCCATGTCGATGTAGAGCTGGTCGCCGATCTCGCCGTAGTCGTGGATGGGAACGATGTGCGGATTGTTCAGCCGTGCCGCCGCTGCCGCCTCGCGGCGGAACTGCTCCGCGATCGCCGGATCGGCAGCCAGCTGTGGCGGGAGCAGCTTGATCGCGGCAGTGCGATTGCCGGTCTCGGTGTCATGCGCGCGCCACACCTCCCCCGAATCGCCGCGGCCCAACAACTCCACGAGCCGGTAGCGACCGAACTCCCTACCCTCCACGGGCTCACCATACCCAGCCGGGCCGGTGTTTTGAGGTCAAGTTCTGCGTGCCTGTCGGTGGGCGGTCCCGGGTATCCGCTTCCCCCGCAGGGTTATTCGGATGCGTGCCACCCAGTGGATGCGCCGACGGGAGAGCGAGGGCCGCGCGAACGCGCACAGCAAACTTTCACGCACATAACATCACCGTCACCAAAATCGACGGCTGGCGAGCCGAGATGCCAGAAACGATGCCGAACCGGGCGTGGCCGGTCTAGGACTTGGGCGCTTTCTGGGCGTCGATATCCATGTCCGGGCAGAACGCCTCGACCGCGGCGAACGCGATCTGCTTGGTCTGCTGCTGGCTGTAGCCCATGTTCTGGATGCGCTGCAGGGCCTGATCCGGCGGGAGGATGTTGTTGCGCAGCTCGTTGCACAGATTCGTTCCGATGTGGACGATCGTCTCGTGGCTGGAGTAGTGGATGTTGTTCTGGTCCAGGTAGCTGATGTAGTCGGCAGTGTTTTCCGGGTCGGCGTTGGCGACTGCCGGCACTGAACACAGCAGTGCGGGCAGGGCGATGAAAGACGCCGCGAGTGCTGTTTTCATGGAACCGAGCATAGGATCACCCCCGAACTTCCAGGTGAACTATAGGCAAACGGTGGTACTCACGGCAGGGCTTAGCAAAACATGGCACGACCGAGCGACCTCGCCTCACCCGCGGCCCGAGCGACCGTCAAGAACATCGCGGCCGGGCTGCTCTGCACCGTCGGTGTACCGGCATTAGCCCGACGGCGCCACCGCGATTCGCTCGCGATCGTGATGTTCCACGGCGTGGAAGACCAACCGTTGTCGCCCGCGTGCTGGCATGTCCTGGACTTGGCGATGTATCGCCGTCAACTCGAATACATCCGCGACCACTTCAACGTCCTTGCACTCGAGGAGGCCCTGGAGCGGCTTGCCGCGGGGACGTTGCCGCCGCTCGCTCTGGCGATCACCTTCGACGACGGCACCCGCAACGTCGCCACGCACGCGGTCCCGGTGCTGCGCGAGCTGGGACTGCCCGCCGCGGTGTTCCTCGCGACCGGCCCGATGGACAGCGGCGAAACCCTTTGGCCCGACCGGCTTTGGCTCGCGATCGCACACACCACCGCGACCGAGGTCGATCTGACCGCCCTGGGACTGGGCGCTTGTTCACTGAACGGGACCGCCCGGCGCGGCGCGGTCTACGCGGCCGCGGTGCAGCGGTGCAAAGACCTGCCCGACGCGCAACGGATCGCGGTGCTGGACGACGCTTTCGGTGCACTGGGCGATCGCGACAGCGACGACGGCGGACCGTTTCGGATGCTGTCCTGGGATGAAGCGCGAGAGATGGCCGCCGACGGCTTGGTGAGGCTGTATCCGCATTCGGTCACCCATCCGATCCTGGCCCGCTGCGGGGACGACAAGGTCGAGCGGGAGATCGCGGAATCCTGCGCCGCCATTGAACGTGAAACTGGCCGAGCACCAACGGTTTTCGCCTACCCGAACGGCCGGGCGCAGGACTTCGACGCCCGCGCCCGCGACGTGCTGCGTGGCCGCGGTGTGCGCTGGGCGTTGTCGACCACACCGGGATTCGCCGACCGTCGTTGCGACCCAATGGCGTTGCCGCGGCTGGCGGTGGGCAGCAATTCGTCGTTCGACTACTTCCGGCTCATGGTCTGCGGCGGGCTGCCGCGCCGCTAGCGGCGACCGGCCTTCATTGCGGCGGCTGCCAGCCACACGTCGTGCAGGCCCGCTCGCCAGCGGGTGACGTCGAATTCGCACGCGCGCGCGTAGGCCGCCGCGGCCAGTCGATTGCGCAGCCCGACATCGACGATCAGCGACTTCAGTGCGTCGGCCAGCCCAGCGGCATCGCCCGGTCGGACCAGCAGCCCGTTCACCCCGTCGGTGACCACCTCCGGTATCGCGCCCACCGCGGTGGTCACCGGCACCACGCCGTTGGCCATCGCTTCCAGCACCGCCATCGGGAGGCCCTCGCTGTAGCTGGGCAACACGAAGATCGACGACTCGGCCAACAGCTGGTCGCGGCGCTCGGGGCCGACCCAGCCGACGACGTCGATCGTGTCGTCGAGTGCGTTGCTGCGGACGAACTCCCGCACCTCGTCCACTTCCCCATCGCCGGCGAGGGCGAGCCGAATTCCACTCCGAATCTTGTTGGGCAACATGTTGATCGCCCGGACCAGGTCATAACTCCCCTTATTGGACCCCAACCGGCCCAGCGACACCAGCCGCAACGGCTGCCCGTCACGCGGTGACGGGACAGTGGCGGGAAGGACCACCGGGTTGTAGAGAACCCGGATGTTGGCTTCGTCGACCCCCAGGCTGGACCGGAACCCCTCGAAGTGGGTACGACCGAGCACCACCGAATAGTCGGCGCGCAACGCCGCGCGCACGGCGCGGCGCTGGAGCCAGGACAGCTCGTCCAGCCATGCGAAGAAGTGGGAGCTGTGGCAATGAACGATGGTCGGAATGTGCCGACACCGTGCGACGAACAACGGCACGGACTTGCGGACGACGCTGCCGCGCAACGAATAGTGCACGTGCAGCACGTCGACGGAGCCGAACAACAGCAGGGCCGACGCCTTGAGCATGCCCGTGATGCCGGTCCACAGCTGCGCGGCGAGCGAGTCGTCGATGTAGGTGGTCACCAGGCGCACCTGAAATCGCGGATCGGTGTCCGCCAGCAGCAGGCGCATCATCGTCGCCATACCGCCGCGGCTGTTGGGCCCCGCCGGAGCATTCCCGATGAGCAGCACACGGATCGGACGACGGGCCGCTTCCGTCACCGGTGTGCCTCAACGTGCACCAGAGTTCTCACCGCTCAAGCTAGCCTCACCACAGGACGCTGCGGAACAGCAGAGCATCCGCCACGAGTCCGACACCGACGACCAGAAATAATATTCGCACCGAGATCGGACCGTAGCGAGTCAGGCCGCGCACGATGCCCCGCTGTATCCGGACGGCCCGCTTGGTCTTGCGAGTGGCGAGAAACAGGATCACCAGCGACGGCGTGAGTGCCAGCGTCCAGTAGGCGTAGACCAGCAGTGGCCACACCGGCGGCCGGGGATGCAGTGCCGCGAGCATGGCCAGCCCGGTGATGTAGGGAATCGAGGTCGGCGCCTGCCCGATGCCGACCGCGGCGCCGAGAATTCCGAGCAGCCAGGGGCGCTGCCGCATGGCCGCCAGCGCCCAGCCGGGCGCCGAGGTCTGCGCGGTCAACGGAAAGTAGGCCAGGCACATCAGCACCACACCCAGCACCAATTGGCCCCAAAAGTGAAGCGCCGGAGTAACTTTGAAGTCGACCGAGTGTTTCAAGACGCCAAGCCCGAGTACGGTACAGACGCCGAACGTCGTGGTGATCGCGAACAGCCCGGCGATAAAGCTCATGCCGCCCGGGATCGGTGAGCGGCGATCGAGTCGGCTGGCGTAGACGACGGCTGAGACAACGCCCACGTTGAGGACATTCAGCGAGTCGAGGAAGGCCAGACCGGCGAGCGCCAGCAAGAGAGCTTCCATGATCGCACCGAAGTTACTGCAACCGCCTGGACGTGACGACACAAAGGGGGGCGTTGGCCGTAGAAAAATGTGAAAATGCTAAGAATGCGGGGGTGCCCCGGGCCGTTGTCTTCCCGGGTTGCGCCCGGACGCCACGACCGCCAAGGTCGGACGGTCGACGTATAGGTATTCGCTCGAGTGAGGTCGCCCCGTGAAATTTGCGCTCGCCGGCTACGGCAGCCGCGGCGACATCGAGCCCTTCGCGGCCGTCGGCAGGGAGCTGCTGCGCCGGGGCCACGACGTGGCGATGGCGGTCACGCCCAACATGATCGGCTTCGTCGAGTCGGCCGGGCTGGCCGCCGGTGCGTTCGGGCCCGATCCGCCGCAGCACAAGGACTTCTCGCACACGACCCTGCAGAACCCGATCATGATGATGGCCGCGGTCACGGATCAGATCCGAGCGGCCTGGACGCAGTGGGGCGCGTCGCTGCTGGCGCTCGCGAACGGGGCCGACTTGGTGCTGACGGGCAAGAGCGAGCAGGGACTGGCCGCCAATGTCGCGCAGCACTACGGCATTGCGCAGGCCGCGCTGCACTTCTTCCCCGACGGCGCGGCTAAGACCAATGACATGCTGGCCGGCCTGGCGGCCGAGGCCGAAGACGCCCAGCGCGCCGAACTGGGCCTGACGCAGGCACCCGAATCGACCGCGCTGGAGATCCAGGCCTACGACAAGCTCTGCTTCCCGGGGCTGGCCGCGCAGTGGGCCCAACAGGGTCTGCGCCGTCCCTTCGTCGGCTCGCTGACTTTGGAGTTGCCGGCGGATGCCGACGGCGAGGCGTTGGCGTGGATCGAGGCCGCGACGCCGCCGATCTACTTCGGCTTCGGCAGCGGCGTGCGGGTCGCCTCGGCCGACACGGTCGCGGTGATCGCCGAGGCCTGCGCACAGCTGGGCGAGCGGGCGCTGATTTGTAGTGGCCCCAATGACTTCACCACAGCCGCGCACTTCGACCACGTCAAAGTCGTCGGCGAGGTGAGCCATGCGACCGTCTTCCCGGCGTGCCGCGCGGTCGTGCACCACGGTGGCGCCGGCACCACGGCAGCGGGCCTGCGGGCCGGAGTCCCGGCGTTGGTGCTCGGGCTCGGGGTCGACGATCAACAGGTCTGGGCCGAGACCGTGCAACGGCTGAAAGTCGGCTACGGCGGCGAATTTCGGACGACCACGCTGGATTCGCTGGTCGCGGCACTGCGCTGCATCCTGGCTCCGGAGTACACCACCCGGGCCCGCGCGATCGCGGCCCTGCTGGCCACACCGGCCGAAAGCATCTGTCGCGCGGCCGATCTCCTGGAAGAGGCAGCACGCGCTGGACGGTAGCGTCAATACAGCCACGGCTGTATTGTTCTGTGAATGCTGACGTGTGAGGCGCGGGAATCGGCCCTGGCCCGGTTGGGGCGGGCACTGGCCGATCCGACGCGTTGCCGAATTCTGGTGGCGCTGCTCGACGGCGTGCGCTACCCCGGCGAATTGGCGTCCCAACTCGGCCTGACCCGGTCCAACGTGTCCAATCACCTGTCGTGCCTGCGCGGATGCGGCTTGGTGGTGGCCAACTACGAGGGACGACAGGTCCGCTACGCGCTGGCCGACGCGCACCTGGCCCGCGCGCTGCGCGAGCTGGTTCAGGTGGTGCTCGCCGTCGACACCGACCAGCCCTGCCTCGACGAGCCCGCCTCCGGCAAGGCCGGTGCGCCGCGATGACCGATAGGGACGCCCCGCGTCCGGCCGGCCCCATTTTGCCGCTCTCGGCGCCGGAGGCCGACAGCTGCAATGCCGGATGCTGCAGCTCCGAGACCGCGAATCTTATTGAGCCGCAACGGCGTGCCGTGTTGTCGCGACGGGTGCGGCTGCTGGTCACGGCGACGATCAGCTACAACATCATCGAGGCGATCGTCGCGCTCTCGGCCGGGGCGGTGGCCTCGTCGGCCGCGCTGATCGGGTTCGGGCTGGACTCGGTCATCGAAGTCTCCTCGGCCGCCGCGGTCTACTGGCAGTTCTCCGGGCACGACCCCGAGGCCCGCGAGCGTGCGGCATTACGGGTCATCGCGCTGTCATTCTTCGCCTTGGCGATATATGTGACGGTCGAATCCATCCGGGCCCTGGCCGGCGGCCAGACCGCCGGATCCTCTACTGCCGGAATCATTTTGGCGGCCGTGTCACTGGTGGTCATGCCGCTGCTGTCGTACGCGCAGCGCCGCGCAGGGCGCGAGCTGGGTTCGGCCAGCGCGGTCGCCGACTCGAATCAGACCCTGCTGTGCACCTACCTGTCCGGCGTGCTGCTGGTAGGGCTGCTGCTGAACTACCTGTTCGGCTGGGCCTGGGCAGATCCGGTGGTGGCACTGGTGATCGCCGCGGTGGCGGTCCGGGAGGGCCGCACCGCCTGGCGCGGCGAGCACTGCTGCTGACTTAAATACGCCGCGCCACAGTATCTTTCGATGACTAACCGGGCAGCCCGGCCTTGATGGCCGCGTCCTGCTTGCGCGCCACGTCGAGCGCGATCTCCGGTGGCACCGGGTCGTTGGGCGCGCTCTCGAACTCGATCAGGGCGATGACCTTGCCTTCGCCGAAGATCACCGAGGTCTTGGCCTTGGCGCCGTCCGCCGCGGGCCCGGAAATGATAATGCCGCCGACGCCCACGTCGACCGGCGCCGGCGTTGCGCCCTTGATCGCACCGTTCTGCGGGTCGGTGTAGGACTTGGTGAGCGGGTCGCGATCCTTGTCCGCGGCAGCGGGGTCGGGGTAGACCAGCAGCGAGTCGACGATGCTGCGCGAGCCGGCCTGGTTGGTGAAAACACCCTCGATGCCGGGCGCCGGGTCGGTCAGCTGCCGCGTTTTGGGTCCGCTGAAGCTGTCGCCCGGCACGACGATGTCGGTGGGCTTGATCAGCAGGCTGCTGTAGTCCGACGGCTGCGCGGCGCCGCTGGTCGACGTCGCAGCGGCCGATGAGGAGGACGCCGCGGACGAACTCGTCGTCGACGATTTGGACGACGACGAGGGACTGGACGACTTGTCGTTGCCGCATCCCGTGACCGCGACGCCGACCACCAACGTGGTTGCCGCCAGACCGGCTGCCGCCACCGATACCTTCTTCACGATAGGCTCCCTTGACCGTCGTCCCGATTTGCTGGCGTCTCGCGCAACATAGCGGATGCTGGGTGAGTTTCCTGATTAACAAACCACACCCCGGCGCGCAGCGCTACCTCGAAAGTCGCCAGCGACATTGCGGGACGTGAACGGCGCCCCGATGGCTTGGGGCCCGCTCAGCCCCGGCGGAACCGTTCGCGCATTTGCGGGTCGTTCTCCCACCACAGCCCCGAGGCGGCGGCCTGTTCGCTTTCGACGGCTTCGGTGCGGTCCAGCTCGGCATCGACCTGGACGGCGTGCGCGCGTTCGTCGCGTGACAACGCCCGCATCAACAGCAGCACAAACGGCAACCCGACCACGTCGCCCAGGATCCACAGCACGCCGGCACCGATGGTCTGGTCGAGCCGCTGATCCGGCCCCCACGAGCGGTGCAACTGCGAGTAGTACGCCGCTGCGATCAACGAGCCCTGCCAGATGACCAGACCCAGCAGGCCATCGCCCAGGGTCTCGCCGACCGAGATCAGCAACGAGATCAGCTGAGAGTACCTGCGCGGCACGGGATCCGCCTGCAGTCGTGCGTAGAAGTAAGCAAACCCTATGATTACCAACACTATTCGGGTAGGCGCGCCGATCCATTGGTTTCGCAGAGCCGCGGTGTACCACGGCGTCAGGTAGAGCAGCCACGGCGTGGCCAGCATCGCCAGCGACGTCGTCAACGGATGTAGCAGCACTCGAGCCCATCGCGTGCCGAGCACCCGGTCGATGCGCTCGCGGCCGCCCGGTCCCGCCGCGTCCCGCAGGATGCTGATCGGTTTACCTTGCGCGAGAAAGAACGGCACCACATACAGCAACAGCAGTACCTGCAGCGCCCGCATCCAGAACAGAACGTAGGCGTAGCTGCCGATCGCGCTGAGGGTCGCCAGAGCCCACGCAGCAATGCCGGCGCCGAAACATCCGGCCTGCACGACGGATCGGCTGGCGCCGCGGGCCCTGCGGTAGCACCACGCATAAGTGCCCGCGAGCGACATGATCACGATCGCGGAGGTGGGGTCCAGATACCAGGTCTGGACCAGGGCGCCCCAGGTCAGCGGGCCCGGATCGACGGGCATGGCCCAAGCGTATTGCGTCGTGCGCCGGCGGTTAATCGCCTGCGGCGCCCTCGGGCTTGGGTCCGCGACCTTCGCCGGTCAGGTACTTGGGGCAATACGAGCCGGCCGCAATGGCCGTGAACTTGGCCGCGCCGTTGTCGGCAAATCCCGGATTGTGCAGCTGCAGGTTGTTGACGATTTCCTGATCCGAATGTCCCGCGTCGACGAGCTCACATACCGTCTTGCCGGCCGAGATCGCGGCGGCCGGGTCCTGGAAGGTGAGCCCGGCGTCTTTGAGCTCCTTGAGGAAGAGTGCATCGGCGGCTGGGTCCGGGGCGGGGCTGGGACTCGGGCTGGGGTCGGCGTGCGCCGGAACCGCCAGGACAATCGTGAAAGCAAAGCTGAGCAGCATCACGAGACGTCTCATAACTTCCGAATTGTCCCAGAGTTGCCGGGAACACGCATCCCGCCTAGTCGCCCGGGCGAGCCGAGTGCGAATGGTGTTGGCTAGGACGACGTGGCTGCCATCTTGATCGTTCTCGATGTCTTTATCGGCATCATCGCCGTGGTCGGGCTGTTCTTCACGTGGAATCAACTGCGGGCACGCCGTCGACGGTCGGGTGCCAAAGGCGTCGTGCTGGTCGTCGATCGGCTCACCCCGCGCCGAAAGAACATCGCCCGCCTGCAAGTGAGCCTGCGCATGGTCGGACCCACCGTGCGTTACGAGGTGGGCCTCGATCTGGAAGCAGACGGCAAGGCGTTCGACGTGTCAACGCCCAAGCCCGCGATGCGGCCGTCGATGAGCTGCGAGGACGCCGAAATGTCTTGGGGCTTCGAGATTCCCGAAGACGAGCTCGACAATGTCTGGGTCATCGCCTCGTGGATGTCGACCGAGAACGCCGACCTGCGGATGGCCGCGCTGGCGTCGAACCTGGGCACGGCGCAAACCTACGAGTGGAGATGGGCGGCCGACTTTCGCGTCTCACGCGCCGGCCATTGGCGCAGGCGCCGCGGCCCGACGACTCCCCCACGCACCGTGGCCGGTATGGGGCCGCTGGAACTGGGCCGGCCACCCGGCCGAGGTCGCGCAGCGGGGCCCATCGCCGAGCCCTCCGATCAGGAGTAACGCGTCGTTATTGACCAGCGCTGGTCGAGGTAGCAGTCGTCGCAGGGGTGCGCGGCAGCGACGCGGGGCAGTACGCCGTGGCCGCAATCGCCGCGAACTTCGCCGCGTTCTCCTCGCGCAGTCCGGGGTTGCGGTCTTCCACGGTCTTGACGACGTCCACCATCTGCGTGCCCTGGCCGACCGCCTGGCACACCCACTTGCCGGCCGCGATCGCCCGGCCCGGGTCCGGGAAGGTCACGCCGGAGGCCGTCAGCGCGGCGAGGAATTGGTCATCCATGGCGTCGGCGTACGCCGGGGCGGCCGTGCCGACCATGGCGACGGCGCTTACCAGCAGCAGGAGGCGTCTCATAGCCCCATGATCGTCGCAGACCAGCGGCGAATTCGCATCCCGCCGCCGCGGTGATTCCGCACTACCACATCGTCAACCCACGGTTGACACTGGCGCCTTCGTCAACCTAGTGTTGACGGTATGCCCGAGCCGACTCCGGTCGCCTATCCCGTCCGCCTCGACGAACTGATCAACGCGATCAAGCAGGTGCACAGCGATGCCCTCGATCAGCTGGCCGACGCCGTCCTGGCCGCCGAGCATCTGGGCGAGATCGCCGACCACTTGATCGGGCATTTCGTCGATCAGGCCCGCCGCTCCGGGGCGTCGTGGACCGATATCGGCAAGAGCATGGGCGTCACCAAACAGGCCGCCCAGAAACGGTTCGTGCCGCGCCCCGAGCCCACCACCCTGGACCCGGCACAAGGCTTCGGACGCTTCACCCCCCGCGCGCGCAACGCCGTCGTGGCCGCCCAGAACGCCGCGCACCAAGCCGGCAGCAGCGAAATCACGCCCGCCCATCTGCTGCTCGGCCTGCTCACCGATCCGGCCGCGCTGGCCACCGTGTTGCTGTTGCGCCAGCACGTCGACATCGCGGCCCTCCACGCGGCGGCCACCCCAGCGGCCGAAGCCGGGTCCGGTCATCGGCAGCCGGAGCTGATCCCGTTCAGCGGCCTGGCCCGCAAGGCACTCGAGCTGACCTTCCGCGAAGCACTGCGGCTGGGCCACAACTACATCGGCACCGAACACGTATTGCTGGCGCTGATCGAACTCGAAGACGATGCCGGTCCGCTGCACCGATCCGGCGTCGACAAGGACCGGGTGGAGTCGGATCTGATTGCCGCACTCGAGTCGCTCGTCGGCGACAAACGGGCTGCGGCGACCGACCCGAGCCCTGGTCAGCAAGGCTGACCAGGCGGTGCTAACCCCTCCCGCCGGGCGCAGCCGATGTGCGATTATTCGAAGATGCGCCGCTGGCTGATTGTCCTGTCGACCTTGCTCATCGCCGCCGCGAGTACGGCCGGCGTCGCCGCCGGGCGTGCGTGGGCGCAGGACGCGCCGATCGGTCACATCGGCGACACCCTGCGGGTGGACACCGGCACCTACATCGCCGACGTCACCGTCAGCAGCGTGACGCCCTGCGATCCGCCGCCCGGGTTCGGCTACACCCGCAGCGGGGTTCCGATCAAGAGCTTCCCCGGCAGCACCCCTAACCGCGCCGACGTGACGGTCCGCGCGATCCAGGTGCCCAACCCGTTCATCATGGCGACCGCGTTCAGCTTCGACGGGGTGACGCCGTTCGCCGACGCCTACAAGCCGCGCGCCTCCGATGCACCCGACGCCTTGGACAACGTGCTCACCAACGCGCCGAACGGCGCGATCGTGCGCGGCGGGGTGTATTGGGACGCCTACCGCGATCCCGTCTCCAACGTCGTGCTGCTGGACCGCAAGACCGGCAAGCACCTCGCCCAGTGGAACCTCTGACGCTTGCCGTCCAGCGCGCCACGACGGATTCCGTCGATGTCACAGAGCTGGCTAACGTTGCGGCCCTTACCTTTCCATTGGCATGCCCACCCACGGCAACGCCCGAGAACATCGCTTCCTTCGTCGGCGCCAACCTGTCGCCTGAGCGCTTCCGCGCCTATCTCGCTGACCCGCAGCGGGCCATTCTCACCGCGCGGCGCGACGACCGGATCATCGGCTACGCCATGCTTGTTCACGGCGTCTCCGACCACCCGGGCGTCCAGCAAGCGGTCGAAATCCGGCCGGCCGCAGAGCTATCCAAGCTATACGTGCTTCCCGACTACCACGGCAGCGGGGCGTCGGCGGCGCTGATGGAAAGCGCGCTGGCGGTCGCGGCCGACTGGCACGTGCGCTGCGTGTGGCTGGGAGTCAGCAAGGCAAACCAACGCGCACAACGCTTTTACACCAAGAGCGGATTCAAGATCAACGGCAGAAGGACGTTTCAAGTCGGCGATCACCT
The DNA here is from genome assembly GCF_041287235.1 of Mycobacterium sp. pR1184. Classification (NCBI taxonomy): domain Bacteria; kingdom Bacillati; phylum Actinomycetota; class Actinomycetes; order Mycobacteriales; family Mycobacteriaceae; genus Mycobacterium; species Mycobacterium sp. pR1184. The sequence continues at coordinate 46,976 of NZ_JBGGKR010000015.1, read as the reverse complement.
GGAAAACGACTACGTCATGATCCGCGAGGCTGGGTAGCCGCGGCCGTCAGCGCCAACAACCGAGAGGTGGCCCGCAAGTACTTCTTTCGGTAGCCACCGGCCAGCATCTCCGCACTGAAGATGGTGTCCAGTTTCGCGCCGGAGGCCACCACCGGAATGCCGACGTCGTACAGGCGATCGGTCAGCGACACCAGTCGCAGCGCCACGTTCTGGTCGTCGATGCCGTGCACGCCGGTCAGGAACACCACCGTCACACCCTCGATCAGCGTCAGGTAGCGCGACGGGTGCATGGTCGCCAAATGCGCACAGAGGGAATCGAAGTCGTCCAGCGTCGCCCCGGCCACGTCGGCAGCGCGGGCGATGACCTCGTCGTCGGACGGGGGCGGCGGCGCGGGCGGCAGGCCGCGGTGCCGATAGTCCGGGCCCTCGATCCGCACGGTAGTGAAAATGCTTGCCAGCGTGTTGATTTCGCGCAGAAAATCCTGAGCGGCAAAGCGCCCCTCCCCCAGCTGCTCGGGCAGCGTGTTGGAGGTGGCGGCCACCGACACCCCCCGCTCGACCAGCGACGACAGCAGCCGCGCGATCAGCGTGGTGTTGCCGGGATCGTCGAGTTCGAATTCGTCGATGCACACCGCGGTGTAGTCGGCCAGCAGGTCGATGCATTCGCTGAACCCGAACACCCCGGCCAGCTGGGTCAGCTCCCCGAACGTCGCGAATGCCTTGGGATGCTCCGGCATCCCCGGCCCCGACCCGGGCAGGTCGTAGTAGGCCGAGGCCAGCAGATGCGTCTTGCCGACCCCGAATCCGCCGTCCAGGTAGATGCCCACGCCGGGCAACACGGCCGGCTTACCGAACAGCTTCCGCCGACCCGCACGCCGCTGGACGGCTTCGCGGCAGAAGTCCTGGCACGCCACCAGGGCGGCGGCCTGGCTCGGTTCCGCTGGATCCGGGCGATAGGTCCCGAAGCTGACGTCGGCGAACGTTGGCGGAGGCCGCAATTGGGCGATCAGCCGCTGCGGCGACACGCTCGGATGCCGATCCACCAGATGGTCCACCCGCGCGAAACCATCGGCGGACGTGGACCCGTGCATGCGAAAACTCTAACGGCGTGCTGCAATCGTCCTCATGCCCGAGCCAGGCACCGGCAGAGCCGCCGACATCTCGTTGACCCTGCTCGGATCGGGGCGCGAACTCGACGACGGTGAACTCCCCCGGCTCTACGCCTACCCGGACGGGGACCAGACCTGGGTACGGGCGAATTTCATCACCAGCATCGACGGCGGCGCCACCGCCGAGGGCAAGAGCGGCTCGATGGCCGGGCCCGGTGACCGGTTGATCTTCCTTCTGCTGCGCGAGCTCGCCGACGTGATCGTCGTCGGCGCGGGCACCGTGCGGATCGAGGGCTATTCCGGCGCGCACGCGGGCATCGCCGAGCGACAACGCCGGCAGGCCCGCGGGCAAACCGAAGTGCCGCAATTGGGCATCGTCACCAGATCCGGCCGCCTGGATCGGGAGATGGGGGTGTTCACCCGCACCGAGGTGCCGCCGCTGGTGCTCACGTGCACGGCTGCGGCCGACGAGACCCGCCGCCGCCTGGGCGACCTGGCCGAAGTGATCGACTGTTCCGGACACGATCCCGACGACGTCGACGAGGGCGCGCTGCTGGCGATCCTGCGGGCCCGCGGAATGCGTCGGGTGCTGACCGAAGGCGGGCCGACGCTGCTGGGCGCGTTGCTGCAGCGGGATCTGCTCGACGAGTTGTGCCTGACGATCGCGCCGTTTGTGGTCGGCGGGCTGGCCCGGCGCATCGCGACGGGTCCCGGTCAGGCACTGACCAAGATGGGCTGCACCCACATCCTGCGCGACGACGCCGGCTACCTGTACACGCGCTACGTGCGGGCTTAGCCGGGCGGCATGGCTACTGTGGTCGGCATGAGTCGGCACATCCGGTCCGCGACCACCCTGGTCGCGGTCGCCGTGCTACTGACCGCCTGCGTTCCGGGCCTGGCCGCCGACCCGCGCTTCGCCACCAACTCCGGTGCCCGGCCACAGGGCGCCGCCACGACGAAGCCGCCGCCGCCCGGTCCGCCGCCGATTGCCGTCCCCAAGAACGACTTGTCCTGGCGCGACTGCACGTCGAAGGTGTTCAACGACGCCGGCGTGCGTAACGCCCCGGCCGGCGTGCAGCTGGACTGCGCGAACTACGACGCCGATCTGGATCCGGTCAACGGCGGATCGGGGACGGTGTCCGTCGGCGTGGTGCGGGCCCGGTCGAATCAGACCCCGAAGGACGCCGGCCCGGTCGTCTTCACGACGGGCTCGGACCTGCCGTCGTCGGCGCAGCTGCCGGTGTGGCTCGCCCGGTCCGGCAACGATCTGCTGCAGGCCCACCCCATCGTTGCCGTGGACCGCCGCGGCATCGGCATGTCGGCCCCGATCGATTGCCGGGATCGCGCCGACCGCCAGTCGATGCGCGATCAGACGCAATTCCAGAGCGGCGACGACCCGGTCGCCAATCTGTCCGACATCTCCAACAATGCGACGACGAGTTGCACCGACGCGATCGCGCCGGGTGACAGCGCCTACGACAACTCGCATGCCGCTTCGGACATCGAACGTCTGCGCAGCCTCTGGGACGTGCCGGCGGTCGCGTTGCTCGGCATCGGCAACGGCGCCCAGGTCGCGCTGACCTACGCGTCGTCGCGCCCCGACAAGGTCGCCCGGTTGATGCTCGACTCGCCAATCGCATTGGGCGTCAACGCCGAAACGGCGGCCGAGCAACAGGTCAAGGGCCAGCAGGCCGCGCTCGACGCGTTTGCTTCGCAATGCATCGCGGTGAACTGCGCGCTGGGTCCCGATCCCAAGGGCGCGGTCAGCGCGCTGCTGGCTGACGCCCGGGCCGGCCGGGGGCCCGGCGGCGCCTCGCTGGCCGAGGTCGTCAACGCGATCACCGTCGCGCTGGGTTTCCCGTCCGGCGGCCGCGTCAACGCCACGACGAGCCTGGCCGGCGCGCTGGCCGCGGCCCGCTCCGGCGACACCAGCCAGCTGACCAGCTTGATCACCCACGCCGATGCCACCCAGGACACCGACGGTCAGTTCGTCAGCTCCTGCAGCGACGCGATCAACCGTCCGACCCCGGACCGGGTCCGGGAACTCGTGGTCGCCTGGGGCAAGCTCTATCCGCAGTTCGGCACGGTCGCCGCGCTCAACTTGGTCAAGTGCGTGCACTGGCCCACGATCTCGCCGCCGGCACCGCCGAAGGAGCTCAAGGTCGACGTCGTGTTGCTGGGCGTGCAGAACGACCCGATCGTCGGCTCCGAAGGCGTGGCCCAGACTGCGGCCACGATCATCAACGCGGGCGCGGCCAGCCGGCGGGTGATGTGGCAGGGCATCGGCCACGGGGCGAGCATCTACACGCCCTGCGCGATCCCGCCGTTGGTCGGCTATCTCAACAGCGGCAAGCTGCCCGGAACCGACACATACTGTCCCGCCTGAGCTGACGGCCCTGCGCCGCGGTGTACGGTGCGCTGGTGACGGCAGCTAAACCGACTCCGACCGGCCTGCGCGATTGGGTGCTGGCCGCCTTCCGTCCCCGCTCCGGGCCCCCCAGCACCGCGACGATTCTGCGGTCCGCGCTGTGGCCGGTGGCCATCATGTCGGTGTTGCACCGCAGCATCGTGCTCACCCTCAACGGCAATATCACCGACGACTTCAAGCCGGTGTACCGGGCGGTGCTGAACTTCCGCAACGGCTGGGACATCTACAACGAGCACTTCGACTACGTCGACCCGCACTACCTGTACCCGCCGGGCGGCACGCTGTTGATGGCGCCGTTCGGATACCTGTCCTTCAACCCGTCGCGGTACCTGTTCATCCTGATCAACACCGTGGCCATTCTGATCGCCTGGTATCTACTGCTTCGCCTGTTCAAATTCACGATGTCCTCGGTGGCGGCGCCCGCGCTGCTGCTGGCCATGTTCTGCACCGAGAGCGTGACCAGCACGCTGGTGTTCACCAATATCAACGGCTGCGTCCTGCTGGCGGAGGTGCTCTTCCTGCGCTGGCTGCTGGACGGGAAGCTCGCCCACCAGTGGTGGGCCGGCCTCGTCATCGGACTGACGCTCACGCTCAAACCCGTGCTGGCCCCGCTGCTGCTGTTGCCCCTGCTGAACCGCCAGTGGCGGACGCTGGTGCCCGCGGTCGTTGTTCCGGTCGTCGTCAACGTCATCGCGTGGCCGTTGGTCGCCGACCCGATGGACTTCGTCACCAAAACGCTGCCGTACATCGGTGGCACCCGGGACTACTTCAACAGCTCGATCGAGGGCAACGGCGTGTACTTCGGCCTGCCCACCTGGCTGATCGTGTTCATGCGAATTCTGTTCATCCTGCTGACAATCGGCGCGCTGTGGCTGCTGTACCGCTACTACCGCACCCGAGACCCGCTGTTCTGGTTCACCAGCTCGTCGGGAGTGCTGCTGCTGTGCTCCTGGCTGGTGCTGCCGCTGGCCCAGGGCTACTACTCGATGATGCTGTTCCCGTTCTTGATGACGGTGGTGCTGCAGAACTCGCTGATCCGCAACTGGCCGGCCTGGCTCGGGATCTACGGCTTCATGGCGCTGGACGATTGGCTGATCTACAGGTTCATGCGGTACGGCCGCGCGCTGCACTACCTGAAGATCACCTACGGCTGGTCGCTGCTGCTGATCGTCGCGTTCACCGTGCTGTACTTCCGCTACTTGGACGCCAAGGCCGAAAACCGGCTCGAGGACGGCATCGATCCCGCCTGGCTGGCGTCCGAGGGCGAGCACGACGCGGCGATCGCCAGCGCGGCGCAGCCGGGCGCGGCGGGTCACCTCCATTAGCGCTAGCGTGGAGACATGACTTCCGACGTGTCGCAGCCCAAATTGCAGCTGACCGACGACGAGTGGCGCAAGAAACTGACTCCCGAGGAGTTCGCGGTGCTGCGTCGCGCCGGTACCGAGCGCCCGTTCGTCGGTGAGTACACCGACACCAAAGCGGAGGGCGTCTACGAGTGCCGGGCCTGCGGGGCAGAGTTGTTCCGCAGCACGGAGAAATTCGACTCGCACTGCGGCTGGCCGTCGTTCTTCGATCCGGCCAATTCGGATGCGGTGATCCTGCGGCCCGACCATTCGATGGGCACGACGCGCACCGAGGTGCTCTGCGCGAACTGCCACAGCCACCTCGGTCACGTGTTCGCGGGCGAGGGTTACCCGACGCCGACGGATCAGCGCTACTGCATCAACTCGATCTCGCTGCGCCTGGTGCCGACCGGGGCCTGATTACCCGTCATTACCCGTCTGCGAGTGTGGACCCGACGACGCTGAATCGGCGTGTCGCGTCGTGAGATTCACACTCGACGCGCCTTAGTCCACCCGCGTTGCGTGGACTTCCCAGAACGGAGCATGGACCCGGCCGCCCTTCAGCCAGGGCTCCATCGCGCGGTACCGCTTCAGCATGTCCTCGGCCTGCTCGGCCATCTCGGGGTTGCGCTTGGCCATCATCTCGATGCTCTCGGCGCTGACGTTGACCTGGTAGGTGGTCGTGCCCAGGTAGGTGATCTCCCAGCCGGCGACCGGAAGCACATCACGAAAGTCCTTCTCGGACAACGAGCGCATCATGGTAAACCCGTTGACGTCGTGGGCGCCGAATTCGAACATGTAGAGCCGCGCGCCCGGCTTGGTGGCCCGCCGCAGCGCGTGCGCGTAAGTCTGCGCGAGCTCGGGCTCGCTGCTGAAGGTGTGGTAGAACGCGCAGTCGACCACGGTGTCGAAGCGGTTCTCCAGCCCTGCCAGCTTGGTGGCATCTGCCAGCTCGAAATTAACTGCTACACCGGCCTTTTGGGCGTTTTCGCGAGCCCGCTCCAGAGCGCTGGCCGACCCGTCGATGCCGGTCGACGAGTAGCCCTTGGACGCGTAGTAGATGGCGTGGTGGCCCGGCCCGGTGCCCGGATCGAGCACCTCACCCTTGATCGCGCCGAGTGCGACCAGCTGCTGGACCACCGGCTGCGGGCCGCCGATGTCCCACGGTGTCGCGGTGGGCAGGCCGTGCGACGTTCGCTCGTCGCGGTACATCTCTTCGAAACGGGCGGGATCGGTCGGGTCGAAATCGGTTGTCATATATCCCCCTTCGCTTCCGGATCGCCCGTCAGGGCAGTGCGTTCACCAGCTGCTCGATGGACACCCGCGGCCCGGTGAAGAACGGCGTCTCCTCGCGGGTGTGCCGGCGGGCGTCGGTGGCGCGCAATTCGCGCATCAAGTCGACGATGCGGTGCAGTTCGGGCGCCTCGAAGGCCAGGATCCATTCGTAGTCACCGAGCGCGAACGCCGGAACGGTGTTGGCGCGGACGTCCTTGTACTCGCGGGCGGCCATGCCGTGTTCGGCCAGCATGCGGCGGCGTTCCTCGTCCGGCAGCAGGTACCACTCGTAGGACCGCACGAACGGATACACGCAGATGTAGGCACCGGGTTCCTCGCCGGCCAGGAACGCCGGGATGTGGCTCTTGTTGAACTCCGCCGGCCGGTGCAGCGCCACACTGCTCCACACCGGCGCGCTGACCTGGCCCAGGGTGGTGGTACGGCGGAAATCGGAGTAGGTGGCTTGCAGCGCCTCGACGCGCTCGGCGTGCGTCCAGATCATGTAGTCGGCGTCGGCCCGCAGTCCGGCGATGTCGTAGAGGCCGCGCACCACGACGCCGCGTTCCTCCTGCTGCTTGAAAAACCGGGTGGCGTCGTCGATCACGTTATCGCGCTCCGCCCCGAGCTCGCCGGGCTCCACCGAGTACACCGAGAACATCAGGTAGCGAATCGTGGCGTTGAGGGCGTCAAAGTCGATCTTGGCCATGAGACCTATCGTGCCACTTCCGGATTCGAGGGCTCGGTGGCCCTGATCACACGCTCGACGGCCTTGCCGGCCGCACCGATACAGGCCGGCACACCGATCCCGTCCAGATAGCTGCCCGCCACAGCCAACGTCTCCGGCAGCCCGGCTCGCAGCTGCGCGACCACCTCGGCGTGCCCCGGCCCGTACTGCGGCATCGCCTCGATCCACCGCTGCACGCGGGCGTCCACCGGCTCGACGGCCAGCCCGAACACGGTGAACAGGTCGTCGACCGCCCAGGCCCGCAGCTCCTCGTCGGAGGCGGTGGCGGCCAGCTGATCGCCGAATCGCCCGAACGACATCCGCAGGAATTGCAGGTCACCCGGGATACCCCATTTGCGCGACGACAGGGTGATCGCCTTGGCCCGCAACTGCTCACCGCTGGCGGCCAGCACACCCGAGCACTGCGGGAAGGCCGTATCTGCGGGCACGGCGAGCGCCATCACCACCGCCGACGCGCTGGTGATGCGGCGCGCGGCGGCGACCGTCTCCGGTGCCACGCCCTCGAGCAGGCGCGCCAGCCGCGGGGCGGGAATCGCCAGGATCACCGCGTCGGCAGTCCAGGCGGCGCCGGTGTCATCGCGCAGCGCCCAGCCCTGTCCGGCACGCTCAAGCCGGTTCACCGCGGCGCGAACCCACCGCGGCCGGGCACGCGCGACCAGCTCGTCGAGCAGCACCTGATAGCCGCCGGCCAGCGCCCCGAACACGGGCGCGCCCGTGGCCGGCGGCAACCCCTGCCGTACCGCCTCGGTCAAGCTGGTGGCGCCGCGGTCCAGGGCAGCCGCCACGCTGGGGGCCGCGGCGCGCAGCCCGATCGTGGCCGCCGAGCCGGCGTATACCCCGCTCAGCAGCGGGTCGACGGACCGCGCCACGGTCTGCTCGCCGAACCGGTCGCCGACCAATTCGGCTGCGGCCGGGTCGCTTCCGGGCTGCCAATCCAGTGGCCGGCCCGGTTCGGCGTCGATGCGCGCGACGGTGGCGTCGTCGACCAGTCCGGCCACCGACACGGCCGATGAGGGAATTCCGGCCACTGTGCCCGCCGGCAGCGGGTGCAGCTGTCGCTGGCTGTAGATCAACGGCCGGGCACCGGTGGTGCCGAGCTGACGATCGGACAGGCCCAGCTCGGCCAGCAGTGCCGGCATCTCGGGCCGGCGCAGCACGAACGCCTCGGCGCCCAGGTCCATCGGCCGCCCGCCGAGCTGCTCGGTGCGCAAGATCCCGCCGAGCCGATCGCCCGGATCGAACAGCGTGATGTCCGCGTCGTCCCCCGCCGCCATCCGCAGCCGGTAGGCCGCGGTCAGGCCGGAAATCCCGCCGCCCACAACACAATACGACCGCGCGGTCATAGCGAGTGGACCAGCGACACCAGATCGGTCAGCACGCCCGGATCGGTCTCGGGCAACACTCCGTGACCGAGATTGAAGACGTGGCCACCGGCTCCGGCGTCGATCGCGCGACGGCCGTCGTCGACGACCCCGCGCGCCGCGCGTTCCACCACCGGCCAGCCCGCCAGCAACACCACCGGATCGAGGTTGCCCTGCAGCACCGTGCCGGGCCGCACCCGGGCGGCGGCGTCGGGGAGCGAGGTGCGCCAATCGACGCCGACGACCGTGGGGCCCGCTTCGCCCATCGCGCCCAGTAGTTCCGCCGTCCCGACCCCGAAATGTGTCATCGGCACGCTGTATTCGGCCAGGGCCGCGAACACGCGGGTGCTGTGCGGCAGCACGTATTGGCGGTAGTCGGCCAGCGACAACGTTCCCGCCCACGAGTCGAACAGCTGGATGGCGTCCACCCCGGCGCTGATCTGGCCGCGCAGGAATTCCACGGTGAGATCGGTGAGCTTCGACATCAGCGCGTGCCAGCTGGCCGGCTCGGCCAGCATCAGCGCCTTGGTGCGGGCGTGGTTGCGGCTCGGCCCCCCCTCGACGAGGTAGGACGCCAGCGTGAACGGCGCACCGGCGAAACCGATCAGCGGCACCGCGCCCAGCGCGTCGACCAGCAGCGAAACCGCCTCGCAGACCGGCTGAATCGCCTGCGGCTCAAGCGGTTTCATCGCCTGGATATCGGCATCGGTGCGGATCGGGTGTGCGATCACCGGCCCGACGTCGGCGACGATGTCCAACTCGATGCCCGCGGCGCGCAGCGGAACCACGATGTCGGAGAACAAGATCGCGGCGTCGACGTCATGGCGGCGGATCGGCTGCAGGGTGATCTCGCAGACCACCTCGGGCTGCAGACACGCCGCCAGCATGCTGTGGTGTTGACGCAGCGCGCGGTATTCGGGCAGCGAACGCCCGGCCTGCCGCATGAACCACACCGGCACCCGGCCGGGTTTGCGGCCGGTGACGGCCGCCAGGTAGGGCGACTCGGGAAGGTCGCGGCGCGTACTCATCGATCTCAATGCTGCCACGGGGGCCCGACGGCGGCCCCTGGAGCACCTGGCCACGCTGCGTAACATCAACCCGGTGTCAGTCGCACCGATCTCCGTCAACTACGACGAATTCCCCAGCCTGCGCTTCGAACACGGCGAGAACGGCGTCCTGACGGTGGTTCTCGACGCCCCCGGGCTGAACTCGGTGGGGCCGCAGATGCACCGCGATCTCGCCGACGTCTGGCCGGCCATCAATCGCGACCCCGATGTGCGGGCCGTCCTGATCCGCGGTGAGGGCAAGGCGTTTTCCTCCGGCGGCAGTTTCGACCTGATCAGCGAAACCATCGGCGACTACGACGGCCGGCTTCGCATCATGCGCGAGGCCCGCGATCTGGTGCTCAACATCATCAATTTCGACAAGCCGATGGTCTCGGCGATCCGGGGGCCCGCCGTCGGCGCCGGCCTGGTGGTGGCGCTGCTCTCCGACATCTCGGTGGCCGGGCGGACCGCCAAGATCATCGACGGGCACACCAAGCTCGGAGTGGCCGCCGGCGACCACGCGGCGATCTGCTGGCCGCTGCTGGTCGGCATGGCCAAGGCCAAGTACTACCTGCTGACCTGCGACACCCTGCTGGGCGAGGAGGCCGAGCGGATCGGCCTGGTATCCATCTGTGTCGACGACGACGACGTGCTCTCGAAAGCGACCGGCATCGCCAATGATCTGGCGCAGGGGGCCCAAAACGCGATCCGGTGGACCAAACACAGCCTCAACTACTGGTATCGCATGTTCGCGCCCGCCTTCGAGACGTCGCTCGGCCTGGAATTCTTGAGTTTCAGCGGCCCCGACGTGCAGGAAGGGCTGGCCGCACATCGCGAGAAGCGCCCGGCCCGGTTCAACGACTGAATAGCCCCTGAGCAGGCTAAACACCGAATGAAGACGACGTGACACAACCTGGTAACAGCTTGGTCGCGACGGGTTTGGAAATCGGCGCGCCTGTCGCGGCGTGTCGGGCCATAGGTCTAGCGTCGAACGCTGTGACCCGCGCATACGACGATGCGGAGCAGGAGCGACGAGCAGGAGTTGCGCCAGTGACCTCAGTCGAACCAGGCCCGTTCCGCGAGGCGGTGGCGGCCATGAACGCCGTTAATGCCCGGCCGGAGATCGAGCTGGGCCCGATCCGGCCGCCGCAGCGCTTGGCGCCCTTCAGCTACGCGCTGGGGGCCGAGGTGAAGCACCCCGATCTCGAGATCGTCCCCGAGCGGTCGGAGGGCGATGCGTTCGGCCGGCTGATTCTGCTCTACGACCCCGACGGCGCCGACGCCTGGGACGGCACCACCCGCCTGGTCGCCTACATTCAGGCCGACCTGGACTCCAGTGAGGCCGTCGATCCCCTACTGCCGGAAGTCGCGTGGAGCTGGTTGGTCGACGCGCTGGAGGCCCGGACGGACCAGGTCACCGCCCTGGGCGGCACCGTCACCGCCACCACGTCGGTGCGTTATGGCGACATCTCCGGCCCGCCGCGAGCCCACCAGCTCGAGCTGCGGGCCTCCTGGACCGCGACCACACCCGCTGTCGGCGCGCATGTCGAGGCATTTTGCGAGGTGCTGGAGCACGCAGCGGGCCTGCCGCCGGCCGGGGTCACCGACCTGAGCTCGCGGTCACGCGCCTGACATGCCTGAGTCGGAGGACCCGGGGCCTGACGGCACCGTGCCCGACAGCAGCGCGCCCGAACCCACCCCACTGCTGCACCCGGCCGAGGGCTTACCCGACCTGTCGGTGACGGTCAGCCAGATCTCGGAAGCCGCGCGTTTCCTGGACAGCGGGCACGGGCCGTTCGCGGTGGACGCCGAGCGGGCGTCGGGCTTCCGCTACTCCAACCGGGCCTACCTGATCCAGATCCGGCGCGCCGGCGCCGGGACCGTGCTGATCGACCCGGTCAGCCACGGCGACGATCCGCTGACGGCGCTGCGGCCCGTCGCGGAGGTGCTCAGCACCGACGAATGGATCCTGCACGCGGCCGACCAGGATCTGCCGTGCCTGGCCGAAGTCGGCATGCACCCGCCGGCGCTGTACGACACCGAGCTCGCCGGTCGCCTGGCCGGATTCGAGCGGGTGAACCTGGCGGCCATGACCGAGCGGCTGCTGGGCCGTGGTCTGGTCAAGGGTCATGGCGCGGCCGACTGGTCCAAACGACCGCTGCCCACGGAGTGGCTCAACTACGCCGCCCTCGACGTCGAACTGCTCGTCGAACTGCGCTCCGCTATCGCCGCAGAGCTGGCAGACCAGGGCAAAACCGATTGGGCCGCACAGGAATTCGACTACCTGCGCAGCGCGGGCAGCAGGGAGGCCACACCGCGGCGCGACCGCTGGCGGCGCACGTCGGGCATCCATCGGGTGCGCGATCGCCGCGGTTTGGCGGCGGTGCGCGAGCTGTGGACCACCCGCGACAGCATCGCCGCGCGCCGTGACATCGCACCGCGGCGCATCCTGCCGGACTCGGCCATCATCGAGGCCGCGATCGCCAATCCGAAGACGGTCGAAGAACTGGTCGCGTTGCCGGTTTTCGGCGGGCGCAACCAGCGGCGCAGCGCGGCGACGTGGTTGGGGGCGCTGGAAACCGCGCGCAGGAGTCAGGACCCGCCCGAAGACGCCGAGCCGCCGAACGGTCCCCCGCCGCCGGCGCGGTGGAGCAGGCGCAAACCGGAGGCGGCCGCCCGGCTGGAGGCCGCCCGGGCCGGGCTGTCGCAACTGTCGGGGCGGGTGGGGGTTCCGGCAGAGAACCTGGTTTCACCCGACCTGGTGCGGCGACTGTGCTGGGACTGGGTCGAAGCGCCCGACCCGGTCGAGGCAGTCGAAGAATTCTTGTGCGCCGGCCACGCGCGGGCCTGGCAACGCGAGCTCGTCGATCCGGTGCTGGCCACCGCGCTGCAGCCGCCATCCAAAACCGAAGACGACTCCGCGCAATAGGCGACTCGCCGATTTCTTCGTCGCTGCGTTATGCGGCGCAAACAAGTGGCGCGAACCTTACACCAAACTGAGTAAACCTGAAAAATACCTGTAGAAATTCCTGATCGTCGCAAAATTGGTGCACCCGGCACGTTACGACTGCGGTTAAGCTTGCGATAAGAAGCGAGTTCCAACCCGAAGAAGGGTCTATTGAAATGGCCGTTGCAGCATCAGAAATTGGCGGCCTAGTGGGTAGTCTCGCCGGCATAGGCAGGAATATCGCCGCCAAAGATTGGATTGCAACGGGTATTGGCGCCGGCGCATTCGGCATGGAAACCACCAAAATCATCGTCAAGGGCATCGCCGAGCGGAGAATCAAGGCCGAAATAGAACGCGGCCTTCAGGAGCGAACCAATCCCTGGGCGGCAGAGGTGCCGATTATCGAGTGGGGCATCGTCGCCATTACGGTCTTCGAATACTGCCTCGGCCTTGGTGACGCGACCAAGGGCGTTGAATTCGACAACGCCCGTTCCAAACTCGACTCGCCCAAGCGAGACTTGCAGTTGGCCATCCCCGACAACAGGTGGGAGTCGATCGCATCGCAAGAGTATGCCAAGCAGAACCAAGCCCAACTGAATCGCGTTTCCCTGATTCAAGCCAAGGATCAGGCGATGATGGATGCGCTTGCCGCCGAAGTCGCTCAGCTCACTGAAATACGCCGAGCGGTCGCTGGAATCAAGGACGGACTTACCGGGTGCATATTCGTCGCCCTGCTGATCAAAGCCTATGGCAGCGAAGCCTCGTCGTTGGTGTTTCAGAAAGTGGTCACCCTGGCCGCGATCGCAGCAACGGTTAGTGCCATCGGTTATATGGAATTCTACTCGGGCACCGAGACCAAACCCAAGCTAAAGGAAGTGGTCGAAGAATACGAGAAGATGATCGCCGAGATGAACAGTTATCTGTCCGCTTCTCACCTGGCGCCGACCGCCGGCTCGGCGCCCGCGAAAGGCTCGAAAGTCGCCGATTTCTCCATCCAGACCGGTGCGACGGTCATGCAAAACCCGTCCACGTCAGCGGGCGAGGCCGCACCGAACACATCGACAACCGTGTCCGCCCCCAGGCAGCAGAGCCAGACGTCGGAGCAACCGGTGAGCGGCACGCCCGGCCTGAGCCCGCTGCTCCGAGAGCCCACCCCAGCCGAAGACCGGCCCGGGCAGTCCACTTCGCCCCTGCCGAGCACCGGCACCCCGCCGCCGGCCACCGCCGCTCGGCGGAGCAAGACGGCCCCGGCCGCCGACGAACAGGCCGCACCCGCGAGCGTCCCCCCCGAGGAAGCCACCGTGAGCCCGGACATCGAAGTCGCGGGTGCGGCCGCGGGCGCCGAGGCCACCGAGCGCCCGCCGGTCGAACTCACCTCCCCGGGCGCTGAGCAGGCACCCGGACCGTCAACGGCGTACGAGACATCGAGGAGAATCCGATGACCAATCTGAGCGTCACGTCAAATTATCTCGTCGACGTGCTCGCGGCCGCGCATCAGCGAACCACCGATGACTTCAAGAAATCCGCGGCGGCGGTCGAGGGAGTCGGCGTCAACGCGTGGGTCAGCCATGGTGTGGCCTGCGGAGCCGGCAACGATGCGGTGGTCGAGGTCGAGGCTCGCCGCGCCGAGGCGATTCGTCTGATGATCAAGGTTGCCGACGACCTCGCCACGAAGCTGCGTGCGGCCGCCCAAGCGTACGAGGTCACCGACCACAAGGCCGCTCAAGATCTCGACACACAGCTGCGCCCCGGCTGAGCAAGCACAGCGAAAAGGCCGCCATCCCACCGAAATTCGCAACCTCGAGAGAGCAGGACGCCATGCCCCAGGACCCGAGTGAAGACGGCGTAGATGACCTCTTTGCCGCGATAGACTTCTCCGGCGCCGGTGAACCCGCCGGCAACAGCACCGATTCGGCTGCCGCCCTTGACTTCTCCGCCGCGGACAACGAGGAAGGGCCGGAGAGCGAAGCCGTCGGCATCTCACCCGTATATGCACCGGCCGCACCCGAGGAGACCGCGACAGTGCTGGACGCCATCGATGCGGTGACACACGCCCCCGAGGAAGCCGAAGATGTTGTTGCGCTGTTCACCGTGACCAATCCTCCTGGGACGGTATCGGTTTCGGCACTCGGAGACGGGGCCATCGATCGGGTGGCGCTGTCAGCAGAGGTGACACGCCTTACCGAATCGCAGCTGGCCGAGGAGATCCTCGTCATCGCGCACCTGGCAACCCAAAAAGGGCAAGCCGCCCAGCATGAGTTGCTCTTCGAGACCATGTGCGAGCTGGGCGCGGGCGATCCCGACGCGCTCGGCGACCTGCTGGAGAAGGGCATGGAATTGGCCTCGCCGCAGCGCGCCGCCGAGACACAGGCCCGAATGTTCGCGACCCGCTACCACAATGGCTGATCGCCCACTGCCGCGACGACTCCGACGGCGTTAGGCGCCGCTAGACCACGCCCAACGTGTCCGTCATCGACCCGGCAATGCCGGCCAGGGACTCGACCAGCCGTTGCTGCTGGGCTTCGTTGGCCACATTCACGACGGCCGCCGCGTTGCACAGGGCCTCGTTGACGCGCCGCTCGACCGTTTCGGCACCGAGGCGCAACAGGCCATCCTCGATACGGAGGTCGGTGAGGTTGCGGCGCCCGTTCACCGTTACTTCGACGGTCTTGGCGTCGTCGGTGGCCGTGAACGTCTCGGTGTGCGTGCGATACAGCTCGTCCTCGAGGGCCGACTGCAATTGTTGTCCGTACTCCAGCGCCTGGGCCAGCTGTGGGTGGCGGTCTGTGCTCATTAACCAGGTCCTTTTCGTCGGGCTCGCCGTCGCGTGGTCAAGCACCAATTGTGTCCTTGGTCCACAATTTCCATTGTATTGCTTTGACCGGGGCCCTCAGCGCACCAAATCGGACCTAGTCCAGGGGCTCGCGGATCTCGGCTTCGGATTCGCTACTGACCAGGGCGGCAACCCAACCCGTGATCCGGCGGGCCACATCCTGGTCGGTCAGCCCGAGGTCGGCGAGCACCTCACCGCGTGTGGCGTGCTCGTAGAACCGCTGATCCAGGCCGACATCGCGGCACGGCATGTCGATGTCGGCACGGCGCAGCGCGGCCGAAACCGCCGACCCCACACCACCATTGACGCCGTTGTCCTCCAGCGTGACGAGCAGCTTGTGTTGCACCGCCAATTCGAGTACGCCGTCGGAGACCGGCAGCACCCACCGCGGGTCGATCACGGTCACACCGATCCCCTGGTTGTGCAGCCGCTTGGCCACCTCGAGCGCCATCGGGGCGAACGCGCCGACGGCCACCAACAGCACATCGTCGTTGAGCCCGTCGGCGGGCACCGCCAGCACATCCACTCCGGACCGTTGTTCCAGAGCCGGAATGTCTTCGCCCACATCGCCTTTGGGGAAACGCAGCGCCGTGGGGCCGTCATCGACCTGCAGCGCCTCGCCGAGTTCTTCGCGCAGCCGGGTGCCGTCGCGCGGAGCGGCTACCCGCATGCCGGGCACGATGTTCAGTATCGACAGGTCCCACATGCCGTTGTGGCTGGCGCCGTCGGAACCGGTGACCCCGGCACGGTCGAGCACGATGGTGACGGGCAGCTTGTGCAGCGCCACGTCCATCATGATCTGGTCGAACGCCCGGTTGAGGAACGTCGAGTAGATGGCCACCACCGGGTGCATCCCACCCATTGCCAACCCGGCGGCCGACGTCAGCGCGTGCTGCTCGGCGATACCGACGTCGAACAGCCGGTCCGGGAAGCGCTGCCCGAACGCCGACAGCCCGGTCGGGCCGGGCATCGCCGCCGTGATCGCCACGATGTCGCGACGCTTTCGGGCATATTCGATCAGCGCCTCGGAGAAGGTCGCCGTCCAGCCCGGGCCCGGGATCTTGGTGGCCAGGCCGGTGGCCGGGTCGATCGGCGCGGTGGAGTGCATCTGCTCGGCCTCGTCGGCCTCGGCCGGGGCGTAGCCCATGCCCTTGCGGGTGGCGACGTGCACGATCACCGGTCCGCCGAAACCGCGGGCACGGCGCAGCGCGGCCTCGACCGCGCGTTCGTCGTGGCCGTCGACCGGGCCGACATACTTCAGCCCGAGGTCGGTGAACAGCAGCTGCGGGGCCAGCGAATCTTTGATCCCCGCCTTGACGCTGTGCATGAAGTGGTAGCAGATCTCGCCGATCAGCGGCACCGCGCGCACCACGTCGCGGCCCTTTTCCAGCGCCTGCTCGTAGGCCGGCTGCAGCCGCAGCATGGCCAGGTGGTCGGCGACACCGCCGATCGTGGGGGCGTAGCTGCGGCCGTTGTCGTTGACGACGATCACCACGGGACGACCCGAGGCGGCGATGTTGTTCAGCGCCTCCCAGCACATGCCACCGGTCAGCGCGCCGTCCCCGACGACGGCGACCACATGCCGGTTGCGGTGTCCGGTCAGCTCGAACGCCTTGGCCAGGCCGTCGGCGTAGGACAACGCCGCGCTGGCGTGGCTGGACTCCACCCAGTCGTGCTCGCTCTCGGCGCGCGACGGATACCCCGATAGGCCGCCCTTTTTACGCAGCGTCTCGAAGTCCTGGCAGCGACCCGTCAGCATCTTGTGCACGTAGGCCTGGTGGCCGGTGTCGAAGATGATGGGGTCGTGCGGCGAGTCGAACACCCGGTGCAGCGCCAGCGTCAGCTCGACGACGCCGAGGTTCGGCCCCAGGTGGCCCCCGGTGGCAGCCACCTTGTGAATCAGGAACTCGCGGATCTCGGAGGCCAGATCGCGGAGCTGCTGTTGGGAAAGGTGCTGCAGATCGGCAGGGCCGCGGATCTGTTCCAACATCACGTCAGTCTACGCAGCCGACGCCGGATGTAGCTCGCTACGAGGTGCCGAACAGTTCGGCCAGGCTGTCATGAAGTTCGGGATCGGCCAGGACGACGACCTCGTCACCGGCCTGCAGCGCGGTGTCGCCCCGCACCGGCACCAGGCCGGTGGCGCGCACCACCATGCTCACCCAGATGTCCCCGGCACGATCGCCGAGACCCTCGATCGTGCAGCCCTCGGCGGCCGACCCCGGGGCAACGCGCAGGCGATGGATACCCTCTGGTTCGTCCTGCAGCCGGATACCGATCTCCCACGGCTGCGTCTCGACGGTACGCATGGGCAGCCGCAGCAACTGTGCGACACCGGGCACCGAGCTGCCCTGCACCAGCACCGAGAAGATCACGACGACGACCACGATCCCGTACAGACGTTCCGCATCGGCGACATGTGCGGCCCGCAAGAACTCGCCCAACAGGATCGGCACCGCGCCCTTGAGGCCGGCGAAGAGGATGAAGATGCGTTCGTTGTGCTGCAGTCGGACCGGAAGTAGACAGGAGCCCACCGCCAACGGCCGAATCACCAAGGTCAGGGCCACGCCGAGGACGAGCCCGGGAATCCATACGTCGGGGTGGGCAAGGACGTTGAGGTCGACGGTCAACCCCAGAACGGCGAACGCGACGATTTCGGCCAGACCCGCCAACGCGGCGTGGAATCGCTTGATATCCGGCTTGTAGGGCGCCCGAGCGTCGCCGATCACGATGCCCGCGACGAACACCGCCAGAAATCCCGAGCCGTGTGCCAGCGTCGCGATGCCGTACAGCATCAGGCTGGATGCCAGCGTCCGCAGCGAGTAGAGGCCTTCGCTCGGCAGTGCCACGCGGCGCATGAACACGAGCAGAGCGCGGCCGCCGATGACCCCGACGGCCAGGCCAATCGCCATCTGCAGCGCGAATTCGGTTCCCACCCGGGCGAATCCGGCCGCCGTGAGGCCGCCGGCGGCGATCAGGCTGGTCATCAACGCGATTCCGACCGGGTCGTTGGCGCCGGACTCGCCTTCCAGGATGGTGCTGCTGCGACCGGCGATCTCACGTTTGCCCAGCACCGAGAAGACCACGGCCGGGTCGGTGGGAGCCACGGCGGTGGCCACGAGCACCGCAGGGAACCACGCGATTCCGCTCAGGTAATGCAGGATCACCGCGGCGCCGGCGGCGGTGAGCGCGGTGCCGATGACGCCGACCGAGAGGATCGGGGCGGCGGCCGCGCGGAAGCGCGCCGGCCCGATGTGCATGCCGCCGTCGAACAACACCAGCACCAGCGCGATCGTGATCACCCGCTCGACGGTCGGCTCCGATGGTGACTGCACCGCTGATACGGTGTGCGCGGCGACCGCGGCTCCGACCAGAACCAGCAGGGGCACCGGGATTTTGACGCGCTCCGTCAGCCGATTCGCCAACACCGCAATCAGACCAACGGCACTGGCGAACAAGACCAGCAATGCGTACCGGAGAGTCTCGTTCACATCGCCGGCCCGGCGCTGAGCATGAATCGGGCAGTCGCGAAGCGTTGTTCGGCGGCAGCCACTCCAGCCTCTCGATCGTTCGACAACGAAATCGCCGACCAGACTTCCCGGCACACCGCGACGCAGTCTAACCTGCCGCGCAGTCGCGTGGGTCGGGCAGTAGGCGCGTTTGGCGAACCCCCCACTAGTCGGCTTGTCACCGAAGCCGGCCAGGGGTGCAGCCCAATCGAATGCGAGTTTCCTGAATCTTGTTGCCGGACAATGCGATAACTAGCCACTGGGTCCCCCTGCAGACATCCCGGAGCATAGTCGATGCCGATTCGTGCCTGCGATGGTGGCGCCGAGGCTGCGCCGAGGGCGCACTCCCCAGCCCAGATCACGCCCTGAGCGCAGGCTCGGCGGGGGGACGTCACCGGGTCAGCAGCGCGATGCATTCGGTGTGATGAGTCAGCGGGAACGCGTCGAACACCGTGATCTTTTCGACGGCATAGCCGTGACCGAGGTACAGGCCGACGTCGCGGGCGAAAGACGCTGCCTCGCAACCGATGTGCACTACCCGCGGAACACCGGCGGCGGCGAGCAGGTCGATGACGTCACGTCCGGCACCTGAGCGCGGCGGATCCAGCACCGCGATGTCGGCGCCGGCTTTCTGCGCCGACACCGCGCGACGCACCGAGTCGGTGATGATGTCCACCTGCGCGAGATCGTCCAGTGCGGCCCGCGCGGCCCGCGTCGACGCGCGCGAGGTGTCGACACAGAGCACCCGCCCCGACTCCCCCACCGCGTCGCCCAGCGCGGCGGCGAACACGCCGACGCCGCCGTAAAGATCCCACACGCTCATGCCGGTGCCGGGTTGCGCCCAGTCGGTGACCAGAGCGCTGTACACCCGCGCCGCATCCCGGTGCGCCTGCCAGAACGCGGTCACCGGCACCCCCCAGCGACGCCGCCCGACGCGTTGGGTTGCCTCGTAGTTGCCCTGCACCACGTTGGTCGCC
Organism: Mycobacterium sp. pR1184; assembly: GCF_041287235.1. NCBI lineage: Bacteria > Bacillati > Actinomycetota > Actinomycetes > Mycobacteriales > Mycobacteriaceae > Mycobacterium > Mycobacterium sp. pR1184. The sequence continues at coordinate 27,403 of NZ_JBGGKR010000015.1, read as the reverse complement.
GTTCGCCCGCCCTGACGCAGGGTGCGCACCACATGGCGGCATCCGTCGTCGTCGACGGCGACGTGCAGCTGTGCGTTCGCGGACACCTCGGCCGGAGAACACGTCTGGGCCAGTCCGTCCAGCATGCCCGGCGGCAATTGCGCACACCGCAGGTCGGTCACCAGCTCATCGCTGTGGTAGCGGTGGAACCCGGGGCGGGCGTCTGCGCCCACCTCGAGGCGCACCCGGGTGCGCCAGCCCGTGGGACCGCAATCCGAAAGTGGTTGTGCCTCACCGCTCCAGTGATGCCCGCCCAGGCGCTCCAGCTGATTGGCCACCACCTGACCCTTGAGCGTCCGAACCGCTTCCGGGGTGGCAAATGCCAGATCGCAACAACCGGCGCCCTCGACGCCGGCGATCGGGCACAACGAATCGGTCCGGTCCGCCGACGCGTCGAGGACTTCGACAACCTCTGCGTGCCAATAGGATCCACGCTCCGCGGTGACCCGCACCCGCACCCGCTCGCCGGGCAGGGCGTAGCGGACGAACACCACCCGGCCCTCGTGGTGCGCAACGCAGCTACCGCCGTTGGCGGCGGCACCGGCTACCAGCGTCAGCTCCCCAGGCGGCAGCGCGGACTCGGCACTCACGATATCGTCCTCGTCGAGCCGCTTAGTCGAAGATCCCGCGACGGGCGTCACCGGGAGCGGCGTGCGGCTGCAGGGTCTTGAGCCGCTCCGACGAATTCAATTGCCAGGGAACCGAAGTCACCATCACGTTAGGCATGAACAGCAGCCGGCCCTTGAGTCGCAGCGCACTTTGGTTGTGCAGCACCTGCTCCCACCAGTGGCCGACGACGTACTCGGGGATGAACACCGTGACCACGGTGCGCGGCGAGTCCTTGCTGACCCGCTTGACGTAATCGAGCACCGGGCGGGTGATGTCGCGGTAGGGAGAGGCGATGACCTTCAGCGGCACGCTGATCTCGCTGTGCTCCCAATCATGCACCAGCTCACGGGTTTCCACGTCGTCCACGCTGACCGTGACGGCCTCGAGCACATCGGGGCGGGTCGCACGCGCGTAGGCCAGCGCGCGCAGGGTCGGTAGATGCAGCTTCGACACCAGCACCAGGGCGTGGTTGCGGCTGGGCAGCACCACGTCGTGCTGGGCGGCTGCCTGCTCCTCCAGTTCCCGGGAGACGGTGGCGTAGTGCCTGCGGATCATCTTCATGATGACGAACAGCGCGCCCATCGCGACGATCGCGATCCAGGCCCCGGCAAAGAATTTCGTGACCAGCACCACCAGTAGTACCGCGCCGGTGGATAGCAGACCGACCGTGTTGATCACCCGCGAGCGCTTCATCTTGGCCCGCATCTTCGGGTCGGTCTCGGTGCGCAACAGGCGAGTCCAGTGCCGGACCATGCCGATTTGGCTCAGCGTGAACGATATGAACACACCGACGATGTAGAGCTGGATCAGCGCGGTGACCTCACCGCGGAACGCGATGACGAACGCCAGAGCCGCCGCCGACAGAAACAGGATCCCGTTCGAGAAGGCCAGGCGGTCACCGCGGGTGTGCAGCTGGCGCGGCAGATAGCTGTGCTGTGCGAGCACCGAGCCGAGGACGGGGAAGCCGTTGAACGCGGTGTTGGCCGCCAGCACCAAGATCAGGGCCGTCACGGTGGCGATCAGCAGAAACCCGATTCGGAAGCTGCCGAACACCGTCTCGGCCAGCTGGGTGACCAGTGTCTTCTGCATGTAGCCGGCTGGCGCACCCGTCAGCTGGGTGGCCGGGTCGTCGACCAGCTGCACATGGATCTGCTGGGCCAGCACGATGATGCCCATCAGCAACGTCACCGCGATCACGCCGAGCATCAGCAGCGTCGTTGCGGCGTTGCGGGACTTGGGTTTCTGGAACGCCGGGACGCCATTGCTGATCGCCTCGACACCGGTCAGCGCCGCGCAGCCGGACGAGAACGAGCGGGCCAGCAGGAAGGCAAACGCGAAGCCGACGATCTGGCCGTGCTCGGCATGCATCTGGAAGGCCGCGGACTCGGCCCGCAGCGGGTTGCCCAGCACGAAAATCCGGATCAGTCCCCAGCCGATCATCACCACGACCCCGACGATGAACGCGTACGTCGGAATCGCGAAAGCCACCCCGGACTCCCGGATCCCACGCAAATTCAACGCCATCACGAAGATGATGGCGGCCACACAGAACCACACCTTGTTCTGCGCCACGAGCGGAACCGCCGAACCGATGTTCGCCATCGCCGACGACGTCGAAACGGCAACGGTGAGAACATAATCCACCATCAACGCACTGGCCACGACGAGGCCGGCGGTCTCGCCGAGGTTGGTGGTGACCACTTCGTAATCCCCGCCCCCGGAGGGGTAGGCGTGCACGTTCTGCCGGTAACTGGCCACCACCACCAACATCACCGCGGCCACCGCAAGCCCGATCCACGGCGTCAGCGCGTAGGCGGCCGCGCCGGCCACCGAGAGCATCAAGAAAACTTCCTCGGGCGCATACGCCACCGACGACAGTGCGTCAGAGGCGAACACCGGCAAGGCGATGCGTTTGGGCAGCAGGGTGTGGCTCAGCCGGTCGCTGCGTTGCGGTCGCCCGATGAGCAACCGGCGCGCTGCGGTTGAAAGTTTGGACACGAGAGCCAAGAGTAAGCGCAACAGGCCATGCCGGTAGCGTCCGTGGGCGAGAATGTTCCCGACGGAAATCGGCTGGCCACACAAGTTTGCCGATGGAACGCGACCCAGCCGAGAGGACCTGACGTGCGGGTGGTTGTAATGGGCTGTGGCCGGGTGGGCTCTTCGCTGGCCGACGGGCTGTCCCGAATTGGCCACGACGTCGCCGTGATCGACCGCGACAGCACCGCATTCAACCGGCTGAGCCCTGAGTTCGCCGGCGAGCGGGTGCTGGGCCAGGGCTTCGACCGGGATGTGCTGCTGAAGGCCGGAATCGAGGAGACCGACGCGTTCGCCGCGGTGTCCTCCGGTGACAACTCCAACATCATTTCGGCCCGGTTGGCCCGCGAGACGTTCGGCGTTCACCGGGTGGTGGCCCGGATCTATGACGCCAAGCGCGCCGAGGTCTACGAGCGCCTCGGCATTCCCACCATCGCCACCGTGCCGTGGACCACCGACCGGCTGCTCGGCCTGCTGACCCGCGACACCGAGACCGCCAAGTGGCGCGACCCCACCGGCACGGTCGCGGTCGCCGAGGTCGTCCTGCACGAGGACTGGGTGGGGCGCCGCGCCACCGACCTCGAGCAGGCCACCGGTGCGCGGGTGGCGTTTCTGATCCGGTTCGGCACCGGCATCCTGCCCGAGCCCAAGACGGTCATCCAGGCCGGCGATCAGGTCTACATCGCCGCGATCTCCGGCCGCGCGGCCGAGGCGGTAGCCATCGCCGCCCTGCCTCCCGCCGACGACATTGATTCGGGGGCGGGGCATTGAACCCGAGCCGCCGGACCGCGACTTAAGGAGCGCCGCACATGAAGGTAGCTATCGCCGGGGCGGGAGCGGTCGGCCGCTCGGTCGCCCGCGAACTGCTCGAGAACAACCACGACATCACCCTGATCGAACGCAACCCCGACCACGTCGACGTCGACGCGATCCCGGCCGCGCACTGGCGGCTCGGCGACGCCTGCGAACTGAGCCTGCTGGAATCGGTCCACCTCGAGGATTTCGACGTGGTGGTCGCTGCGACCGGGGACGACAAGGCCAACGTGGTGCTGTCGCTGCTGGCCAAGACCGAGTTCGCGGTGCCCCGGGTGGTGGCCAGGGTCAACGATCCGCGCAACGAGTGGCTATTCACCGACGCCTGGGGTGTCGACGTGGCGGTGTCCACCCCGCGCATGCTGGCGTCGCTGATCGAAGAAGCCGTCGCCGTGGGCGATTTGGTGCGCCTGATGGAATTCCGGCGGGGTCAGGCCAACCTGGTCGAGATCACGCTGCCCGACGACACGCCGTGGGGCGGCAAGCCGGTTCGCCGGCTCGAGCTGCCCCGCGATGCCGCCCTGGTGACCATCCTGCGCGGCCCACGCGTGATTGTCCCGGAAGCCGACGAGCCACTGGAAGGCGGCGACGAGTTGCTTTTCGTCGCGGTCACCGAGGTCGAAGAGGATCTGCGCAAGCTGGTGCTGCCGTCGGTGGCGCCGCCCGCCACCTAGTCGACGACGGTCTCGGGTTCGATCTGCGGATCGACAGTATCGCCGGCGCCGGCCATCGCGCGCTGCGCGGCCCTGATCGCCCCGTAGGTGACCAGCGCGGCAGCCGCGGTCAGCGGCCAGCCCATCCCGATGCGCGCCGCTGCCAGCCAGCCGGTCTGGTCGGCGTCGTAGAGCAGTCGCTGCACCACGAACCGAGCGGCGAAGACCAGCGTCCAGCACAGCGTGGCGATGTCGAACGCGTAGACGGCCCGCGATACGTTGCGCCAGGCGCGGTCGCGCCCGGTAGCCCAGCTCCAGGCGTAGCCGACCAGCGGCCGGCGGATCACGACGGACACCGCGAAGACCACGGCCCACACCAGCGAGACCCAAATGCCGAGCAGGAAGTAACCCTTGGAGGCTCCGACGATGTAGGCGATCAGCGCGCTGACCGCGACCCCGAAGAACCCGGAGAACGCCGGCTGCGTGGATTCGCGCCGAATCAGCCGCCACACCAGGACGAGTGTGGCCAGCCCTAGCGCGGCCCCGATCGCGGGCACCAGGCCGACCAGGCTGGAAGCCGCCACGAAGGTGACGACGGGTAGCGACGAGTAGATGAGACCGCTCACCCCGCCCAGCTGGCTCAGCAGGCGTTCTGGGTTGATGCGGTTAGACGTGTTGCCGGGCAGAGTCAACGCTGAATTTCGTAATGCGGGTTGTAGATGGCCTTGGTTCCGTTTTCCAGCTTGCCCATCCGGCCGCTCACCCGCAAAGTGCGTCCCGAGTCGATGCCGGGGATCCGGCGCTGGCCCAACCAGACCAGGGTCACCGTGTCGCTGCCGTCGAACAGCTCGGCCTTCACACCGCCCGCGCAGCCCTTGCCGTTACATTCGACGCTGCGCAGCGTGCCCACCATGGTGACCTCTTGGCCACGTTCGCAATCGATCGCGCGCTGTGCGCCAGTGCTCGCGACTTCGTCCGACAATTCCTCGGAATCGCGTTGCTCCGGGTCCTCCGTCAACCGACGGGTGAGGCGGCGCAAATAACCCTGGGCCCCCATGGCCACTCCTGACAATTGGAGAAAAAGCTGCGGTGCTTTCATCTATGCCAACGGACACCGTAGACCTGTTGGTTCCCCTGCGCCAACCGAATCAAACTGTGATTTTGGGAGGTTCGCCGCGCCGGACAGTATCGAGGCGTGGGTGTGGATCTGCGCGGTGTGACGGCGGTGCTATTGCCCGGAACCGGATCCGACGACGTTTACGTCAATCGGGCATTTTCCGGACCGCTGCGCAATGCCGGCGCGCGGCTGATTTGCCCGCCGCCGCGGCCGCAAGGATTGGTCGACGGCTACCTGTCCGCCTTGGACGAGGCCGCGGGTGCAGGCCCCATCGCCGTCGGCGGAATCTCGATCGGTGCGGCCGTAGCGGCCGCGTGGGCACTGACACACCCAGCCCAAACGGTGGCCGTGCTGGCCGCGCTGCCCGCCTGGGCGGGACCGCCGGGGTCGGCGCCGGCCGCGCTCGCCGCGCGGTATTCGGCGTCCCAGCTACGCACCGAGGGCCTGGCCGCCACGACCGCACAGATGCGGGCGTCGAGCCCGGCGTGGCTGGCCGACGAGCTGACCCGGTCCTGGCGTGCCCAGTGGCCATTGCTGCCCGACGCGATGGACGAAGCGGCCGCCTACGTCGCGCCCAGCTGTGACGAACTCAACACGCTCGCGGCACCGCTCGGCGTGGCGGCCGCGGTCGACGATCCGATTCATCCGCTGCAGGCCGGTGTCGACTGGGTCGCCGCCGCGCCCCACGCGGCGTTGCGGACGGTGACGCTCGATCAGATCGGCGCGGACAGCGCCGCGCTCGGGGCGGCCTGCTTGGCGGCGCTGGCCGACGCGTAGGCGCGAGGCAGGGTGGCCTGGCCGTTTCGGGCCGGGTCAGCCGCCGGTGGTGGTGCGCAGCTGCTGCATGGCCGACCCGTCCGCGCTGCGGCGCGCGGCCGGATCGTTGGGCGGCGTTTGCGCATCGGTTTGTTGGGCGGCCTGCTGCGCCGCCTCGGCCTGCTGCAGGGCGGCCTGACGCAGTTGCTCGGCCATCGGTTCGGGAAGGTTCACGGCCAGCGGCGTGCGCACCGGCAGCGGGGTGTCGCCGCGGCGAACAACGGTGTCCGCCAACGCCGAACGCGCCTCCTGCTCGAGTGCCTCGATGGTTTCGTGCGGGCCGTTGATGACGCATCGGATCATCCAGCGGTAGCCGTCGACCCCGATGAAGCGCACCACCCCCGACGCGGTACCCACCACCTCGCGACCCCACGGGCCGTCCTTGATGCTGACTTGGGCCGAGTCCTTGCGCAGCGACTCGGCGAGTTCGCCGGCCACCTCGCGCCACAGGCCGCCGGTCTTGGGCGCGGCGTAGGCGGCGATCGTGAACCGGCCGTTGGGCGTGACGACCCACACCGCGCTCGGGACGCCGGTCTCGGTCAGCTCGACCTGCAGCTGGCCGGCCTCGGGCATCGGGATGAGCACCGAGCCCAGATCGAGCCGGGCCAGCTGCGCGACCGACGGGTCGTCGAAGTCGTCGATGTCGAACGGACCCTCCAGCTCGTCCTCGAACTCGTCGTCGACCGGGTCGGCGGCGACGTCGGCTGCGGCCGAGTCGTCGCCGGCCAGTGCGGCGGAGGCGTCGTCGTTGCCTGAACGTTTACCGAATGCCATCACAAACTCGCATGTCCGCCGGAGGAACCGTGACCACCATCGCCACGGGATGTTTCGGCCAGCCCAGCCTCGTCGAACGACGCGACCTCGACCAGCTCGACTAACTCGACCCGCTGCACCAGCAACTGGGCGATGCGATCGCCGCGGTGCACCACGATCGGCTCGGCCGGGTCGAGATTGATCAGTGAAATCTTGACCTCGCCGCGATAGCCGGCATCGATCGTACCCGGACTGTTGACGATCGAAAGTCCAACCCGCGCAGCCAATCCCGAGCGCGGGTGCACCAGGCCGACCATCCCGAACGGGATAGCGACGGCCACACCGGTACGGACCAGGGCGCGTTGCCCCGGGCCCAGCGTGACGTCTTCTGCGCTGAACAGATCAACTCCCGCGTCGCCGTCGTGGGCACGGCTGGGCAGCGGGAGCTCGGGGTCGAGGCGGACTATGGCCAGACTGGTCGACACGGGGCCACAGACTACCCTTGACCGGGTGTCGAGTACGCGCGTCGCGCCGCACAGTGTGCGATATCGCGAACGGCTGTGGGTCCCGTGGTGGTGGTGGCCACCGGCCTTCGCGCTGGCGACGTTGATCGCCGTCGAGGTCAATCTGGGTGTCAAGGCGCTTCCCGACTGGCTGCCGTTCGTGGTGCTGTACATCGTGGCGACCGGCGCGCTGCTGTGGCTGGGCCGCATCGAAATCCGGGTCACCGCCGGCCCAGACGGTGTGGTGCAGCTGTGGGCCGGGGAAGCCCACCTGCCGGTCACCGTGATCGCCCGATCCGCGGCGATAGCGCCGACGGCGAAGTCGGCGGCCTTGGGGCGTCAGCTCGATCCCGCGGCGTATGTCGTGCATCGCGCGTGGGTCGGGCCGATGATTTTGCTGGTCCTCGACGATCCAGACGACCCGACGCCGTACTGGATGGTGAGCTGCCGTCACCCCGAACGGGTGCTGTCGGCACTGACACGCTAGCTGCGACTATCAGGCTGCACAGTCGGTGCAGATCATCACGCCGTTCTTCTCGCTGGCGAGTCGACTGCGGTGTTGCACCAGAAAGCAGCTCGAGCAGGTGAACTCGTCGGCTTGTTTCGGAATGACCCGAACCGAGAGCTCCTCACCAGACAAGTCAGCGCCAGGCAGTTCGAAATTCTCGGCGGACTCGGATTCGTCCACGTCGACAACAGCCGACGCGGCCTCGTTCCGCCGTGCCTTGAGCTCCTCCAGCGAGTCCTCCGAAACGTCGTCTGTTTCGGTACGCCGTGGAGCGTCATAGTCGGTAGGCATCGTCCAATCCCCTCACATGCCTGCGTTACCTCAGGCAACGCTTTGTACCAGCGTCGAACGCATCCACCAAACGATTCGTGCCCGCAACGCGGTCGGATGGGTTGTGATTTACCTCACACCCCCGAATTAACCCTCATATTCGCCGTTAAACAGTGGATTTGGTGTGCGGCTAGAGTGCAGCTGTGGTCGCACAAATCACCGAGGGTACAGCCTTCGACAAGAACGGTAGGCCCTTTCGGCGACGCAATCCCCGACCCGCGATTGTCGTGCTGGTTTTCCTGGTGTTGGTGACCGGCGTCGCCTGGACGGTGGCGCTGACGCGACCGGCCAAGGTTCACGAGGCCGCGGTGTGCAACCCGCCCCCGGCACCGGCCAACGGATCGGCGCCGGCTCAACTCGGCGAGCAAATGTCGCGCAGTGCGATGGCCGATGTGCCGCCCGCCAAACTCGCCGACACCAAGGTTCGCGTGCTCAACGCCAGCGGCCGCGGCGGCCAGGCCGCCGACGTCGCCGGCGCGATGAAGGATCTGGGCTTCGCTCAGCCGACCGCGGCCAACGACCCGATCTATGCCGGCACCCGGCTGAACTGCCAGAGCCAGATCCGGTTCGGCACGGCCGGCGGCGCCACCGCCGCCGCGGTGTGGCTGGTCGCCCCCTGCAGCGAGCTGTTCAACGACAACCGCGCCGACGATTCGGTCGACCTGGCGATCGGCACGGAATTCACCGCGCTGGCCCACAACGACGACATCGACTCGGTACTGGCCAGCCTGCGTCCCGGTGCCACCGGATCGTCAGATCCCTCGCTGTTGTCCAAGATTCACGCCAGCAGCTGCTGACTCAGTCGGCGATCGGCGCTAACCCGTCGAACTTCTCGAGTGCCGCCAGCAGCGCGTCGGCGATTCCGGGCGCGGCGGCCACCACCAGCCCCGCCTCCGATCCAGGCGGCCCGAGGGTCCCGGGCGGCGGTACCAACACCCGTGCCCCGGCCTCGGCCGCGATCAGCCCACCCGCGGCACGATCCCACACCTGCAGCCCGTGCTCGTAGTAGGCGTCCAGCCGTCCCGCCGCGACCATGCACAGATCCAGGGCGGCGGACCCGACGCGGCGCACGTCGCGCACCAACGGCAGCATGTTCGCCAACAGCGCGGCCTGAGTGGTGCGGCGCCCGATCGAATACCCAAAACCCGTGCCCAACAAGGCCATCGATAGGTCGGTGACGTCGGCGCACCGCAGCGGATGCGTCCCCTGCGCGTCGATGACGTGGGCACCGAGGCCCTGCGCCGCGGAATAGACCCGGCCTGCCACGACGTCGGCGACCGCGCCGGCCACCGACACGCCGTTGATCTGGGCGCCGACCGACACCGCGTAGGCCGGGATGCCGTAGACGAAATTCACCGTGCCGTCGATCGGGTCGAGCACCCAGGTGACCACATCGTCGGACGCCGCCTCCTGTTCGGTCGGCCCGCCGCCCTCTTCCCCGAGAATCGGGTCGCCAGGCCGTAATTCGGCCAACCGGTCGCGCAGCAGCCGTTCGGTCTCGGTGTCGACCACCGTGACCGGATCGGTCGGTGTGCTCTTGGACCGCACCGCGCCGCTGTCGGTCCCGCCCGCGTGGGCGCCGAACACCTCGGCGCGGCGAGACCTGACGAACTCGGCGGCTTCGGCGGCCAGTGTTTCGGCTGCTGCGCGCAGCTGGGCGGGCTCGGATCGCGTCACCGGACCATCGCAACACAGTCGGCCACCGCGGCGCGCAGCGACGGCACCCCTATCGGATTGCCCGACCGCAACCGCGGCGTGGCCAGCTAAGGTGTGAACGATCCCAAATCTCGCCAAGGAGATTTCGATGACCAGCACCGACTCGGCCACGGACGTCCCGGGTACCGAGGCAGCCTCCGGCACGCCGCAGCGTCGTGGATTCGGCATCGACGTCGGCGGCAGCGGAATCAAAGGCGGAATCGTCGACCTGGACACCGGACAGCTGATCGGTGACCGGGTCAAATTGCTGACACCGCAACCCGCCACCCCGTCGGCCGTCGCCAAGACCATCGCCAAGGTGGTCAACGAATTCGGCTGGACCGGTCCGCTCGGCGTGACCTACCCCGGCGTCGTCACCAATGGCATCGTCCAGACCGCCGCGAACGTGGACCGCGCCTGGATCGGGACCAACGCGCGCGACGTGATCAGCTCCAAGCTGGACGGCCAGGACGTCACGGTTCTCAACGATGCCGACGCGGCCGGGCTCGCCGAGGAGCGCTACGGAGCCGGCAAGGGTAAGTCCGGACTGGTCGTGCTGCTCACCTTCGGAACGGGCATCGGATCGGCGTTGATCCACAACGGAAAGCTGATACCCAATACCGAATTCGGCCACCTCGAAGTCGGCGGCAAAGAGGCCGAGAAACGTGCGGCGTCCTCGGTCAAAGACAAGAACAAGTGGAGCTACCCGCGCTGGACCAAAGAGGTGACCAGGGTGCTGATCGCGATCGAGAACGCGATTTGGCCCGATCTGATCATCGCCGGCGGTGGGATCAGCCGAAAGGCCGACGAGTGGGTGCCGCTGCTTCAAAACCGGACCCCGGTGGTGGCCGCGGCGTTGCTCAATACCGCCGGAATTGTGGGCGCCGCGATGGCCTCTACCGCGGACGTAACGCACTGAATTTTCCCCGCTAGGGCGGTACGAGCGCACACTGTCGTTACAATGGTCCACGGCGACCGCCCGACAGAAAGCGTGCGAGAGTCACGCTCATACCAACGCCGACATTCGACATAGCAGACACTTTCGGTTAACCATGCCCAAACCCACCGAAAGTGAGTCCAACCAAAGGGGTGTACGTGGCAGCGACCAAGACGAGCGCGGAAACCGATGAGCCGGTGAAGCGCACCGCCACGAAGACTCCCGCCAAGCGACCCGCGGCAAAGGCCGCCAACGGCTCCGCGACGGCAAAACGCGCGACCAAGACCGCACCTCGGGCCACCAAGCCCGCCGACGACACCGAGGCGACCATCGAGAAGAAGCCCCGCACCCCCGCCAAGGCCGCCACAGCCAAGGCGCCGGCCGGACGCGGCACCAAGGCCGCGGCCAAAGAGGCCGGCGACGACGAGAACCTGGAGAGCGTCGACGAGACCGCCGAGGAACTCGACGGCGAGCCCGACCTCGAAGGCGAGGACCTCGACCTCGAGGGTGACCTCAGCCTCGACGACCTCGAGGATGACGTCGCCGGCGACGAGGCCGAAGCCGAGGCGGACGACGACACCGCCGAGGGCGAGGGGGACGAAGCCGGAGAGGTCGTGACGGTCGTGAAGCCCGCGGCCGCCAAGAAGCCGGCCGACGAGGACGAGGAGATCTCCGAGCCGTCCGAAAAGGACAAGGCATCCGGCGATTTCGTCTGGGACGAAGACGAATCCGAAGCGTTACGGCAGGCCCGCAAGGACGCCGAGCTCACCGCGTCCGCGGACTCGGTTCGCGCCTACCTCAAGCAAATCGGCAAGGTGGCACTGCTCAACGCCGAGGAAGAGGTCGAGCTCGCCAAGCGGATCGAAGCCGGTCTGTACGCCACGCAGCTGATGGCCGAGCTGGTCGAGCGCGGCGACAAGCTGCCCGCCGCTCAGCGCCGCGACATGATGTGGATCTGCCGCGACGGCGATCGTGCGAAAAACCATCTGCTGGAAGCCAACCTGCGACTGGTGGTCTCGCTGGCCAAGCGCTACACGGGCCGCGGCATGGCCTTCCTCGACCTGATCCAGGAAGGAAACCTGGGCCTGATCCGTGCGGTCGAGAAGTTCGACTACACCAAGGGATACAAGTTCTCCACGTACGCGACGTGGTGGATCCGCCAGGCGATCACCCGCGCGATGGCCGACCAGGCCCGCACCATCCGCATCCCGGTGCACATGGTCGAGGTGATCAACAAGCTGGGCCGCATTCAGCGCGAGCTGCTGCAGGATCTGGGCCGCGAGCCCACGCCTGAGGAGCTGGCCAAGGAAATGGACATCACGCCGGAAAAGGTGCTGGAGATCCAGCAGTACGCGCGTGAGCCCATCTCGCTGGACCAGACGATCGGCGATGAGGGCGACAGCCAGCTGGGTGACTTCATCGAGGACAGCGAGGCGGTCGTGGCCGTCGACGCGGTGTCGTTCACGTTGCTGCAGGACCAGTTGCAGTCGGTGCTCGAGACGCTCTCGGAGCGTGAAGCCGGCGTAGTACGACTGCGCTTCGGGCTCACCGACGGCCAGCCTCGTACTCTCGACGAGATCGGTCAGGTCTACGGCGTGACCCGCGAGCGCATCCGCCAGATCGAATCCAAGACCATGTCGAAGTTGCGCCACCCCAGCCGTTCCCAGGTCTTGCGCGACTACCTCGACTAGCCCTTTGCTGTTCAGCCGGCGTTCAACCGTCGGCCCGCCCGGATGGGTGCACTCCCTTAGGGTGTGGGCGTGAGGGTGGACCCGGGCGTCAAAAATGTTGCCGCAGTGCGCAACCGGCGTCCGCTGTTACTGCTTGCCGTAGCCGCGTTCCTGGCCGTCCTGACGATCACCGCGGTAGCCTACGAGAAGGCGGGCCACGCGACGGGCGTAAACGGCGACCGAAACCTGAGCGACGGCATCCGCATCCACGCCGACATCCAAAAGATCAGTCCGACCGATGACCAATTGGTGGTCGGGCTGCAATTCGAGCCGAGAGGACGCTTCGCACAGGACGGCGTGTTCCTGGCCAAGAACGTGCGGGTCGTCGCGGTCGGAGGCGCGGGCTTGGTTGACGAATCGTTTGCCGCGGGCGGGCTGATGACATCGCAAACGCTGCCGGTCGCGCTGGAGACCGGCGACATCAGCCAGTACCCATTCGACCGCTACACATCGCTTTTCAGCGTTCGCATCCTGACCGCCGATGGCGCCCCCGTCCCGACGGTGCTGGTGGCCGGCGGGTCGGTGCACGGCTACAGCATCAGCATCGGCAATCCCCCGCGGGAGCCGAACGAGGGCAACGACCTGACGATCAGCGTGGGACGCGCGCCTTCGACATGGATCTTCGCGGTGTTCATCATCTTGCTGATGTGGACGTTGACGATCCTGTCAATCATGCTGGTAGCCAATCAGATTCGTAGCGATCGACCGATCGACGGCACACTCATCTCATTCCTGGGCGTTCTGCTGTTTTCGTTTTCGGCGGTGCGCAACTCGATGCCCAACGCGCCGGCCGTCGGCGCACTCACCGATTACCTGTCCTTCTTCTGGTGTGAGCTGGTACTGGGACTCTGCGTGGTCGCGATGCTCATCGTCCGCATCCGCCGCAACTGAATCACTTGTGCGGTGGCCATTTTCGCGATCGTGACAGCGCGAGTTCGCGCGCGGGCTACGGTGACCTCATGACACCCACCCGCAAGCTCGTCTCATCAGGATCCGAATTCGAAGCGACGGTGGGCTATTCGCGTGCGGTACGAATCGGTCCCTACGTGGCGGTCGCCGGCACCACCGGCGCCGGACCCGCGGACGACATCGGCGCTCAAGCCCAAGACGCCTTGCGCCGCATCGAGATTGCACTGCACGAGGCCGGCGCAACGCTCTCCGATGTGGTCCGTACCCGGATCTATGTCACCGACATTTCCCGGTGGCGCGAGGTTGCCGCGGTGCATGCGCAAGTGTTCTGCGAGATTCGGCCGGTGGCGACCATGGTCGAAGTCTCGGCGCTGATCGCACCCGAGCTGCTGGTGGAGATCGAAGCCGACGCTTATCTGGAGCCTCTAGACGGGTCGTGAGGTTCCGTGATCGGCGGGAACGTGCCGTCGTCCCCGGGCGAGTAAGCCGTGACGCTTGTCACAGCGGCAACGGGCAGCGGTCCGTACAGATGCGGGAACAGCATCGCCTCCGGATCCGTTGGCACACCTGGCTCCCACCGCACGGGCGCATCCAGCAAAGCCGGGTCGATGTGCAGCAGCACCAAGTCCTGGCGTCCGTGGAAGAGCCGATTGGCCGGCAGATGGACCTGCCCGGGCGCCGACAGGTGAATGAAATCGGCACCCGCGGCGGTGTCGGGGCGGATTTCACCGCGAGATCTGGCAGCCGACCAGTCGTCGGCGCCACAGAGGTGTACCAGCAGGTCGGCGGCGTTCGTCACGGTCGTTAACCCTAGAAGACCCCCACGAAACCAAACGTTTACAGCCCGTGAGAAACGACACACCCGATAACGATCGGGGAACAACGCAAAAACGCCGAACGTCTGAGACAGTGAAGGAACGAGAAGGAGAAGCCAATGAACGCAACTCTGACGACAAGCGCCGAGCTGACTAGAGCTGACCGCTGCGACCGCTGCGGTGCCGCAGCTCGCGTACGCGCCAAGCTGCCTTCGGGAGCCGAACTTCTCTTCTGCCAGCACCACGCTAACGAGCACGAGGCGAAGCTTGTCGAGCTGGCCGCCGTGCTGGAGGTTAGCGGTAGCTAGGTCCAGCGAACTCGCCCATTCACAATGTGAGGTGTGGGCGTACTGATCGGTAATGCTGGACCGATATGAGTGATCAGACCGTAAGACCGTCGCGCCATCACATTTGGCGAATCACGTTGAGGACCCTCGGAAAAAGCTGGGACGACTCCATCTTTGCCGAGTCCGCGCAGGCGGGTTTCTGGTCGGCGCTCTCGACGCCTCCGCTGCTGTTGGGAATGCTGGGCAGCTTGGCCTACGTGGCCCCGCTGTTCGGGCCGGACGCGCTGCCTAGCATCGAGAAGAGCGCCATTTCGGCGGCACACAATCTGTTCTCGTCCAGCGTCGTCAACGAGATCATCGAGCCCACCGTTCGCGACATCACCGCGCACGCCCGCGGTGAGGTGGTCTCACTGGGCTTCTTGCTGTCGTTGTGGGCGGGGTCGTCGGCGATCTCGGCCTTCGTCGATTCCGTCGTGGAAGCGCACGACCAGACACCGCTGCGCCACCCGGTGCGCCAGCGGCTGTTCGCGCTGTTCCTCTACGTGGTGGGGCTGGTGTGCGCCGTGGTGGCCGCGCCGGTCCTCGTGGTGGGCCCGCGCACGGTGTCCGAACACATCCCGGACGCCCTGGCCAACGTGCTGCGCTACGGCTACTACCCGGCGCTGATCCTCGGGCTGATCCTGGGTGTCGTCATCTTGTACCGGGTCTCCCTGCCGGAACCCCTGCCAACGCATCGACTGCTCTACGGCGCCGTCCTGGCCACCGCCGTGTTCGTGATCGCGACCCTGGGCCTGCGGATCTACCTGCGCTGGATCACCAGCACCGGCTACACCTACGGCGCGCTGTCCACGCCGATCGCGTTCCTGTTGTTCGCCTTCTTCGGCGGTTTCGCGATCATGCTCGGCGCCGAACTCAACGCCGCGATCCAGGAGGAATTCCCCGCGCCCCGCACGCACGCCCACCGGCTGCGCAAGTGGTTGCTTTCGCGTTCGCCCGCTCTGCGGCGGACGGCGCAGGCTCTGTCGAATCCGGTGACGACCAATCCGGCGACACAGGACCGTGCCGGCGAGCCGGCCAACCGTCCGACCTGATCAGCCCTTCTTGAGCTGCTCGTAGATTTTCTTGCAATCCGGGCAGACCGGTGAGCCCGGCTTGGCCGCCCGCGTGACGGGAAAAACCTCACCGCACAACGCGACCACGTGGTTACCCATGACCGCACTCTCGGCGATCTTGTCCTTCTTGACGTAATGGAAGTACTTGGGGGTGTCGCTGCCGGTCCCGTCGTCGACGCGTTCGTCGGTGTCGGTGCGTTCGATCGTCTGGGTCTGCATACCTCACATTGTGCCTGCCGATGCGCCCTGACCGGAATCGGCGGGATGTGGGACAGTGGAGGAATGAAGCGCGGCCCGGATTTGGGGTTCGATGACGACGGTCGGCCGGTGCTGATTACCGCCGCCGAGCCTTCCTACGAACAACAGCATCGCGCCCGGGTGCGTAAGTATCTGACGCTGATGGCTTTCCGGATTCCCGCGCTGCTGCTGGCCGCTTTCGCCTACGGCGCGTGGCACAACGGACTGATCTCACTGGCGATCGTGGCCGCGTCCATCCCACTGCCCTGGATGGCAGTGCTGATCGCCAACGATCGGCCGCCTCGCGCCAAGGACGAGCCCCGGCGGTTCGACGATGCCGCGCGGCGCACGCCGTTGTTCCCGACGGCCGAGCGGCCCGCACTCGAGGCGCGCCGGCCCGCGCCTCCGCAACCGGGTTCCCCGGGCGCGGAATACAACCCGGGCCGCGGGTACAACCCGGGGCCCGGATACGGCGCCGGTTCCGGGGTAACCGGGTTCTGAGCACTCTTCTCAGGACATTCTCAGGTCGGCGGCACATTTGTGCACGTCAAAGCGTGTGAGATGACGGCGACGCGGGAACTCTCAGGGCTGATCTGTCGTTTAACACCATGACAGCTACAAGCCAATCGGGAGGCCGCCATGGCGAATGCCATCACAGGCAGGATCGACACCAGCGATCTTGATGCTCAAAGCCCTGCAGCGGACCTCGTGCGCGTATATCTGAACGGCATCGGGAAGACGGCGTTGCTGACCGCCGCGGACGAAGTCGAACTGGCGAAGCGCATCGAGGCCGGACTGTATGCCGAGCATCTGCTCGCGACGCGAAAGCGCCTCGGCGAGAACCGCAAACGCGATCTTGCCGTCGTCGTACGTGATGGCCAGGCGGCGCGTCGTCACCTGCTGGAAGCGAACCTGCGCCTGGTGGTCTCGCTGGCCAAGCGCTACACCGGCCGGGGAATGCCGTTGCTCGACCTGATTCAGGAGGGCAACCTCGGACTCATCCGCGCGATGGAAAAGTTCGACTACACAAAGGGATTCAAGTTCTCGACGTACGCCACGTGGTGGATCCGCCAGGCCATCACCCGCGGAATGGCCGATCAGAGCCGCACCATCCGGCTGCCCGTTCACCTCGTTGAGCAGGTCAACAAGCTGGCCCGGATCAAGCGGGAGATGCACCAGAACCTCGGCCGCGAAGCCACCGACGAGGAACTGGCCACCGAGTCCGGGATCCCGGTCGAGAAGATCAACGACCTGCTCGAGCACAGCCGCGACCCGGTAAGCCTGGACATGCCCGTCGGTTCCGAAGAAGAAGCGCCGCTGGGCGATTTCATCGAGGATGCCGAAGCGATGTCCGCGGAGAACGCGGTGATCGCCGAGCTGCTGCACACCGACATCCGCAGTGTGCTGGCGACCCTCGACGAGCGTGAGCACCAGGTGATCCGGCTGCGTTTCGGTCTCGACGACGGCCAGCCGCGGACGCTGGATCAGATCGGCAAGTTGTTCGGTCTGTCCCGTGAGCGGGTCCGTCAGATCGAGCGCGACGTGATGGCCAAGCTGCGCAACGGAGAGCGCGCCGACCGGCTGCGCTCATACGCGAGCTGAGGCACCCCACTTCGCCAGCTAGCGCCGACAGTATGCCCGCCGCGATATCGCGGCGGGCATACTTGCTTGCCGAGGGGAAGCGTTGAACCCATTTCGGCAGCTGGCCAAGTAGACTCGGCGTCAATGGAGGGTGCTGAATGAACGACCTGGTTGATACCACCGAGATGTACCTGCGGACCATCTACGACCTTGAGGAAGAGGGCGTAACGCCACTGCGCGCCAGGATCGCCGAGCGGCTCGACCAGAGTGGTCCGACCGTCAGCCAGACTGTCTCCCGGATGGAGCGCGACGGGCTGCTCCACGTGGCCGGTGATCGGCACCTGGAACTCACCGACAAGGGCCGGGCCCTGGCCATTTCCGTGATGCGCAAGCACCGGCTCGCCGAGCGGCTGCTCGTCGACGTCATCGGGCTCCCCTGGGAAGAAGTGCACGCCGAGGCGTGCCGGTGGGAGCACGTGATGAGCGAGGACGTCGAGCGCCGGCTGGTCAAGGTGCTCAACAATCCCACCACCTCCCCATTCGGCAACCCGATTCCCGGTTTGCTGGACCTGGGCGTGGGCCCCGATTCCGGCGCCGACGACGTCAATCTGGTCCGCCTGACCGAGTTGCCGGCGGGATCGCCGGTCGCGGTCGTCGTCCGTCAGCTCACCGAGCATGTTCAGGGCGACATCGATCTGATCGCACGGCTCAAGGACGCCGGTGTCGTGCCGAATGCGCGCGTCACCGTGGAAACCGGCCCCGCCGGGGTCACCATCCTGATACCCGGACATGAGAACGTCACCCTGCCCCACGAGATGGCACACGCCGTCAAGGTCGAGAAGGTCTGACTCGCCGCTATCCCGCGCAGCGCCCGGATGCCCGTCGCGGCGGTAACCGCACCCCAAGCCGCTTGGCCAGCCGGTAGCCGGTCGCTGCGAGTTCGCGGATCTGTTCCGGGCGCAGCCCCGACTGCAACGCCGTATCGAGCATGCCCGCCATTCGATGTTCCGGATCGCAGCGCAGCGCGGCCTCCAGCGACACCCCGGCCAGCGGGCCGTCCCCGCGAACGTAGGCACTGAACGCGAGCAACACCAGCGCTTCGACCCGCCACGGCACGGGCAGGATGCGGGCCAGCGACGCCCACAACGTCTCGGCCTCCCCGGCCTTCTCCCCCACCGCGAGGGCGTACAACGTGTCGCGTACCTGCGCGTCGTCCAGCGCGCAGCCCAGGGCGACCAGCTCGGTATCGGACAGCGATTGCCCGTCGCTGACGCGAGACGCCGCGGTGATCGCGCGTTTGACGTCGCGGCGCGCGCATCCGGCGGGATCCTTGAGATGGGCCACCGCGCGCTTGGCGGCCTGGCGCCGAAGCCGATCGGTCAGCGCGTCGCTGCGGGCCGGATCCTCGACAGCCAGCACCGCCAGCAGGTCGGCGCGACGCAAATACAGCCGCCGGCCTTCCAATACCGCCGCGGCCGCCAGGGGCGACGCGGACGGATCCTCCACTGTGCCGCCCGCGCCGCACTCGTCGACGCAGTGCCAACGCCCGCCACGGGCCACCCGATCCACCACGTGCGCCGCCAACAGCTCAATGTTGTGCTCCGACAACACTTCTGCGAGCATCGCGCAGAGCTGCCGGTACTCCTCGTTGCACTGCGGGCAGTGCGCGCCCTCGTCGTCGACGATCACGGCGATCGCGGCCTCGGGCGCCGCCGCGGCGGTCACCTCGGCCAGGTGCCCGATCCGGCCGACCAGCTCTTCGGAGAGGTCGACGCGAAGCACGGCGCCGAGCTCGCCGCGGTCCAACGACACCAAGACCAATGAATTCTCCGGAACGAAGCCAAGAACGGCCGGTAGCGCCGCAATCAGTGTGCCGGGGCGGTTCAGTTCAAAATCGGGTGTACGCGCTGTCATGAGGCCCAACGGTGCTGGCCGCCACCGTCAGACGGCGCTCGGGCAACGCGATTGAGCCCTCCGTCTGTGGAGAAAGTCTCGACTGTGGGCTCTATCGTCTATCTCATGGGATCGATGCAGGAATACGACATGGTCGTGATCGGCTCGGGGCCGGGCGGCCAGAAGGCCGCCATCGCCTCGGCCAAGCTCGGCAAATCGGTGGCGATCATCGAACGCGGCCAGATGCTGGGCGGTGTGTGCGTCCAGACCGGCACGATCCCGTCAAAAACGTTGCGCGAAGCGGTGCTCTACCTCACCGGCATGAGCCAGCGCGAACTCTACGGTGCAAGCTACCGCGTCAAGGAAAAGATCACCCCGGCCGACCTGCTGGCCCGCACCCAGCACGTGATCGGCAAGGAAGTCGACGTCGTGCGTAACCAACTGATGCGCAACCGGATCGACCTACTGATTGGGCACGGACGCTTCATCGACCCGCACACCATCGAGGTCGAAGACCCGTCGCGACGCGAAAAGCTAACCATCAGTGGCAAATACATCGTGATCGCCACCGGCACCAGGCCGGCCCGGCCCTCCGGAGTCGAGTTCGACGAAGACCGCGTGCTCGACTCCGATGGGATCCTGGACCTCAAGACGCTGCCCACCTCGATGGTGGTCGTCGGCGCCGGGGTGATCGGTATCGAGTACGCGTCGATGTTTGCCGCGCTGGGCACCAAGGTCACCGTCGTCGAAAAGCGCAGCGACATGTTGGACTTCTGCGATCCCGAGGTCATCGAGGCGCTGAAGTTCCACCTGCGCGACCTCGCGGTGACGTTCCGGTTCGGCGAGGAAGTCACCGCGGTCGACGTCGGCTCGGCCGGCACCGTCACCACCCTGGCCAGCGGCAAGCAGATTCCGGCCGAAACGGTGATGTATTCCGCCGGGCGCCAAGGGCAGACCGACCACCTCGACCTGCACAACGCGGAACTGGAGGCCGACAACCGCGGCCGGATCTTCGTCGACGACTTCTTCCAGACCAAGGTGCCCCACATCTACGCCGTCGGGGACGTCATCGGCTTCCCGGCCCTGGCCGCGACCTCGATGGAACAAGGGCGGCTGGCCGCCTACCACGCCTTCGGGGAGCCGACCGACGGCATCACCGAGCTGCAGCCGATCGGCATCTACTCCATTCCCGAGGTCTCCTACGTCGGGGCCACCGAGGTGGAACTGACCAAGGCCTCGATCCCCTACGAGGTGGGCATGGCCCGCTATCGCGAGCTGGCCCGGGGCCAGATCGCCGGCGACTCCTACGGCATGCTCAAGCTGTTGGTGTCCACCGAAGACCTCAAGCTGCTCGGGGTGCACATCTTCGGCACCAGTGCGACCGAGATGGTGCACATCGGGCAGGCCGTGATGGGCTGCGGGGGCACCGTCGAATACCTGGTCGACGCGGTGTTCAACTACCCGACGTTCTCCGAGGCGTACAAGGTGGCGGCGCTGGACGTGATGAATAAGGTGCGCGCGCTCAACCAGTTCCGCCGCTGACTAGCAGGTGTCGTCCACGTCGACGGGTATCGGATCGCCCGGGCCGCCGGCTTGCGCGCGGGTCAGCAGCGCGGCGATGTGGTCGTCGAACGGCGCGGAGTAGGACACATTCTCGGCGCATCCCCCGCGTTCGAGCCCACCGATCAGCCCGACGACGGTCGTGCCGCTGACCCAGGGAGCCCCGCTGGTGCCGCCGACGAGCCCCTGGCATACCAATGAGGGATATCCGCCATCGGTGACCGCGGTGCTGCCCTGACAGCCGATCGGCGAGCCGCCCACGCCGGAGGGATAGCCCACCACGGTGACGCGGCTACTCGGCGGTGGGGCGGTGCCCAGGGTCAGCGCCAAGCCGGCCCGCGCCTCCACCGAACCACCATGCTCGCTGTTGACCCGCGCGATCGCGTAGTCGGCGTGCGGGTCTTTGCTGGCAACCCAGCGCGGGTCCAGGTAGACGTTGTCGGCCGTCCAGAGATCGGGCGGCGCCCCATCGCCGGACAAACCGGGCACGAAGGTGATCTGGGCAGCTCCGGCCAGGCAGTGCGCGGCGGTCAACACCAGATTGCCGGTCGTGGAATGCAGCACCGAGCCCGTGCACACATGCTGGGTGCTGCCATCGAGGAAGATTGCTCCCACCCGCCGGTCCGGATCCACCGGCGCCGCAACCGCGACCGGCTCGGGCTGACTGAGACGCTGGACCGTCTTACTCGTTTTCGGCGCCGCAGTGGTAGTGGGCAGCGACACGTGCAGCACCGGGCGCCCGCACGACGCCAGTAACGTCGCCAGGCCGATCACTGGGCATAGCAGCAACATCCGGACGCGCATCGATTCCCATCATGCCCGACCACAGCGGTGGAAGCGGAATTCCACGCTTGGCACCGCGGTTGTAGATTTGCTCGACGAAACCGATCCGGCGGAATTTGTTCCATCCGGATTACGTTCACGCGTCATCCCGTTTCGAGTCACAGCGCGTATTGATTCGGGAGACACTGGGTAAGGCACCCTGGAGAAACCCCCGGGAGGAGGCAACGATGTCTAACGAGCGCAACGACGACGATCTGTACTACCAGCCAGGGCAACCCGGCATGTATGAGCTGGAGTTCCCGGCGCCGCAGTTGGTGACATCGGACGGCCGGGGGCCGGTGCTGGTACACGCTTTGGAGGGGTTCTCGGACGCCGGCCACGCGATACGGCTGGCCGCTACCCACCTGAAGGAGGCCCTGGACACCGAGCTGGTGGCGTCTTTCGCGATCGACGAACTGCTGGACTACCGCTCGCGCCGGCCGCTGATGACCTTCAAGACCGACCATTTCACCAACTACGACGACCCGGAGCTGAGCCTGTACGCGCTGCGCGACAGCGTCGGCACGCCCTTTCTGCTGCTCGCCGGGATGGAGCCGGATCTCAAATGGGAGCGCTTCATCACCGCGGTGCGCCTGCTGGCCGAACGGCTGGGCGTGCGGCAAACCATCGGCCTGGGCACCGTCCCGATGGCGGTCCCGCACACGCGGCCCATCACGATGACCGCGCACTCGAACAACCGTGAGTTGATCACCGATTTCCAGCCGTGGATCTCGGAGATCCAGGTCCCAGGCAGCGCGTCGAACCTGCTGGAGTACCGGTTGGCACAGCACGGCCACGAGGTGGTCGGGTTCACGGTTCACGTTCCGCACTACCTGACACAGACCGACTACCCCGCCGCCGCGCAAGCGCTGCTCGAGCAGGTCGCCAAGACCGGGTCGCTGGAGCTGCCGCTGTCGGCGCTGACCGAGGCGGCAGCCGAGATCCGGGGCAAGATCGACGAACAAGTGGAGGCGAGCGCCGAGGTCGCTCAAGTGGTGGCCGCACTCGAGCGCCAGTACGATGCGTTTATCGACGCTCAGGAAAACAGGTCGTTACTAACGCGCGACGAGGACCTTCCTAGCGGCGACGAACTTGGTGCCGAGTTCGAGCGATTCCTAGCCCAACAGGCGGAGAAGAAGCGCGACGACGAAAACCCGGCTTAACCGCCCCGAGGGGCGCGACAACAAGGGTGGGCGAGATGACTGAGCGGAAGCGCAAGAGCAATCTTCGTCCAGTGCGCGAAGTCACGACTCCCCGACTCGAGTTCCGCACCATCCACGGATACAAACGGGCATTCCGTATCGCCGGCTCCGGGCCGGCGATTCTGTTGATTCACGGCATCGGTGACAACTCCACGACGTGGAATACCGTGCAGGCCAAGCTCGCTCAGCGGTTCACGGTGATCGCCCCCGATCTGCTGGGGCACGGACGGTCCGACAAGCCGCGCGCGGACTACTCGGTGGCCGGCTACGCCAACGGAATGCGCGACTTGCTGTCCGTGCTTGATATCGAACGGGTGACCATCATCGGTCACTCTCTCGGTGGCGGGGTCGCGATGCAATTCGCTTACCAGTTCCCGCATTTGGTCGAGCGGCTCATCCTGGTCGCCGCGGGCGGTGTCACCAAGGACGTCAACGTCGCGTTCCGGTTGGCGTCGCTGCCGATCGGAACCGAGGCGCTGGCACTGCTGCGGCTGCCCCTGGTACTGCCGGCAGTCCAGCTGGCGGGGCGGCTCGCGGGCCTGGCGATCGGATCGACCGGCTTGGGCCGCGATCTGCCGAACGTGTTACGCATCCTGGACGACTTGCCGGAGCCGACGGCCTCATCGGCCTTCAGCAGGACACTGCGGGCCGTGGTGGACTGGCGCGGGCAGATCGTCACGTTCCTGGACCGATGTTATTTGACCGAGGCCATCCCGGTGCAGATCGTCTGGGGCACCAAGGATGTGGTGGTTCCGGTCCGCCATGCCTGGATGGCACACGCCGCGATGCCCGGCTCGCGCCTGGAGATCTTCCAGGGCGCCGGCCACTTCCCGTTCCACGAAGACCCGGCCCGTTTCATCGACGTCGTCCAGCGCTTCATCGACACGACCGCACCCGCCGAATACGACCAGGCCGCGTTGCGCGCGCTGCTGCGCACCGGCCGGGGTGAAGGCACCGTCACCGGCTCGGCGGACACCCGCGTCGCGGTGCTCGAGGCGATGGGTTCCGACGAGCGCAGCGCGACGTAGATAATTGGTTTGACCCGGCCCGTACAGTCGCACCATGGGCATCGACGTGACGGTGTTGCGTGTCTTCACCGACCGGGACGGCAACTTCGGTAATCCGTTGGGCGTCGTCGACGCCAGCCAGGTCCCACCCGCCGATCGCCAGCGGCTGGCCACCCAATTGGGTTACAGCGAAACGGTATTCATCGATCTGCCGATCGACGGCGCGACCACCGCGCACGCCACGATCTACACCCCACGCACCGAGATTCCGTTCGCCGGGCATCCGAGCGTCGGGGCGTCATGGTGGCTGCGTGCGAGTGGCATGCCGGTCGACACACTTGCGGTCCCGGCCGGCATCGTGGGGGTGCACTACGAGGGAGACCTGGTGGGTGTGTGCGCCCGCCCGGAATGGGGCCCGCAGTTGCGCTTCCACGAATTCGCGTCCGTTGACCAGGTTCTCGCGGCCGATCCCGGCGAATTTCCCGACGACTCCGCGCACTACTTGTGGGCCTGGATCGATCAGTCCGCCGGGGCACTGCGTTCCCGGATGTTCGTAGCGAATCTCGGTGTGCCAGAAGACGAAGCGACCGGCTCGGCGGCCATGCGGATCACCGACCATCTCGGCCGCGACCTGAGCATCGTCCAGGGCAAGGGATCGATGCTGGAAACATTGTGGAAGCCCGAGGGCTGGGCTCGCGTCGCCGGGCGCGTCGTCAACGACGGTGTGACACAACTCGACTGAGATTCACGACGTGCGCTGCAGCTCCGCGGACAGATGATGCTGCAGGGGTTGCCCGACCGCACCCATTCGCACCGAGTAGGAGAGCCGGTCGCCGTCGATCCGCACGGTTCTGCCAAGCGCGGAAACCTCTTTGGCGGTCGGGGTCAATCCGACCGATGTGGTGGCCAACTCGATTTCGATGACGCCGCCGGTCACCCGGTAGGTCCCGACCTCGATTTCGGTCACACCGCTGGGGTGGGCCAGCACCATCTCGACGTGGCCGGGCCGCGGCACCCGAAGGTAGCCGGTCTCGGCATGCATCGGCTTGCCGTCGTCGGCCCCTTTCGTCTTTTGCGCGTAGGCCAGAAACGGTTTGCCCACATGGGAAAATACGATTTCTTCGAGATAGTCGAAGGGCTGGATGGTCGGGTATTCGCCCGAACCGCGGCCGGCCCAGGTGCCGAGCAGCGGCGCGAGCGCTTCGAGATCGGGATGCAAGTCCGGGGGCATCGGGGTCAGCTCGGTGTCGATACTTGGCGGTGCTTGCGAAGCGCGGCGATCTCGCGCTCAAAATCGTCGGCCGACGAAAAGGACCGGTATACCGAGGCGAAGCGCAGATAGGCCACCTCGTCCAGATCGCGCAACGGGCCGAGGATCGCCAAGCCGACTTCGTGACTGGGAATCTCCGGCGAGCCGGCGGCACGCACGGTGTCTTCCACCTGCTGGGCCAGCAGGTTCAGCGCGTCCTCGTCTACCTGGCGGCCCTGGCAGGCGCGCCGCACGCCTTTGATGACTTTTTCGCGGCTGAACGGCTCGGTGACACCGCTGCGTTTGACGACGGCCAGGACCGCGGTTTCTACGGTGGTGAACCGTCGCCCGCACTCCGGGCAGGATCGCCGGCGCCGAATGGCTTGGCCTTCATCGGTTTCCCGGGAGTCGATCACCCGGGAGTCGGGATGGCGACAGAACGGGCAGTGCATGACCGCTCCTTCGCTGTGCCGGCTTCTCGGAAGAACACTCCGAGCGTACCCGTGCGCTCCCCCGGCAGGCGAACATAGCCACAGCGCGGGTGCCGTGACCGACGAGAGGATCGAGGAGCCTTGGCGTAGAGCGGTTTTCGCGATACCCGGTCAGGGTCAGCCGACCGGCGCGATCAGGGTCTGACCGGCGGCCAGCGCCGGCGAGCTCAGGTTGTTGAGTTCGCGGATGCGGTCTGCGACCTGGCGGGCCGGCGCTTCCGGCGCGACCCGGTGCGCCACATCCTGAAGGGATTCGCCCGGCTCGACCTGCACGACCGACAGCCGGTCCGGCACGGGAGCGGCCGCGGAGTCGCCGTTGGCGATCTGACCGAGATTCGCGACCAGGCCCAGCCACAGCGTGATGACGCCGGCCATCAGGGCCAGACCCACCGTCGTCCCCAGCGTGACCGGGCGGCGGCGATGCGTCGCTTGCGACATCGAAACACCGGTACCGCGGTAGCGCATCGGCGCTCCCGCCGGCCGGGTCTGCCCGGAACGGCGCGAGCGCAGCACGCGCTCCTGCTCGTAGCGGGGCCGTGCGACGTCATAACAAGGCCGAGCGACCAGCCCATCGCTGGGGCGCCGCATGTTGCTGGTCCGCGGTGAGACTGTGTGCATGAGCGTCATGGTGCGTTCCTCCGGTCGTCGAATCCTCGCTCGTGTGTTCGACACTATCGCTCGTGTGTTCGAAATCCGAACATTTGAGCGAAGCGTGTCGCACGAGCCAAACGCTAGACCTCGCCACCGACAACTTCTGCCGATCGCCGTCCCTTCCATGCAGCACAGGTACCCGGTCTACGCAAAAGTTACACACGTGTGATTCGGCCGTTCTAGGGTCTTTAGCCACCATGTGCTGGCCATGACACGCCAGTCGAACACATGTTTGATTCTTGCGTTGAGGGAGGCTACATTCAGTGCCATGAGCGACAGCAACGACACTTCGGCAACCGGCCCAGACGGCCGCTTGCATTCCGTGGATTCATCGCTTACTCAGCGGCAACGCACCATCTTGAATGTCATCCGGGAGTCGGTGACCACCCGTGGCTACCCGCCGAGCATCAGGGAGATCGGCGACGCCGTCGGCCTGACATCGACCTCTTCGGTGGCTCACCAACTGCGCACCCTCGAACGCAAGGGATATCTGCGCCGGGACCCGAACCGGCCCCGGGCCGTCGATGTCCGCGGCGCCGACGACGCGGTGGCGGCCGCGCCGGCCACCGAAGTCGCCGGATCCGACGCGTTGCCGGAACCCACGTTCGTGCCCGTCCTGGGGCGCATCGCGGCCGGTGGACCGATCCTGGCCGAGGAGGCCGTCGAGGACGTTTTCCCGCTCCCCCGCGAGCTGGTCGGCGAGGGCACGCTGTTCTTGCTCAAGGTGGTCGGCGACTCGATGATCGAAGCCGCGATCTGCGATGGCGACTGGGTGGTGGTGCGGCAGCAGAATGTCGCCGACAACGGCGACATCGTCGCCGCGATGCTCGACGGTGAGGCCACCGTCAAGACATTCAAGCGCGCCGGCGGTCAGGTGTGGCTGATGCCGCACAACCCGGCGTTCGATCCCATTCCCGGTAATGACGCGACCGTGCTCGGCAAGGTCGTGACGGTGATCCGCAAGGTCTAGCTGTACTCGGTCGGTACGTTGGTCACAGTCGGCTGATTGGTGGTTGGCCGTCGAGTGCGCTGTGGCGGCGTTGAGTGTTG